>VXPS01000049.1 GCA_009839425.1 Chloroflexota bacterium
TCTCTGCCCGCCCCCCCCCCCCCCGCGCCCCCCCCCCGGGCCCCGCCCGGCTTGAGCGCTGCCCCCGACGCCTCAAGGTCGGGCGCCTTCGCGGTAAGTTCCGGGCACGCTTGGATCGCCTCGCCACGCGCCGCCGTGAGTTCGGAGACCGTGTTTTCCGGCCTCCTTTTCTCGGCTTCCGGATCTTCGAACTCGGCCAGCAGCGTCCCCGCTCAGGTCTGCCCGCTTACCACCGCCTCGCGCACAGCAGCTGCCCGAGCCGCCTAGCTCTGAATTTGCTCGCCTGCGCTGCGCTCACTGTTCCATCGTTCGCTAGCATCATCGGTCCACGTCCCCTCCCGTGAAGGCACCAACCGCGACGTACCCTTCCGCAGCTCCGGTCCAGGTAGCGCCGGAACGCGATTCCTCCCTGCCGAGATCCCCCTCGAAGCCGAACGGCTCCATCTGTGCGCCGGTCCGGGAACCACCTGTGCAGATTGAGCACCGCAGTCCCTGCTAGTCGTCGTCGGTCCCGTCACCCGCCGGCGTCTCCGGATCAGACGGCTTCGCAAACTCCCCGCGTAGGGCGGCCCTCGCGGTCTCCACCACCGCCGGGTCGAAGGGTTCGCCGGAGCCGGCCGCGGCCTTGTCCACGAGCCAACGGCAGTAATCCTCGGGCACTTCCGACCAGAGCTTCCCCTTATGCTTGCCGAGCGGGACCCGCAGGAGCAGCGGCAGTTGGTGGCTCCGGTCCACGAGCAGCCTGGGGGTCACGGTCTCGCCCGCCGCCGTCATGGCCAAGCAGAGCTCCACGAGCAGCCGGGCACTGCACGCCGCATCGAACCAGGCCTGGTGGGCGGTCGTCGTCCGCTCGCCCTGCATGACTCCCCGCCAGTAGCGGAGCGTCTGCAGGCCAAAGCTCGGCGCGTCGGGCCACACGTGCTGTGCGAGGCGCAGGGTGCACGCCCAGCGAGGGTTCCCGGGAACGAGCCTAGCGGCGAGATCGGGCAGGAAGCCTGCCTCGAAACTGGCGTTGTGGGCCACCAGAAGGGTGGGCTCGAAGGGCCGCACCGCCTCCTCGAGGCCGTGCAGCGCCGCGGCGAGGTGAGGCTGGCCGCGCACGTGCTCCGCGGTGAGATGGTGCACCGCGGACGCGGCCGGGGGAATGTCGCGTCCCGGATCGATGCAGGTGTCGAAAATCTTCTGGAAGTAGTCATGCGTGCCGGTGGCGGGATCGAACCGCAGGCCGACGGCAGCAAGTTCGACCGGCGTGTCGTCAGCGGGGGACGTCCCGGTCGTTTCGACATCGATGCCAACCGCGTGAATGTAGGTCATGGTGGGGGTTCCCGGGACACTCCCAATGGGCAGCGCACACCTGGATGATCTTTCTATGTTCTAATTATATTCTCTATAGCCCGTTCCCACCGGCCATACAACCTCCCGTCGCTGGCGCCCCCTCCCGGTACTCTTGCAGGAAGCGCAGCGGGGGTGCCGAGGGTGGCGGCATTCCCTGAATGGCAGCCGGCTGGAACCACGCAAACGAGGTCGTGCGCGACCTGTTCGCCAGGCGTTGCACCGGCAACCCGTCCCGTCGCCGAGAACATTTCCGGGCCTGCTGGCTCCATGCTCGAATGACTGGATGGCAATGCGAGGGAGCCCCCGGAATAGGTGGTTGCCCGTCGTCCGAGCATCCGCTGCAGCCAATGTATCTGGCATCTGGTGAAGTGCAGGCCCCGATGGCCCGGTAGCACGCGCGCATTCACCCCACGGTCCAGTACGAAGAGCATCGAGCAGCCCCGATGGATTGGTCCAAGCATTGTGCTACCGCTGAATCGCGATGAACCTGCCCCCACGATTGGGGGCAAGCGCACATCCAATACCTTTCTCGCAATGGGAAATCCTACATTCGGCGGGCAAGTCGGAGTAGACGAGCGATGTCCGGTTCGGCGGTCCAGATGGTGACACAAGGCTCAGCGCGTCTTCCTGCCCGACACGCTGGTTCCCCAATACCGGAGTTTCATGCAGCGCTGCGAACCGGCGCTACCAAGGCTCGGCTAGAGATCCGTGCGGCCAACCTTGGTCAGTCGCCGAGGCAGTGGCCTCTGCGAGAGCCGAGCCGCGCGCGGAGAGATCTTCTGGAGCATGTCCACAAACAATTCCACATTCTCTGATCCAATCGCCGCAAGGATCTCGTCGTCCTCAGACTGCACTTCCGCCCGAATCTGGGACATCCGTTTTTTTCCGAGATCGGTCAGGATCAAGTTGACCTGACGCTGATCCTGCCTCGATATCTGACGATGCACCAACCCGCTCGACACCATGCGATCGACAAGCTTGGTCAGGGCCGGGGGGTTCATCAGCACCAGGTCGGCTAGCTCACTCATGGTTGCCGCCGGATGTGACGCCAGCGTCGCCATGATCCGCCACGCCTCGATCTGGATCCCGAAAGCCTTCAGCCGGTGCGACAGGGAAATACGCACCTCACGGTGCGCCGCGGCCAGTACGTACGACAAGTAGCCAGTCAGCGGCCTCGGTGTGTCGCTCATGCCGATACCCACAGTTGTCGCCCAAGAAATAGTTGACTTGGAAACCACTTTCAACTGTACTTGCCGCATGCTGCAACGCTGTTCCAGCGGCCGGGACCTTGCCGCTGGCCGGTGCGATCCGGCCAGCCTGCCGCTGGAGTACGGACGCGATTTCGATGCGCTGTCACCGCTGCCTGGCTCGTACTACCGCATTGCGCTGCTCGTGCCGCTCTGCGGCGCCGCCGGAATTTGGTCGCCGTCCTGTATCGCCAGCGCGCAGGTTGCCGTCAAGGAACTGAACCGGCGCGACGGGATCGACGGCCGTCAGGTCCAGTTGTTGCTGGTGGATGCGGCCGAGGAAGCCGCGGTCCCGGTCGATTCGCTCGTGAGCGACCTGCTTGAAGCACGGGCGATCGATGCGATCGTGGGCATGCACATCAGCGCTGTGCGGCAACGCTTGAGCAAATTGATCAAGCAGAGGGTTCCGTTCATCTATACCCCTCTCTACGAAGGGGGCGAAAGGACGCCCGGGGTGATCGCCATCGGTGAAACCCCGGCGCTGCAGCTGGGCCCCGCGATCGGCCACCTTCACGCGACGTACCGCTTCCGCCGGTGGGCCATGATCGGTAACGACTACGTTTGGCCACGCGCTTCACATACCTTCGCCAAGCGGATCCTGCGCAACCGCTCCACTCCCCTCGTCTACGAGCGCTACCTGCCGTTCGGCGTTGCGGACATGCGGCCGTTCGTGGATGAAATCCGCCGCTGCCGCGCGGATGCCGTCCTGGTCTCCCTGATCGGCCAGGACGCCGTGATGTTCAACAGGGCCTTCGGGGAAGCGGACCTCCATCGGAGCACCGTCCGCTTTTCCTGTGCGGTGGAGGAAAACGTATTGCTGGCAAGCGGGCCGAAGGCTCTCAACCGTTTCTATGCGTCGGCCGCCTATTTCGGATCGCTGCAGACAGAGGCCAATGCGTCGTTCCGGGAGACATACCACTCGATCCACGGCGACCATGCACCGGTCCTGAACACGCTGGGCCAGTCCACGTACGAGGGCGTTCATTGCCTGGCCGCCCTCGTCGATACTCATGGCGGCGACTGGAGGTCCCGCGCCGCGGACTTTGCCGCCCGCGGCCACTATCGGAGTGCCCGCCGGATGGCTCGTGGCGCCACCGAGCCACGCCCGCTCCCGGCCTACCTTGCACGCGTGACGGGAATGGAATTCGAGATCGTAAAGAATCTTACCAGACAATAAGATAGCATAAACTAGTTGAATCGGAAATTAATCCGGCTACCCTGTCGTCCGGGCTAGTCAGCCGAATTGGCCGGCCCCCGGGCCCGATACGGGAGACGACAGGAAACACCTGTGGTTTGGCTTTACACCGTTGCCGGCATTCTGCTGGCCCTGGCCTGCGGAATCTGGTTCCTCCAGCGCTACTACGCGAAGGCGACGCTGGAGACGGCGCTGGTGCGAACCGGCCTCGGCGGGCGCAAGGTCGTCCTCGACGGCGGCTGCCTGGCACTGCCGATCGTGCATCGCCTGCAGCGCGTCTCCATGGCGGCGATCTCCATTTCCGCCACGCAGTCGGGCGGCGAGGCGGTCCTGTGCCGCGACCAGCTGCGGGCAGATGTCGGCATGGAATTCGAGTTGCGGGTCGAACCGTCCCGCGACGGGGTTTCGACCGCTGCCCAGGCGCTCGGCAATCGCATCTCGCGCAACGGCGGCGCGGTCCACGAACTGCTGAGGGGTGCTTTGGTCAACGCCATCCAGAACGCCGCCGCCCAGCGGACGATGGAGGACATCCACCTGAACCGGCGCGCGTTCACGCAGGACGTCGCGACCGAAGCCGGAGAGCAGGCAGCGAAGCTCGGACTAAGCCTTATTGCCGCGGCCCTGGTGTCGGTCGACCAGACCAATCTGGCCCAGCTCGACGAATCGAACGCCTTCAACGCGCAGGGCCGCCGACGCCTCGCCGAGCTCGTCGCAGCGCAGCGGAAGGCGCGGGTCGAGATCGAGACTGCCACCGAGATCGCGGTCCGGGAGAGCCGTCTGGCCCAGCATCAGCGCGAAATCGAGCTCAAGCGGGCCGAGCGCGAGGCCGAGATCTCCCAGCAAGAGCATCTGGACAAGCTTGAAGCCGACGCCCGCTCGCGCTCAGAGCAGGCGCGGGCTGCGGCCGTGCTGGCCTCGGAGACCGTGCGCATCGATGGCGAGCAGAAGGCGAAGGCCGCCCAGGTCACGAGCGACGAAGAGCTCCGCAAGGCCGAGATGCGCGCGCTGCTGGTGCTCGAGGAGGCGAAGCTCACCAACGAGATCGAACTTTCCCGGAAGCGGGCCGAAGAGTCGGTCGCCCGGGCCGCCGAGGAAGAAGCGCGGGCCCAACTGGTCCTGGCTTCCGAGAACGTCCAGGCGCAGAAGGAGCGGGTCACCGCCGAGCGCGAGGGAGAGATCGCGTGGATGCGCCAGGAACAGGATCTCGCCCGCGAAAACGCGCGGGTACAGACCGACGTCGACACGGTGCTCGCCAAGGCTAAGGCCGAGGCCTCCGCAACTGCGAGCGCCGCATCGGCCGAAAAGGCCCGCATGGAGGCGGAGGCGGAGGGACGCACGGCGCTGAACCAGGCGGAGAACCTGTTGAGTGACTCCGTGATCCGCATGCGCCTCGAGGAACGCAAGCTCGATCGCCTCCCCGAAATCATGGCGCAGATGATGAAGCCGGTCGAGAAGATCGAATCCATCCGGATCAATCAGATCGGCGGGCCCGGCCCGGCGACGGGAAGTTCAGGCGCGGCCGAAGACGCCTTCGGCGCCGCGATGGAACAGATCCTCGGCATGGCCGTCCGGCTGCCGGCGATGAAGCAGATGGGGGCGGAAATCGGCCTCGACTTCGATCCCAACCTGGCCGGCCGCACCGCCGACTACGCCAATCGAATCAAGACCAAGGACAAGGGCAAGGCATGACAGCCGTGCCTGCCAGCAACCCAAGACGGGCCCGAGCGGGCTCCGACAGGAGGATTTCCGTATGTCCATCAACCGTCGCCATTTTCTCGGTGGCAGCGCCGCACTGACCGGTGTCGCCCTTCTGGGGTACCCGGCGGCCGCAGCCGAATCCATCAAGCTCGGATCCATCCTCGACACCTCCGGCATCTTCGACGCCTACGGCAAGCCGATGGACATGGCGATGCGACTCGCCGTGGACGACATCAACAACGCCGGCGGACTGCTGGGGCGGCCCATCGAAGTGGTCGCCTACGACACCCAGTCCGACATGGCGCTGTATTCCCAATATGCGCAGCAGCTCACCCGCGAGGACCAGGTCGACGTCGTCCATGGCGGCATCCTGTCGGCCTCACGCGAAGCGATTCGCCAAATCCTGCGCAGGAGCGGGACGCTGTACTTCTACAACGTGCTGTACGAGGGCGGGGTCTGCGACCGCAACATGTTCATCAACGGCGTCACTCCGGCCCAGCAGGTCGAGGCGCTCGTGCCCTACGCCATGAACAAGGTGGGAGCCCGTACGATCTACATCCTCGCGGCCGACTACAACTACGGCCAGATCACGGCGAAGTGGATCCAGAAGTACGTGGGCGACAACGGCGGTGAAACCGTCTCGGTCGATTTCTTTCCGCTCGACGTCTCGGACTTCGGATCGACGATCGCGAAGATCCAGTCGACAGCCCCGGACCTGGTCATCGCGCCCCTGGTCGGCGGCGCCCACCTGTCGTTCTTCCGGCAATGGGCCGCGGCCGGCATGAAGGCCCGGATCCCCCTAGCGTCCACGACCCTGGGCGTGGGCAACGAACACAAGGTACTGACCGCGGAAGAGGGCAACGGGATCATGGTTGCCTACAACTACAGCCAGGAGCTTGACACACCCGAGAACGCGGAATTCAAGCGCAAATGGGCGGCGGCCTACGGCGACGACACGGCCATTCACGAAATCGCGGTATCGAACTACCAGGGCGTGCTGACGTGGGCGGCGGCGTGTCGATTTTTCACATCACCGTCCCGACCA
>VXPS01000099.1 GCA_009839425.1 Chloroflexota bacterium
ACCTACACGCGTAAGATCGTCGGCAGCGTCAGATGTGAATAACAGACACAAGCAGATGAGGCGGGCTCCCCATCCCTTGACCCGGCGCATGGCGGCGCGGCCGGGCAAGCCGCCCGCCAGCACGATGTGGCTGATGCCCGCCTCGCCGCAGACATCGATCAGCGCGTCCAGCTTCGGATGCATGGTGATGAGATTGACGCCGAAGGGCTTGTCCGTGAGCGCCCGCGTGCCGGCAATCTCCAGCGCCAGCCGGTCGGGTTCCATGGCGCCGCAGGCGATGACGCCGAACGCGCCCGCCTCCGAAATCGCGGATACGAGATTGCGCTCGGAGACCCATGTCATCGCGCCGCCCATGATGGCGGCCTCGCAGCCGAGGAAATCCCGTCCCCGCGCCCAAAGCCGGTCGAGCTGCGCCCGCGCG
Source organism: Chloroflexota bacterium (assembly GCA_009839425.1). Classification (GTDB taxonomy): domain Bacteria; phylum Chloroflexota; class UBA11872; order UBA11872; family UBA11872; genus UBA11872. Next base: position 422 of record VXPS01000099.1, read on the forward strand.
CCCGGTTCAATCGTCGCCGTCGAGTCCATAGGCCGTATGCAGCGCGCGCGCCGCCAGTTCTGCATATTCCTCGGCGATCAGCACGCTGATCTTGATCTCGGAGGTCGAAATCACCTCGATATTGATGCCGCGCGCGGCAAGCGTCGCAAACATCCTCTGGGCGACGCCGGCATGGCTGCGCATCCCGATTCCGACAACCGATACCTTGGCCACGTTCGGGTCGGGCTTGAGCGAGTCGAACGCGAGCGCAGCCTCTCTCAGCAGGGCCGTCGCGCGGTCGAGGTCGGTCTTGGGCACGGTGAAGGTGATGTCCGTGTGCGCCCCGCCGTCGGCGACGTTCTGGACGATCATGTCCACATTGATCTCGGCATCGGCGAGCGGCCCGAATATGGCGGCCGCCACGCCCGGACGGTCCTCCACGCCCGTGAGCGTCACCTTCGCATCCTCCCGGGAGACCGCGACCCCGGTAACAACCTGTTCTTCCACAATCTCTTCCTCGCCGACGATCAGGGTCCCCGGAGCGTCCTCGAAGCTGGACAGCACCTGCAGTCGTACGCCGCGCCGCATCGCCATGGCAACCGAGCGCGTCTGCAGGACCCTGGCCCCCTGGCTGGACAGTTCCAGCATTTCCTCGAACGCGACCCGGTCGATCTTCCGCGCTCTCGGGACAATTCTGGGGTCGCAGGTATAGACCCCGTCCACATCGGTATAGATGTCGCAGCGGTCCGCCTCCAGGGCTGCGGCCAGCGCCACCGCCGTCGTGTCCGAGCCGCCGCGCCCCAGGGTGGTGACGCGCCCGTCGGGCGAAAGCCCCTGGAAGCCCGCCACGACCGCGACCTGCCCTGCTGCCGCCACGGACCGCAACGCCCCGCTCTCCACCTGCCGGATGCGCGCCCGGCCGTGGGTGCCGTCCGTGCGGATCGGCAGTTGCCAGCCCTGGAAGGACCGCGCCGGCACCCCCAGCTGCTGCAGGGTGAGCGCCATGAGCCCGCTCGTGACCTGCTCGCCCGACGCCACCACCGCATCGTGCTCGGCCGCATCGTAGAGCGGGGAGATGGCGGCGACCTGGCGCACGAGATCGTTGGTGACGCCCGACATGGCCGACACCACCACGGCGACCTCGTGCCCCGCATCGGCTTCGCGCGCAACGCGCTCGGCCGCGTTGCGGATACGCTCCGGGTCTGCGACCGAGGTGCCGCCGAATTTCAGGACGAGACGCGCCATGAACACCCTTCGACCGCCTGCAACGGCTTGCCGCCGGCGGGCGGGCGCAACATATTCCGGCCACCGGCTTGGAACAAGTTGCGATGACCGAATCCAGCGCGACCCTGGACCCGGAAGAGACCCGGCGGTTCGCCGCCATTGCGGACGAGTGGTGGGACCCGGAGGGCAGGTTCAAGCCCCTGCACGCCCTGAACCCGGTGAGGATCGGCTGGGTGCGGGACCGGATCGCCGACCGTTTCGGCCGCGACCCGCTCAGGCCCCGCCCGCTGTCCGGGCTCGACCTGCTGGACGCGGGATGCGGAGGCGGCCTTGTGGCGGAGCCGCTCAGGCGGCTGGGCGCGGCCGTCACCGCGATCGACGCGGAACCGGAAACCGTCGCCATTGCGCGCGCCCATGCCGAGGCGGCCGGCCTCGACATCGACTATCGCTGCGCCACGGTCGAGTTGCTCGCCGGCAGGCGCTTCGACGCCGTTCTCGCGCTGGAGCTTGTCGAGCATGTCCCCGACCTCGGCGCATTCGTGCATGCGGCGGCGGCATTGCTGAAACCCGGCGGTCTGATGCTGTTCTCGACCCTCAACCGCACGGCGGCGAGCCTGCTCAAGGCGAAGATCGGCGCGGAATACCTGCTGCGCTGGCTGCCGCCCGGCACGCACAGCTTCCGGCGCTTCGTGAAACCCTCGGAGCTGGCCCGCGCCGTCCGGGCGGCGGGTTTGCGTCCGGCTGCGGTTTCGGGCATGAGCTATGCGCCGCTCTCCGGCGCCTGGTCCCTTACCCGCGACCTCTCGGTGAACTATCTGATGGCTGCAACCTCCCCTGCTACCCCCGGCCTCGTCAGCGACTATGGTGGGCGCAACGCCGGCCCGGTCGAACGCGACGAGACGCCGCCCGACACTTTCGGCAAGCGCGTGGACGCGATGAAGGTCCTGCTCCAGGACCACGACCCGCGCCTGACCAGCGACAGCAGCCGGCGCGGCCAGGAGGACCTGCCCCAGGAGCTCTATGACGGCCTCGGCTACTATGAGCGCTGGCTGCTGGCGCTGAAGGCCAACATTGTCGAACTCGGCATCCTCAGCGAAGAGGAGATCGCCGAGCGCCTTGCCCGCTATGAAGAAAAGGACACGCCCCGCACATGAAAACCGGCGTCTTCATCTTTCCGACCGACTATTCCATCGACATTTCCGAGCTTGCCGTCGCGCTGGAAGAGCGGGGCTTCGAGGCGCTCTTCGTGCCCGAGCACACCCATATCCCGACCAGCCGGCGCTCCCCCTTCCCCGCCGGCGGCCCGTTGCAGAAGCGCTATGCGCACACGCACGACCCGTTCGTCGCGCTCGCCTTCGCGGCCGCGGCCACCGAGAAGCTCACCATCGGCACCGGCATCTGCCTGCTGGCGCAGCGGGACCCCATCGTGACGGCCAAGGTCGTGGCGAGCCTCGACCGGCTCTCGGGCGGGCGCTTCGTCTTCGGCCTCGGCGGCGGCTGGAATGTCGAGGAGATGGAGGACCACGGCGCGACCTACCGCACCCGGTTCGCCATCGTGCGCGAGCGCGTGCTGGCGATGAAGAAGCTCTGGACGGAGGACGAGGCGTCCTTCTCCGGCGAGCATGTGTCGTTCGAATCCTGCTGGTCCTGGCCCAAGCCCGTGCAGACGCCGAACCCGCCGATCCTGATGGGCGGCGAGACCGACTACACGCTTCGCCGGGTCGTCGATTACTGCGACGGCTGGCTGCCGCGCCCGCGGCCGGGCTTCGACCCGAAGGAACAGATGGACCGCCTGCGCGCCCATGCGGACGCCGCCGGCCGCGATATGTCGGAGTTGCAGGTCACGCTGTTCCGCGCGCCGCCGGACAAGGACAAGCTGGCCGCCTGCCGGGACGCCGGGTTCGACCGCGTGCTGTTCGAAATCCCGGACATGAGCCGCGACGAAGCGCTCAAACTCCTGGACGACTACGCCCCCCTCGCCGCCTGACCCCGGCGGCGGCTTCCGGGCGCATTCCGGGGCTTGCGGGGCGGCCCGTTCGGACTGAAACGGGCTCGTCCGCACAGCCTCAACCGTCGCCCCGGACGGAGCGGAGCGGAGATCCGGGGGCCATCTTCCGGCGTTCGCACCAAGCCGAACCGGTCGAGGTTGGGCCCCGGATCGGGGTCCGGGGCGACGAATGAGGTCAGGCCGGACGCTACCCGGCAAAGCCCCGTTAGTTCGTCTCCCGCTTCGTGAAACCTTCGAACAGTCCTTCCAGACGGGCCATGCGTTCGCGCAACTCGCCAACGTCGCGATGCACCCGGTCGATCTGGCTCCAGAGGAACGCAAAGCCCGCGATCAGGATGGCAGGCGTTATCCAGGGTTCGAGCGATTCCACCGCCAGCCTCTTGCCTTGTCGGTCGGGACCGACCCCGACACGCTTTTGTCGAAGCTGCAAGCAGTATATGTTGTAATGTCAATAAACGCTCTATTTGATATTGGTAAAGGGGGCGATGAATGGCGGCCGTCGTTCGGACTACCGCTCGGCCCGAACCGTCAGATGCAGCCCCTCGCATTCCTGGAGGTGCGCGATGATCTCGAACAGGTTGCGGGCCTGGGGATTGCCGTGGGGGCCGAGCATCCGCATCAGGCTCTTCGGGGACTTGTCCGTCAGTCCGCCGAGCTCCCGGAAGCCGATCGTCGCGTTGATATAGTCGCGCAGCACCGATTTCCCGGTTTCCACATCGCCGGCAAGGAGGCATTGCACCCCCTCTTCGAGCAGCGCTTCGCGGAAGTCGGGGTCCCGCGCGGTCCGCGCCCGGACCGTCTCCTTGAAGTCGCGTGTCAATGGCATGGCCGTCAACCCTCCTCCCGCTTGCGCCGCCCATATTCCCGCCAGAGGCGGCGGGCGGCTTCTATGTCGCGCTGCTGGCGCACCTTCGTTCCGCCGCCCAGAAGCACGATCAGCCTGTCGCCGTCCCGGCCGAAATAGAGCCGGTATCCGGGACCGTAGTGAATGCGATATTCGAGAACGCCGGCGCCGACGCTCTTTGCATTGGAAAGATTCCCCTGTTCCATGCGGACCAGCGCGGTTGTCACCTTGGCCGCCGCGGATGCGCCGAGGCTGTCGAACCATCCGGCGAAAGGGCTGCGGCCTCGGACATCGACATATTCCTCAACGTTAATCACAACAATATAGTAACTGAAAAGTTACCAAAGGCAAGCTGTCGTGGTCCCGAACGGCGTCGACCGGCGGCGTCGGGAAGAAGTCGGCCATGAATGAAGAGGCCCCGGCGTTCAGCCCATAACGGGTCCGCCCCCGCCCGCGATAGAGCGTCGGCGGGCGAGGCGCTATCGACTATCCGCTAACCTCCGGCTCCGGCCTCGTCAACTCGTCTCCCGCTTGGTGAAGCCCTCGAACAATCCTTCCAGACGGGCCATGCGTTCGCGCAATTCGCCAACGTCGCGACGCACGCGGTCGATCTGGCTGCAAAGGAACGCGAAGCCCGCAATCAAAATGACGGACGTTATCCACGGTTCAAGCGATTCCACCGGCAGCCTCTTGCTTTGACGGACAGCGCCAAGCGTGACCTGCATTCACCAGCGCCGCAAGCACGAACCCGCAGGCCGCAAAATGGCGGCGCGGAATCGTGCTCCAAGGCTGACATCCTGGGCGGTTACTCCAGCAGAACGGATTTGACCGCGGCCAGAGCATCGCCAGCCGCCTTGCGAAGGGACTCCAAGGCAATGGTACCGTCCTCCCGAATCGGTGCGAGGCTTTCGGCCGTCCAAGCGCAACCGTCCTCGATATCCTGTTCCGGCCAGTCGCCGCCGAAGCTGTATCCGGTCGTATGATCCGTGTCGTCCGCACCCCAAAACTGAAGTGACAGCTTTGCTTGCACAGAGTCGTCGGAGACACCCGGTGCGACGACATAACGGCCGCCGACGTTGAAATTGCGACCGAACCAGCGATTGTCCCAGACGGTCTTCGTATCGAGCTTCGGCCCTGCCATTCCTCAGTATCGGCGACGGTCCAAGGATCGAGATCGCTCCGGAGTCCGGACTCGGCCAAGGCGGGTTCCCAGACGGCATCCCAGAGGTCAAACAGGAATACAGCCCGCTCGCACCTTACCTGATGCGCCGACAGTACCGCCCGGTGGAAAGCCGGCAGGTCGCTCCAGTCGATATCGGCTGGAAGACTGAGTCCCGTTTTCTTGTCCGCAGAGGACAAGAGGTGATCGACGGCCGTGCGAACCGCAGCGTCCGTGCAATATGCTCGATAGCTATCCGGCAAGGCGAAAGACATGTCGCCGGCCTCCTTTCGGTTGGTTAAGGACTACGGCGCATGTCAGCCGGTCTGGTCCCAAAGGGTTCTGCGGAACTGGAGGTATTCGATTTCGTCGTACTCGTCCGGCAAAGAGCGTTCATGGGCGACCAGCAGATCGCGCCACGCCACCCAGCGCCAGTCACGGTTTCGCCGGAGCGTCCTGTCGGTGCGGGCGGTAAGCCGTGGCGCGACCACCGCCAGCCACCTGCGCTCCTTTGCGACTTTCCAGAGATGATTTCGATAGGCAGGCAGTTGACCGCTGGTGACGTGATGGCCGAGCTTGGCTTCGATGGCGGCTGCGTATTGTCTCTCCGACGAATCCCGCCATTCGATCAGCAGGTCGATGCGCCTCCCTCCCGAGGTCGGCGCTTCCGCAGTCACCACGGCTTCGTTTATGTCTTAGCTGAGTTCTACCGCGCCTAAAGCCTCCAACAATGCGCGAACCCTTTGAGTTAGCACGAACCGCCGGGGGGCGTTGAGAA
>VXPS01000081.1 GCA_009839425.1 Chloroflexota bacterium
CCCCCCCCTACTTCCCCCCCTCGGGCGGCCTTTATCCCGCGGCCCCGGGGGCGGTCCCAAAACACCCACAACCGCCCCCTGCGCCCCCCCCCCTTGTGGGCGCCACGCCCCGTCACGAGCCGTCGCTTGATCGCTTTCCCATGTTCCCCATGGCGCGTGATCGCCGCGAATGTCGCCCCCAGACCACGCCGCCTCCCTGCACCGCGGTCGAGCCGCCGAGGCGGTCACCGCTCGTATCTCCGCGGGCCTGATCGCGATCCGGGGGGATGTCCCGGCAGAGAGTTCGCTGACGTCACAACCAACCTGCGCGCTGGTTCCGGTACCGCACCTGACGTCGAGTCTCCCTCCTCGGCGCACGGAGTTCCCACCGACGTCGACCGCCGCGGCCACCCGTATCAACCGCCGTCGTGCAGAAAACTCAGCCCTACCGAATTTGGGTGACGCCGGCGCGCGAGTTCGCGCTTCCGGCCAGCAGCGAGCAGACGGCCTCGATGCCGGGGCCCGCCCTGTTTGCCCGACACCGACCGCGGTTCGGCCGCCCCATTCCCTGACCGCCGACGGCCCACGCGCCTGCGCCCGGGAAACGTGGCCACCGCGATGGATCCGTTGCGCGTGTGCTGCGGAAGATCGCAACCCGAGGAGGATCGAAGCCATGGTTCAAGACCGCTCCCGCCCGGACAGCGGCGCGCTGCAGGAGATTGCCGGCCTGTGGGAACGCACGAGTGCCGCCGGCCGCGCGTACATCGGCGGCCGCACGCCCGACGACGAGGACATCGTGGTGCCCGCCGGTTCGCTGGTCATGGTGTTCCCGAACGCCAGCGACAATCCCCGGGCGCCCGGTTTCCGGTTGCTGTTCGCGCCGCCCAGGGACGATCCGTCTCTGGCTGCAGGATCCGACGGCGGGGCGTTCGCACGTCTGAAGGCCAGCGCGCCGCCGCCGCAACGACCGACTTCGACCGGCGGCACCCATCCCGTCGCCGTGACGGCCCCGCCGGAGACCCTGGACGACGGCGAAGACGTCCCGTTCTAGCCGCGGTGCCGGAACCTCATTGATCGTGTTCCCGTCCAGCCAAACCCTGCCGGTCCCGACGGCGCCATCCGCATCCCGATGACAGGAATGCCAGGCCGTCGCCCTGGCAACCGCGCAGAAGTTGCCGGCGCATCCCCATCCGAAACCGACCGTCTGCCCGACCAAGGCCGTCGTCGACCCTCGAAACCCACGTAGAGTTCAACCACCATGAAACTAGTCGCCAATCAACTCGTGCTCGCGCCGACCGATCTCGGCAACTTTCTCGGCTGCCGGCACCTGACGTCCCTGGACCGCGCCGCGGCGCGGGGCGAGACGGAACGCCCGCACCGCCATGACCCGCGCATGGAGGCACTCCGCGAGCGCGGCCGCCGCCACGAAGCTGCGTATCTCGACCACCTGCGCCAGACGGGCCGCAGCATCGCCGGTGACGGCAGCCCTGGCGCCGATGCGTCATCTGCCGGTACCGGGCTTGCCGGCACCCTCGACGCGATGCGCAAGGGCGTCGACGTCATCTACCAGGCAACGCTCGAAGATGACGCCTGGTCCGGCCGCGCCGACTTCCTGCTCCGGGTCCCCACGCCGAGCTGCCTGGGGAACTGGTCGTACGAGGTGGTCGACACCAAGCTCGCGCGCGACACGCGGGCAGGCACCCTGCTCCAGCTCGGCGTGTACTCCCACCTGCTGGCCATGCTTCAGGAGCGCGCGCCCGAACACATGCACGTCGTGACGCCCGGCACGGAATTCGCGCCGCGCAGCTATCGGGTCGCCGAGTACGCGGCATACGTGCGCCTCCTGCAACGGCGCGTCGTCGAATTCGTCGCGGCTCCGGAGGACACCTATCCGGAGCAGGTGCCGCACTGCGATACCTGTCCGTGGTGGGCGCAGTGCGAGCAGCGCCGCCGCGGCGACGACTACCTCGGGTACGTCGCCGGGATCTCCACGCAGCAGATCGCGACGCTCCGCGACCTCAACGTCGGACGCCTCGCCGATCTCGCCGCGCTGGACCCCGTCCCGCGGCCGGCGCGCGGATCCCGTGACGCCCTGGTCCGGATCCGCGACCAGGCGCGCCAGCAGCTGCAGGGCCGGGAGCGGGGCGAACCGACCTTCAGGCTTCGCGAGCCCCTCGATGCCGGGCACGGGCTTGCCCGGCTGCCCGCACCCACGCTGGACGACATCTTTCTCGACTTCGAGGGCGACCATTTCGCGGAGTCCGGCGTCCGCGAGTATCTCCTCGGCTACGTGACCCAGGCGCCCGAGGGCCCCGCCGGCTACACCGCACTCCGCGCGCAGACCCTCGCGGAGGAATGCGCCGCATTCGAGCGGTTCATGGACCTCGCGACAGCGATCCAGGCCCGGAACCCGGGTGCCCACATCTACCATTTCGCTCCCTACGAGCCCACGGCCCTCAAGCGCCTGATGGGGCGGCACGCCACCCGCGAGGTCGAGCTGGACGCGCTCCTGCGGGGCGGCGCCTTCGTCGACCTGCACGCGGTCGTGAAACGGGCCCTGATCGCCGGCGTTGAGCGGTACTCGATCAAGGATCTCGAGCCGTTCTTCGGGTACTGCCGCGGCCAGGATCTCCGCGAGGCGGCGGGGAGCCGCCGGATCGTCGAGCACGCGATCGCCGCGGGCGATACCAATCCGGCCCTTGGCGCCCACTTCGCCATCGTCGAGGCCTACAACCGTGAGGACTGCGAATCGGCCGAGCGGCTCCGCGACTGGCTCGAGCGGCTGCGTGACGAGGCAATCGCCGACGGTCACGCGATCCCGCGTCCCGACCTTCGGTCGGGTGAGGCGTCGGCGGCGATCAGCGAACTCGATCAGGATCTCGAGCACCTCCGCCGGAACCTTCTCGAGGGCGTGCCGGTCGAACCGGACGAGCGTTCGGGCACGGAGCGTGCCCGCTTCGCACTGGCCCACATGATGGAATTCCATCGCCGGGAGGACAAAGCCAGCTGGTGGGAGTATTTCCGCTTGCTGGAACTGGAAGATGCCGACCTTGATGACGAACGCCGGGCCATCCGCGGTCTCACGCATTTGGCGACCGTGGAACCTGGCGCGGCGCCTCTTGAGCGGTACCGGTTTCCACCGCAGGAACTCGACGCCCGAACCGGAGACACGGCGTTCGATCCCGATGGGGTCCGGATCGGGACGGTGTCTGCCGTCCATCTGGCCGACGGCACCATCGACATCAGGAAATCAAGGGCGACGGCGGACATCCATCCCGGCACGGTGGTGCTGCACAATCACGTGCGGTCCAACGCACTACGCGAATCACTGATGCGCTTGGGAGAGGCGGTCCTCCATCAGGGGCTGGAGCTCGGGCCCCCGTACCGCGCCGTGGCCGACCTCCTGCGCCGCCGATCACCCCCGGCCGGGACCCCGGACGGTGCGCTGCTGCGCCACGGCGAGGATCCCGTCGACGCGGCCTGTCGGATCGCCGTCGAACTCGACGGCCATGTGCTGGCCATCCAGGGCCCGCCCGGCACCGGCAAGACCCACACGGGCGCCGCGGTCATCTGCGCGCTCGTCCGGGCCGGCCTCAGGGTGGGAGTCACGGCGGTCAGCCACAAGGTGATCGTGAACCTGCTGGAAGCCACCGCGCGGCGGGCCAGTCACGACAGTCTCCCAATCACCCTCGTCCATCGCCAGCAGGGGCGGTACGACGGTGAGTGGGGGATCGACCGCGTGCAGGACTACGGTTCCGTACGCGCCGCGCTTGCGAACGCGACCGCCGATGTGGTGGGCGCCACGGCGTGGTGCTGGGCACGGCCCGACTTCGAGCAGAGCGTCGACGTCCTGATCGTCGACGAGGCCGGGCAAATGTCGCTCGCCAACGTGCTGGCGTCTGCCCCGGCGGCCCGGAGCCTGGTGCTGCTGGGCGACCCGCAACAACTCGAGCAGCCGCTCCAGAGCAGCCACCCGGAGGGGAGCGAGGTGTCCGCGCTCTACCACCTGCTGGACGGCGCCGACACCATGCCGCCGGAGCTGGGCCTGTTTCTCGCCGAGACCTACCGGCTGCATCCCGACATTGCCCGCTTCACGTCCGAGATCTACTACGAGGGGAGGGTCGAAGCCGTGCCCGGCCTCGAGCAGCAGGCCGTCGTTCAGCGGTCCGGCCGCGAATCGGCTCTCTTCGGGTCGGGCCTGCGGTACGTGCCCGTCGTGCATGGCGGCAACCAGGCGCGCGCCCCCGAGGAGGTCGATTGCATCCGGCGTCTGGTCACGGACCTGCTGGACGACGGTGAATGGCGGGATCGGGACGGCACGGTGTGTGCGCTCACGGTGAACGACGTCCTCATCGTCGCTCCCTACAATGCCCAGGTCACCGCGCTCGTCGAGGCCCTGCCCAACCTTGCGGACCGGATCGGCACGGTTGACCGGTTCCAGGGGCAGGAGGCGCCCGTGGTCATCTATTCCATGACGTCATCCAGTGCGGACGACGCGCCGCGCGGCATGGAATTCCTGTACAACCGCTTCCGCTTCAACGTCGCGACGTCCCGCGCCCAGGCACTCTGCATCCTGGTGGGCAGTCCCGCGCTGTTCGAGCCGGACTGCCGCACGCCCCGCCAGATGCGGATGGCCAACGGGTACTGCCGGTTCCAGGAACTCGCGCCGACAGTTGTCTGTTGACGTATGCGCACGCCACGCGCGCGCTGGTATTGCGACTCGGAACCACGACGGAGCCGCAGCTGCGCGGAATGATCATCTGGCGAGAAGCGACTTAATGCCAATCGATTTCGGCGTCGGTGCGGGGACGTTCATTGTCGGCGCGACCCAACCGAAAATGGCTGCACCATCTGAGACACTTCCGTATATGGATGTGCCCGATTTAGCGGAATCAAAGGCGCGTACAAGGCCCAGGGAGCCAAGGCCTGCGGTCGCAGCGGGCTATTCCCCTGCACGAAATGAGACGGAATATAGATTCTGTCTCAACGGCGCGGGAGAATCAAACTCATGCTCACAAGTCAGAAACCGCATTCTTCGCGAGATGCACCAATCGTCACCCATGTGCCACCGCGTTCCCCGAAACAGCCGTTGCGCCACTGACCGTCGTAGCGCTTGCCACTAGTGCTGATGTACGTCCCATACCCGTGTGGCCTGTTGCGAGCGTAGCCGCCCTCGTAATAGTCGCCGTTGGCCCCCGTAAATGCGCCCTGTCCGTGCCGATCGCCGTCGACGAAGTTGCCCTCGTGGCGGTCGCCGTTGGCCCACGAAAATACACCCTGTCCGTGCTGCTTGCCGTCGACGAAATCGCCCTCGTAGCGGTTGCCGTTGGCCCACGTGATCGCCCCGTGTCCGGTACGCTCGCCGTCGACGAAGTCGCCCTCGTAGCGGCCGCCGTCGGCCCACGTGAACACCCCGCGTCCGGCACGCTCGCCGTCGACGAAATCGCCCTCGTAGCGGTTGCCGTTGGCCCACGTCATCGCCCCCCGTCCGTGCTCCTTGCCATCGACGAAGTCGCCCTCGTAGCGACTGCCATCAGCGTACGTCGTCACTCCCCGTCCATGCCTCCTGCCTTCCCGTACAGTGCCGACGGAAGTGCCATACCCCCAAGAACCCCGGGCATCGATACGGCCCTCACCGTGTGCTTTCCCGTCCACGCATTCACCTGTCCAACTCACCGTGGAGTCAGCGGGCAGGCCTGGAAAGAACAACTGGCACAGCTGATTGTCCGCAACGATCCAATCCAGCCCAAACGGCTTCATCGGCCCGAACGCGCTGTCGTCGGCCAGCGCGAGTAGGCAGGAATCCAGCCAAGCCTGCGTGCCCGCTTCTCCAGAATCGCCGCAGTCCATCGCCGCTGCCGGCGATGCCATGAGAACGGCCACAGCCAGGGCGAGCATCAGGCGCTTCATGGCGGCCTCCCGTGTATCCAGACGCACCGAACAGCAGCCGGGCCTGAGTGTCAACAGGCGTGCAGGATCGCGGCAAGGTCCCCGGGGCCGCATAACTCCCGCTACACCGGCAATCCTGTACTGTCGGGGCTCGGCGGCAGGGGAGGCGACGCATGTCCAGATTCGTGCTGGCGATCACGACAGGCTCCGCGCTGACGCTCGCAGCGGCCGCGGCGCACGCGGGGGCGATCGAGGGCTGTACCCAGGAAGCGGATGCCGCCGTGGCGGCCGCCGCCCAGGCCGCCATTGCCGATCACCCGGGCTCCAAGCCGGAGCCTCACGACCACAGCGAGTCCCATGCGGCCGCGTACGCGGCGCTGGCGTCTGTGGAACTCGAGGACATCGACGTCCGCGCGCCCGTCGAGGGCGCCTGGCAGCAGGTCGGCGCCCCCGCCCCCCGCGAGACCAGTATGGTATACACAAAACCGCGCCCAC
>VXPS01000363.1 GCA_009839425.1 Chloroflexota bacterium
ATCAAAGACGTGGATCTTGGTCCCCACTCTGGGTGGGGCTTGCGTCTGGTCTACCTCGATCCTGACGAGATTCGGAGCTTACATTTGCGGGTAACCGCCGCTCGGTAGGCTCAGTCGTTTGACGGCTTCGATGTTTCTTGGCCTGTCGGTTTGGGAGGCGGCGCAGATGGCCGATAGCCCTTCTCAGTAAACGTTGTCGAAGGCTCCGGTGCGGGCCGTGGAGCGCCGTTACGTTCGGGCATGGTGCCCTCTACTAGGCTGGGGGCTGAAATCCTAATCGTTGGATGGTTTTGGCGCGCGCTCGCCAGTAGTTTTCGGCGGAGATGGCGGAGTGTAGCCGTCATACACCACAATCGGTCGCTTGCTCGGCTGATAGCCTCTCTCCTGCGGAGATGGGGTGCCGGGCGAAGAGTCCTCGCTTCGTTCAGTCATGTCTTCCCTCTGGAGCGACAAGAATCTGGGTTGGAATGGTGGCAATAATATGCGGCCGGATCTTGGTTTTGAAGAGGTTTTCACCAAGCAGCAACTGACCCGACGCGGACGAACCGGTGCAAGCCTCCACACGCCGATGGCTGCCACCAGTCGCGAACAAGCTCTACCGGGAACGGCAGGTTAACGACGTCGGCGTCATCATTGGCCAGACCGGCAAGGTCATCAATATCGACGGCGGCAGAGGGGACATTCCAACTTGGCCATGCGTCACCTAACGAATAACGATTCGCCCCGGGTCATAGGACGGACGCCTTGGGCGCCGTCCAGCGCGACGGCGCATTGAAAGGTCGTTGCGGTATTCGAAGCTGCCTGAACTTTCGGTCCTCATACCTGTATCACGGGGGTCCGCGACAGCTTCAGGTTCGCAGCCGTGCCCGACTACGCGGACTTCGCGACGACTGTCAACTACACGCCCGCTCTCGGATTCAAAGCGCGACAACTCCTGGCAGCCACGCGGCGCGAGTGAGTCACCTCAAGATGCCTGGATGGCCTGAAGGCTGACCCAGTTCTCATCGACGAGCTTCCTAGCCGCAAGCTTTACCTGACGTTCGGAAAAAGCCCGCTTACGGTCATTCCATTCACGCACACCTGCCATCACAGCGTCCATGGTGCTCGCGTCTTCCCTTGTGATCACCCAGTGAACCGTTGCCAGAAGTTCTAGGCCGAATGCCGTTTCGAACCCAGCAACAAGGTTGCCGACGCGTTCAAGTCGGTGCTGGACTTCAGGCTGCTGAGCCAGGCAATTGTTCGCTTCTTCCACAGCGCCATCAAGAAGCTCGAGTTCCTTGTCCGGCTCGTCCCCGCCGTCACCGTAGCCGGATACGAAGTGGCCTTCGACGATGTTCAGGGCGTGTCGCAGATTGTCTGCGTAGGGCCCGTAGGGCGCTTTCTGGTATCGAAGCCTCAACGGCTGACCAGCTTCCTGCATGAAGTACAGCACCTTGTGCACCTCAAGCAATGTCATGGACGGATCGAGCAGCCCGCTTAGGTAGCGATCCATGAGCGCGACCAAGGTCGCGCGGGGAGGAGTCATGGCGGGCGTTTCGTGATGACGTGGCATCGAGCTGGCTGCCGGAGCCCCGACAGGCTCATAGACGATCACGCGCACACGGTCCTGGAGGTCGCCCAGCGCCCGCTCGATGCGCCAGCGGACGTCCTCCCATGGCAATCCGCCGAGTCCGCTGCCAAGAGGAGGAATCGCGATCGAACGGATTTCCCGTTCGCGGATCGTGTTGGCCAAGGCATCAAGCCCGGCGTCGATGTCGGCCATTCTGCTCCGGCCGCGCCAGTGGCGTTTGGTCGGAAAATTGATGATGTAGCGCGGGTTCGTGATCTGCCGCGTTTCGTAGACGAACATTCGGCCGGGCCGCACTTCTTCACGGTCACATGCGGCCGCATAGGCGGCGAAATTGTCGGGAAAGGCCTTCTTGAACTGGAGTGCGATCCCTCGGCCCATGACGCCGACGCAGTTCACCGAATTGACCAGCGCCTCGGCGTTTTCGGTAAGGACGTCACCGGTCTTGAACTCGATCATTGCGACTCCTCCCAGTCAGGAGTAATACCACGGTCGCTGGATGGACACGGTTGGTCGGTGCTCGTCATCCCCGATCGCCGCTCGGGCGCGGCGCTGGGTTTCCAGCGTACGAACGCCAATACGCTCGACAAGTGTCCACGGGAAGGCCTCTTCAATCAGGAACTCCGCTTGTTTCCCCTCTTTGACCTCGCTTGCGCTCCACATTTGCGCTTCCACGGCGTCCCAGTTGACTTCTTTAAGATCATCGAGATCGTCCCGATCCTGGAAGTACAAGCTGCCTGCGTTCGACAGGGTGAAAGCCCAACGACGTCCCTCTTGCTTTGCCCAGGCGACAGTTTCTCGAAGATCTGCTCTCAGATGCACGATCGGATCCTGTCCCCCACGGTATTCGAGGCCCGGGGCGTTACCCATATGGATGAGATACAGCATGACAGATCGAGGACAAAAATAGAACGGTACGCAATCGCCGACACATAATCCCGGATGACTCTGCAGTTCGTTGGTTCGGCGCCGGGCCTTGATCGACTGCATGCCGATGACGGGACCGGTGTCTCCGAGCGTGCTGACGTGCGCATCGCTCCAGAGGTATCCATCGTCCACAATCGACTTCAGACGATCGACATGCACGATGTGGTAGATCTTCGGATTGGGCGGTGGCGGCATGGAAGAACTGATTCGCAGCAACGACTAAGCGGCATGAGCGGCCAGGCCTCGGAGCCGCGTTTCCGCGCAGTAGATGGTGACTGTGCATCCTGTTTGCCAGCAGGTTCGGTCGCAAGCTTCGGGCCGGCCCGTTCACTCCGGCTGGTCGAAGAGCTGTGTAGCGTCAGTCGCGGTGGTGTGGTCCGGAAGGACCCTGCGTGCCTCGGCGTCGATCGCGCTCATGATGCCGGCGGCCTGAAGTGCTCCACGGATTCGCCGTGACAAGGCCGGTTGCGATGGGGCCTTGGCGGGCGTGTCTGGAAGGTTTTCGTCAAGCCAGCTGGCGACGACGTTCTCGGCCTGCTCTGTGAGTGCCGCCAGTCGGAGATGGCGCTGATTGCCGGGATCAAACTTCGGGATGGGGACCCGCACCCATGGATGAGCGTGGAAATGGCGCCCGCTGCGACGGGACTGGAGAAAGGCTTCACGCAGGGCTTCGGCGTTCAGGAGGGCCGCCAGGTAGGCAGCTTCCTCCGGTGTCTGGGTGTTGTACCGGTAGGTTGAGCTGTCGGCGATTGCCCTCCCGGGTATCACGCGTGCACCGCGCATGATGTCGCCCGAAGCGGGATGCATGACCTGCGTCATTGCGTCGGTTTCTGGCAAGGGCAGTTGCCGGGACAGTGAAGCGTTGTAGTCCAGTCGTTCGAGCAGTGTTTCCGGGGACCTGTTGCCGGTCGGTCGGTATTCCTGCCACACGGCTTCCAGATCGCCCCAGAAGTTGGCCTCGGCTACAGGGTCAGCGTGCAGGCCCCCGATGGTCGACATCGGGATGATCACCCGGGGCGCGGGCGTCGAGAAGGCGAAAGGCAGAAGTTCGCTTGACCGGAGCAGGCTCTGGATCCAGTGCTTGGGTATCGTTCCTTGTTGCGGAGGGACGCTGCTCCAAGGAGCTTTCGAGGATCTCCAGGTCGTGATCGTGACGGATTGTTCCGAGCTGGCAGGGGCCGTTGCCGCGATGTAACAGAGTACCTGGGGAACGATGGTTGCGCCTTGACGAACCAGTGGGCGTTTGTTGAGACCGAGATACCCCGACGGTGCTGCAGGCGGCGGTTCGGATGCGGCCACGAAACGCAGGGACGGATTCGCGTCGCGCAGAGTGTTGGATTGTTTCGGGCGTCGAGCCCCGGGCGTGATCGAGACATTGATGGTTGGCGCCTCCCCACCGACTCGCGTGGCTGGAATCCGGTCCAGAAGGATGCAGGGGCGGCGCGCATCGCCGCCGCCGAATGGCTGGACTGCTTGGAGATCGAACGTCTGACCGGCGATGGGCTCCCGCCATTCGCGGAATGCCTGCCAGCTGCCGGCCGACATTGCCGCCTTCTTGACAAGCCAACCTGCCGGGTCCGTGGAGGGTTTGTGGAGATACAACTCGCGCGTCCGTTTGAGAAAAAGCGACGCGATGTCAAAGTGGGGGGCTTGCTTCCCGCCGGTCCAGATTCCAAGGACTTTGTCGGCAAAGTCCTCCATCGCACGCTTTCGCGTTACGTCCTGGATCTCCGCCATGCGGACCCATGGCGGGTTGGCGACGATGCGGTCGATCTTCGATTCCGAGATGCGGTACGGGCCCGTGACGTTGTGCAGGTACCACGTCCAGACGGAGTTGCCTTCGGCGGCGATGATGCGTCGGAACGCCTCGTGGCACGCCTGCAGGGCCGGTCGGTCGCGGGCGGGGACGCTCGCGAGGATGTCCGCGTCAAGCGGCGGCTTGGCAGCGTCCTGTGCGAGTTCGACCATCCGTCGGAGATCCTCGTGGAAGTTCGGCTGGCTCGCGAAGCTGTGCGGCAGGAGGATCTCGGCGCCTTTCGGCGTCTCGATCCGGATGGTGCCCTTGGCCTCCCACAGCAGGGAGAGCGTGTCGGCGTTCTTCAGGTCGCGCTGCGTTAGCAGCGAGTCCCCTTGGTAGATGCGGAGCGACGCTCGGCCGTCGGGTGGTGGCGCCGGGAGGGCTCGCAGGAGGGTCGCGCGCGCGATCTCGATCGCGACCGGGTGGATGTCGATGCCCTGAACTAGACGGGTGACGACCGCCGCTTGTCGCGGCTTGGCGAGCTTCGAGACTGCCGGGCAGGCAAGCAGCCGCTTGGCCGCATGGTAGAGGAACGTGCCCGAGCCGCAGGCCGGGTCGAGCACACCGGTTCGGCGGAGCTCGCGGTTCTTCCGGATGCTCTGGAGAGCTTGCGAGGCGGCGTGCGCACACCAGGCATCGTCCAGAACTTCGGTGACGATCAGTTCGGCCAGCCAGTCCGGTGTGTAGAACTCGCCGAACACCTTGCGGTCACGGGGCTCGACGAAGGCCTCGTAGAGCGGCCGCAGCACGTCGCCCTGTCGCTTTCGCCATTCATGGCTATGGATGGTCCCGAGAAAATGGTTCGCCCAGGCGCGCCCAGGCGTCGTCTGGATGATCCAGGCGACAAAGCCGTCACCGAGGATCCGTTGCGGATCCGGATCCGCTTCCGGGTGGGTGAGCGTATGGATGACGCCGCGCGCCAACGCCACGAGGAAGGAGTGGACAACGAAGAGATGGCTTCGTGCCTGCTCCGCGGGCTCCATGTTCGAGACGCGCAGCATGTCCAGCCACAAGCTCGTCTTGGTCTGTGTTTCTCGGCTCGCCCGCTGTGGTAGCTCGCGGTAGATCGTGTGCAGTTCTGTGAGATCATCTTCGACAATGGGCCTTGGGTCGTCGGGAATCCATGGTTTTCCGACTATCGTTCCGGTCAGGAACGGCTCCACGATACGGATGAGCTCTTTCGGAGATCGAGCCTGCCTGTCGAGGAAAAGTCTGGATCGCCTCGGTCTGTCGCTGTGGGTCCATTCCCACGCGTGCCAGACGTGGCCATCGGTCACAATCCCAGTCCACGGTCGGTCCGGTGACGCGCCGTCGAAGGCGAGCAATGATCGGTCGTGCGCGATCAGGTGCTCGACGTAGTCTTCCAGCTGCTCCTGCGGGGTTTCTTCTTCACCGGTTCGGGTGGCGAGATCTCCCTCCGGTACGTCGGCTTGGCCGACTCTCTTGGCTTCGATGACGAGGCGCAGCTCCGGAATGAAGAGATCGGCCTCGCGATCGGTGTCGGGAACCGGATGGCCGATTTCTGGCTGCAGTTGGTACGCCTGAACCAGATTTCTGAGGTCAGCCTCTACTCCTTTCTCGCGGCGCGATGTCGGGCTTTTGAGGAGGCTCGTGGCCGCTTCCAGCGCACGGTCGGCGTCCGGGATCGTCGAAGTGGGCATCTGGCTGTCTAGGCGCTTGGCGGATTGCCGTGCTTCACGAGCCGCGCGTTGAGCGTTCGGTTCGCGAGGACCTGTGTGAACTGTTCGGTTTCAACGCCCGGCTTGCCCAGTTGCTGGTGAGCGTTGAGCTCGGTGTAGCACGTAACGGCGTAGCGTCAGCTTGGTGACGTCAGCATCCGTTGCCGCGGGCGTGTCGAAACTCGGAGCAAAGGCGTCAGCAAGCTTGGGCGTCTGGGCGGTCATGGCGGATTTCCCGGTACCTGCCTGGCCACGCGGCAACTCTCGGGCAGGATAGCTGCATGCTGCCACGGCCAGCCGGAAAGTGCACGGCTCTCCTATGC
>VXPS01000341.1 GCA_009839425.1 Chloroflexota bacterium
TTTTTTTTTTGGTTCTCATTTTTTTTTTTTTTTTATAATATTTTTTTTTTTATTTTATTCGGGGTGTTTTTGTTGGTGACGTCTTTGCGGGCCCCCGTTCGCGTCTACGCGAACACGATCCGAATTGAGCGTCGCGGGCTAGCCACTACGCCTCAGCCAGATCTGCCATGTACTCGTTCGTGTTCTGGGCCAGGTCGAGCAGCGCGTCGATCGGCGGCTTCTCGCCAATCCACGCGGTCTCCGTCTCCGCCCGGATGATGTTCCAGAACCACTCCGACCAACCGTCGAAGCAGTGGTTCCCGTACACGTTCGAGTGGAACAGGTTGTTGTTAATGATCTGCATGTTCTGCGGCATTTCCCGACCGGGGATCGGATCCAGCCATGCACCGCTGTTGATGATCTCCTTGGTGGTCGGAACCGCGCCGCGCCACTCCGCAACCAGGGCCTGGAATTCGTCGCCCGAGAGGAACGCCGCCAGGGTGACGGTGTTCTCCTCCGACCCGCGGTGCTGCGAGTAGCGCGTGATGAAGTGGCCCAGCTGGTTGTTGATGTACCAGTTCTCGCCGCCCGGTGGCTTCGGGGTCGGCATGATCTCCAGCTGGAAGCGCCCCTTGATGATCGCGTCGTAGTTGCCCGGCGTGTGAATGCCGCCGTGCAACATGCCGACCCGCCCGGCCAGGAACGGATTGCTGACGCCCTCGATACCGAGCGACGCAATCTCGCCCGGAGGCGGCGCCACGCCGTCGACGTGGATGTAGTTCATCCAGCGCTCGAATGACGCCACGCTTCCCGGGGTGTCGAAACCGGCCGTCAGGTACGGGCGGTCCACTTCCCGGAAGTGTTTGCCGCCGGCCTCTGCGATTCGCTCGAAGAGCTGGACCTCGGTGTTGTTCCGGTTCCACGTGCCGTACTGCGGAAGCTCCGCGTCCGTCATCTGCTTCAGCGCCTCGTCCTGAACGTCCCAGGTCCACGACTCGTCAGGGTGATCGAGCCCGGCGCCTTCCAGGATGTCCACGTTGTAATACCAGCCGCCTACGCTGCCGATCATGAACGGGAACGCGTAGAACTCGCCGTCGATGCCGACTGTCCACACGCTCGGACGCGTCGGATGCAGGCGCTCGAGCAGCACGTAGTCGTCAAAGTCCACGCCCAGCTTCGGCGCGATGTCGTTCAGCGGCAGCAGGTTGCCCTGGAACTGGAACATCTGGCCGCCGTTCATCACCAGCAGGTCGCCCACCGTGCCGGCGGCGAACATGATGGCGCTCTTCTCCTGGTAGAAGCGCGGAGGCAGCGGAATCAGGTCGTACTGGATCTCCGGGTGCTTCTTGTCAAAGATCTCAAGCCCGACTTTCATCGTCTCCCAGCGGTTGCCGCGCGACCAGTAGTTCATGAACTGAATCGGTGGCTGCGGCCCCTTCTGCGGCATCGCCTCGACGACCTTCTCCACCTCGACCGTCTTCGTCACCACCTTCTCGACCACGCGATCGACCTGGACTTCCTTGACCACTTGCTCGGTGACGACTTCCTTGACCGGTACTTGAACTTCCTTGACGACCGTCTTCTCGACCGGGACTTCCTTCTCGATGATCCTCTCGACCTCAACTACCTGGGTCTCCCCGCAGGCGGCAAGCACTGCGGCTGCCGACGCCCCAAAGGCGCCGACTCCCAGCGATCGAATCAACGTGCGTCGTGTCACGTGAGTCTTCATGCAGGGCCCTCCCGGCCATCCGCCAAGCTTGCGACGGAGGCTCAACTGTTGCGCGCCCCTCATGGGAACACAGCGCTCTCTGGAGTGTCAAACGCCGAAGTTTTCGTGGTTGCGGTGCCTGAATTCGCCCCACTTTCTCATCCGGTATGCACGCAGAAACTTCCGGATTCCGCCTACACTTCAGGCATGAGCGATAGCAATAACAGCGTCACCGCCCGCCGCCCCATCCTGCTCTACGACGGTTCCTGCGGCTTCTGTCGCCGCTGCGTGGCCCTTCTGGTACGCCTGGACCCGCAACAACGGGTGGCGAGGGTCGATATGACGTCCGAGGCGGCAGGTTCACTCATGACGACGATCTCGCCGCAGCGTCGACGACAGAGCATGCATGTCATCCGTCCGGACGGACGCGTGCTGCATGCGGGAGTGGCCCTGCGGGCCGTCCTTTGTCAGGTGCAACCCGAGGCCAGGTGGCGGTCGGCGGGCTACTGGCCGCTGGTCCCCGTACTCATCGACCGCGCCTACGATCTCGTGGCGGCCTTGCGCGGTCCCCTGGGTCGAGTGACCCCCTGGCTGCCGGAACCGCCGCCCGATGACTTGCGACCGGCGGATTGGCCGTTGCTTGATCCTGCCGAGTCAGGCGAGACTGACCGGCCCGGCTTGACCGCGTAGGTAACTCATGCCCCGACCCGCCTTGCCCGACAGCTCGGAAGCCGCCAGCCGCTCCAGAGACGTCTACGCGCGCGTCAGGGCCGCCAACCGGCAGGAAGCCGTCGACGAGGTCCCACCCGTGGTCTGGGCCTCCGAGCCGTTTCTCTCGGGCTACGCCGGCGTTGGGCGCCAGGAGTACTACGCAACTGCCGAGGCCAAATACTACGCCCAGGCCAAGTTCCAGCTTGAGTTCCCAGACATCCTGCATCTGCCAGGCGTTGCCCCAGACTATGGCTACGCGCCGGAGACCTCCGCCTGGGGTTCGCCAATTGAGCAGGAGGAAGACGGTCCCCTGGTGCCGTTCGCCGCCGTCAACGACATCCACGACCTCACGGCGCTCGAAATGCCGGATCCCTGGACCTCCGGTTACATGGCCATCGCCCTTGACGACTACGCCTGGTACGCCGACCACATGGATCCCGTAATTGCGAAGGAGTGGGGGCATTTCGAAGGCTACGGCCGCTGCATGGGCGTCGAGTCGGGTGCGTTGGTCCTCGGCTACGAGCGGTACCTCATCGAGCTCTACGAACACCCGAAACTCATCCACGACTGGAACAAGCGCGTCGTGGAGGCCAACGTTGCCTACCTGCGAGCCCAGGAAAGCATCACCGGAACGATCGATCGTCTCATCGTCACTGACCACCTGCCTGGCCAGGTCGGCCAGGCGCACTGCGAGGAATTCATCTACCCGTACCTCAAGGACATCTTCGACGCCTACTCCTCAGCCACCTTCCGCCTCTATCACAACGAAAACCTGGTGCCCGACGCCGCCGTCGCCGCGATCGCCGATATGAACTGCACCGTCTTCATGTTCGGCATTGAGATGGACGTTGCCGCCGAGCACCTGGGCGGCCGCGTCTGCCTGATGGGCAACGTCCCGCCCATCCACGTCGTCCAGCACCTCGAACCGCCTGAAATCACAAGTGACTGCCAGGAGCGACTTGCTATCGGCGCACCGTCGGGCGGCATGCTGCTCTGCACCGCCGGCGGCCTCTCCCCGGACACCCCCGCCGCTCACATCCGCGCCTTCGCCGACGCCGTTCAAGGAGTCCCGGGCGCCGCCGGCCAACTCAACAACTAGCCCCCGCGGCTCCCGCCAACCTGCCGTCTCGGTGTCCTCGGGCGCTGGCTCGGTATCCTTTGCCAACGGGCGCCGGCCGGTGCCCACGAATCCAGCGGGGAGCTAATTCATGGCTGATCGGCTCAAGGTGATGGTGACCGGCGCGACCGGCAAGATCGGTCAAACCCTCATGGAGGATCTCCCCGACTCCTTTGATGTCACTGGAACCTCGCGCAGTCCTAATGACGACCCACGCTTCATCCAGCTCGACTTCGACAACGTGGACACCATCGCGCAGGCCTTCGCCGGCCAGGACGTCGTCGTCCACATGCACGCCAAGTCCGACCACAACACCGACGACTTTGAGCCCTACCTCCAACCCAACATCGTCGGACTCTGGAACGCTTACGAAGCCGCGCGCCTGGCCGGCGTTCGTCGCTTCATCTACGCCAGCTCCAACCACGCCACGGGCTGGTACGAGATCGTCGGCGAGCGCTGCGACGCCGAGTCCCTGCCCCGCCCCGACGGCGTCTACGGCGCCGCCAAGGTTTGGGGCGAGTCCCTCGGTCGCTACTTTTCCGACCGTCACGGCATGGAAGTCATCGTCCTGCGAATCGGCAGCTACGAATACCGCCAGAAGCCGCCCGAATTCGGCATGGGGCCGCGCATCCTCTCCACCTGGCTGAGCGACCGCGACCTGGTCAACCTGGTTGAGCGCTCAATCGTCGCCCCGGATATCAAATACGGCATTTACTACGGAATCTCCGCCAACGCTCGCGCCTACTGGGACATCACCAACGCCGTCAGCGAACTCGGCTACCGCCCGGTCGACAACGCCGAGGAATACGCCGACGAGGTCCTGCCCAAGGGCGGCGTCTACTCCCTCTGGGGGTTTGAAGTTCCAGGCATGACCTGATGCCTCCGCACCAGACCCCGCTCCCCACCCGCCGACTCGGCCGCCATCCGGACGAGTTTTCGATCATCGGCCTCGGAGGCGGCCACCTCTCCCGCTCCTCCGTAACCGACGCCGAAGCCGCCCGCATGATCCCCGCCGCCATTGACGCCGGCATCACTTTCCTCGACACCGCCTGGGACTACGGCTATGGCGTCAGCGAAGAGCGCTACGGTCGCGCCATCCAGGGTCGCCGCGACGACGTATTCCTCATGACCAAGGTCTGCGCCCGCGACGCCGAAACCGCCCGCTCCCAACTCGACGACAGCCTGCGTCGCCTGCAAGTGGATTACCTCGACCTCTGGCAGTTCCACGAAGTCAACTACGACAACGACCCCGAATGGATCTTCGAAGCCGGCGGCGCCGTCGAGGCCGCCCTTGAAGCTCGCGAGCGCGGCCTCGTCCGCTACATCGGATTCACCGGCCACAAGAGCCCCCACATCCTCCGCGCCATGCTCGACTTCGACTTCCAATGGGACGCCTGCCAGATGCCCATCAGCCCCTTCGACGGCGCCTTTCGCAGCTTCAAAACCGAGATCCTCCCGCTGCTCAACCAGCGCGGCATCGCCTGCCTCGGCATGAAATCCCTCGGCGGCAACGGCCAGTTCGTCGGCGTCAACGGCCTCACCGCCCAGGACTGTCGCCGCTACGCCCTCTCCCAGCCCATCGCCGTGCTCATCTGCGGAATGGTCGACGAGCGTGACCTCGCGCAAGACGTCGAGATCGCCCGCACCTTCACACCCATGTCGGACTCCGAGCAGGCCGACCTTCTGGCCCGAATCCACCGCGAAGCCACCGACGGCCGCCACGAGTACTACAAGACCACCACCTACTTCGACCACGAATACCACCGCGAGGCCCACGACTTCCCCGCCTTCGCGGAGATTCGTAACCGCTGAGCGTGCGCCTGGCCCTGTGCAATAAGACCCTGGACGACCGCCCCATCGAGGCGTTCTTTCAGCTGGCGCACGAAACGGGATTCGATGCCGTCGAGCTAATCCCGGGCTCACTCGGAACCCCGGTCTCAGACCCCGACCCCGCCATGCGCGTCCAGATACGCCAGGTCGCCCGCGCCCACGGCCTTCAGGTTGTCGCCTTCAACTCCCTGCTCCAGCACGCCCCCCACCTCAATCTGGTTACCCGCGATCCCGACCTTCGCCGCGCCTCCGCTACCGAACTCGTCGCCATCGTCCAGTTGGCCGCCCACTTCGGCGCATCCGTCATCGTCGTCGGCTCTCCTCGCCAACGTCACGCGCCCGCGGACGCCTCGTTCGACGAAGCCGCCGGCCTCTTCATCGACGAACTCCGCCCCGCCGCCGACCAGGCCGCCCGCCTCGGCATCACCCTCTGCCTGGAACCCCTGGTCGCCTCCCTTACCAACTTCATGAACGACACCCAGGAGGGAATCGCGGTCGCTCGCCGCATGAATCATCCCGCCGTCAAGCTCGTCCTCGACGTCAAGCAAATCAGCCAGGAAACCCAGTCCTTCCAGGCCGCCGTCGATCTCGCCTTGCCCTGGCTGGCCCACGTCCACGTCAACGATGCCAACACGCACGCCCCGGGCGAAGGCGACACCCACTTCGCCCCCATCATCCGCAAGCTCAAATCTGTGGGTTACGAAGGTCTCCTCTCCATCGAAGCCTTCGGCTTCACCGACGACCCCGCCGTCGTTCTTCCCAGGTCCCGCGGCTACCTAGCGAGAATCCTCGCCGCCGCCTAAACGTCGTCCCTGCCCGCGCGCCCCAGGGAGATCACCCCTGCC
>VXPS01000404.1 GCA_009839425.1 Chloroflexota bacterium
CACCCCGGACGCCGGCCGTGACGGCGCCGCCGAGCCTCTCGCCGACCGGGGCGGTTGCCGCTCGGCTGGCGCCGACACTGGACGAACTGGCCGCCGAGCTGCGGGAGATCGTGCAGGAGGGCATCTGGCAGGAGTTTCCAGAGTTTCCGGGCGCCGAGTCGCAGCCCATGCACGTGTTGCCGCTGGGATTGCCCGAGGTGACCGGGGCGTACTGGTCGGTAGTCACAGACGGTCCGCAGCCGTTCAAGGCGAATTCACGGGGTGAGGCCATCAACTTCTTCCACTTCGCGGCGGCCTACGAGCGGTCCGAGGACGGCGAGTGGCGTGAGGTTGATCGGTTGGAAATCGAGAGCGCGCCGCAGCGAACGCAAGTTGAGGTGCTGACTACGGGATGGGAGGTCCCGGGTGGCGAGCCGGCGGCCTGGATTGCGGTGCGCGGCGGCACCGGGGCACATGCGGGAACCCTGGATGTGATTGGGTTTGACGGCCAGACACTCAGTACAGCGGTGTCATGGGTAGGCGCCCGCGCGAACGCGGGCGAGATCGTGGACCTGGACGGCGACGGGTTGCTGGAAGTCGTACTCGACGAGTCGAACCCTTACGTCTTTTGCTACGCCTGTGCCACCGAGTTGAAGCAGGAGGCGCTTTACCGCTGGATCGGCGCCGGGCTTGATCGCGTGGAACTGCGGGCGCCGCCAGGGGAGTCCCGCGACCACGGGGCAGAAGGGGTGCATCGCATCGTGTCACTGGCGGAGGCGGACCTGTGGCGAGAGGCTGCGGCCGGCGCCACCGTGCTGTCAGAGCAGTCTCCACTCAGTGAGGGCACCCGCTGGTTTTCGATTTTGACGAATCGGATCGCCGTCGCGCGGCTGGCTCACGCCGGCACTCCAGGCCAGCCGTTGCTGACGCAGGTGTTTGCGGGCGAATACGCCGCGGCCGTTGAAATGATGCGGGCGCTGGAACCGTCCGAGGCGTTCGCCCTGGACGGACCGCTCATCGCGGGGACTGCGGCGGAGGAAGACCTGGCGACGATGGCGGTGCACCTGCTGGATTACACGGCGCGCGCGCTGGCCGTGGCGCCGGATCGCGCCGAAATTCACGCGGTTCGCGCGCTGGGACTGGCGTTGGCGTCGCCGGACGACCTACGTGAAGCAGCGTCGGCGATGGCAGACGCCATCGCGCGAGCGCCAGACGACGCGTTCCTGCAGGCTAGTCGCGACTTCCTGGAAGGCGTCGATCAGGCCCCCGGCGCGACGCTGGAACCGGCCGGTCCGCCCGCGCTGCAGGCAGGACCACCGGCGTCGTTCTTCGCCGAGGGGCAGGTGCTGGGCAGTGGCGACCGGGGTCGCCATGTGAAGGCGATCCATCAGCGCCTGGCGGGCATTCCGGCGCTGGAGTTCGGAGATCCGGGGCGGTATTTCGACGCGTATCACGAGGCGACCCGGCGAGCGATTGTGAAGTTCCAGGTGGACCAGGGCCTGGCGCCGAGCGGTGTTGTGGATGCCGCGACCTGGGAAGCGCTGGAAGCGGCTCGCCTGGCCCCGCGGGACGTTGAGGAGGAAGCTGCGCCGCTGTCCTCGGCGCTGCCGGCGGTTACCGCCCGCCGACCCTCGCACGGCGCGGCCGGCCAGTCCGTCGTCTATCTGACCTTTGACGACGGGCCACATCCAGACTTTACGCCGCCGATTATGGACATTTTGGCGCGCTACGGCGTTCGGGCGACGTTTTTCGTGGTCGGGGCCGAGGTCGAGCGCTATCCGAAGCTGGCGGCGGCGCTGGCAGCCGCTGGACATCAACTGGCAAACCATACGTTCAACCATCCGGCGCTCGATCAGATCTCGCGCGACACGTACCTGGAGGAGATATCGGCGACGGACGCAGCAATCCAGTCCGCGGCGGGCGACGCGGCACGGCCGACGCGCTGCGTGCGTCCGCCGTACGGCGCCATCGGCGCCGACACGAGGGCTATCGCGGCGGAACTGGGTAAGTCGATCGTGATGTGGAACATCGATCCCCAGGACTGGCGGCAGCCCCGCGCCGATCAGATCGCGCAGCACATCCTGGCGAACGTCGTTCCGGGGTCGATCATTCTGATGCATGACGGTGGAGGCAGCCGGACTCAGACCGTGGCGGCGCTTGAAATGGTGCTGGCTGAGCTTGCGGCGCGCAGCTTCGCGTTTCGCATCGTTCCGGCATGCGACTCCGGGAGATAGCGACCTACGTTCGGGCCGGCGCCAATGAGCATCGCGGCCGGCCTCGGAGAGATCCTTGCGCAACACCAGAGATCGGTGCCCGGAAGACTCTCGCCCCAACCCTCTCCCAGAGAGACCTTTGCGTAACCCGAGGCTGGTTGCGCGGAAGACCCCTCACCGGTTTCGGCCGGGGACGGCCGAACCTGCCTCTCCCCTTGGAGAGGGTGAAGAGCGGACCCGCCCTTGAGCACGAGGGGAGTTTTACAAAGGTCTCCCAGGGGGAGAGGGAGCAAGAGCGGCCGTTCAATAGCTGACGAGAGTCGATTTGCAAAGGTTTCACGGTGCGATAGTCGAAGCGGCGGGAGTTGTCGCGGGACACGCCTTAGACTGCGCGCGGACTGACTCCGCGCCGAGGAGAGCCGGTTGGAGGGCCAGAAGACGTCGGGCCGGCTCGTCGTGCGCACGGTGCTGGTGTCTGCCTTGCTGGCGGCGGTGGTTGGGGCGTTGGTGGGCGTGGTCTTGTCGGTGGCGCTGGGGGGTAGCGAGCCGGAGGGCGTGGCCGGGGCGGCGGAGCGGGCGTTGATCGAGCGGTTTTATGAGGAGTCGTGGAATAACGGGGACATCAGCCTTATCGACGAGCTGTTCACGACCGACTATGTGCTGCACATGCAGGACGGGCGGACGATCGGCCGGGACGGGTTTAAGATCGAGATCCCGGAGCTGCGCAGCTCTTTTCCCGACCTGAGCATCACGGCGGACGAGTGGATCATGGCGCCGGGCAAGATCATTGCGCGGGTGACGTGGCGCGGCACGCATACGGGGCAGGGGCTGGGCATCCAGCCGAGCGGCAACAGGTTCGAGGCGTCGGCGATTTATATCTACCGCTTCGAGGGCGACCGCATTGCGGAGAGTTGGGCGATGTTCGACTCGCTGGGGTTTCGGCAGCAGCTTGGGTTGCTGTGAGGATGGGCGCGCCACGATGACTCACGCGGCGAGGCTCACTGCCGATCCAGTGCTTGCGGTGACTTCGTGAAGTTTTTCACAATCTGCATGTAGCTCGTACCACAGTCTGAAGCCATACGCGTGAACCGGAACAAGGTGTCGATGTTCGGAATGCTGGCCAGCCTGGCCGCCAGTTGGCGCCGGGCGGCGGCCGTGATCGTCGCGTGGATCGTGGTGGGCGTGGTGGTGATCGTGGCGGCTCCGCCGCTTGGCGACGTCACGACGAACAACCAGGAGGATTTCCTGCCGAGCGACTCGGAATCGCGGCGGGCCCTTGAACTGGTGACGGAGAAGTTCCCGCGCGGCCAGGGTGTCCCGGCCATCATCGTCTTTCATCGCCCCGAGGGCCTTTCGGAAGCCGACCTGGCGGCGATCGCGGGCGTTGACGCGGTCTTGCAGTCGGATAGCGCACCTGACGAAGTCCAGTCGGTGCTCTCACTAAGCGGGTCACCCGACGCCGCAGGGGCGCTACGCGCGCCGGACGGAAAGACCGTGACCACGATCGTCACGCTCGCGGGCTCCCAGAACACCGAGACGTTTGGCGAGGCGGTGCGGTGGGTTCGCGATCAGGCGCAGGCTGAAGTCGCGGACATCGGCCTGACCGTGGCGATCACCGGTCCGGCCGGCATCGTTTCCGACGCCGTTGAAGTGTTTGGAACCTTCGACTTCCGGGTGACGATGGTCACGGTCCTGCTGGTGCTGGTGCTGCTGCTGGTGATCTATCGCTCGCCGGCGCTGGCCCTGTTACCGCTGGTGGGGGTCGGCTGGACGTTGCTGGTGGCGCAGTCGGTGGCCGCGTTGCTGGCGGAGAACTTCGGGTTGTCGCTGAATGGACAGGTCACCGCCTTGATGTCGGTGCTGATGTTCGGCGCGGGCACCGATTTCACGTTGTTTATCGTGGCGCGGTACCGCGAAGAGCTACGCCGGCAGCCGGATCGCTGGCGGGCCATGGAGGTCTCGCTGCAGCGGATCGGGCCTGCGATCGCGTCGAGCGCGGGTACCACGATTGCGGCCATGCTGGCGCTGTTGCTGGCCAGCTTCGGTTCATTCCAGGCGATGGGGCCGGTGCTGGCGATGGCGATTGCCCTGATGCTGATCAGCGGCCTGACGCTGGTGCCGGCGTTGACGGTGCTGCTTGGCCGGGCGGCGTTCTGGCCCGGCCGCATGCACGTGAGCGGGACGGAGCACTCGCGCCTCTGGTCGCGCGTGGCCACGCTGGTGACGCGACGTCCGGCGGTCACGTTCGTGATCACGCTGGCGCTGCTGGTGGTGTTTGCGGCCGGCACCCCGAGCATGAAGCCGAATTTCAGCTTTCTCGACGGATTTCCGGACAGCGCCGAGTCAAAGATCGGCGCGCAGATCATGGACGACAGCTTTGGGGCCGGCGATCTCGCGCCCACGAATATCTACGTCAGCACGACCAGTGTGGACGGCAGCCTGGTTGACCTCGATCGCCTGGCGCAGGCCGTTGCGGCGGTGCCCGGGGTGGCACGGGTCAGCGGACCGACGCGACCGACCGGCGACGCGCCGGCGGTGGACGCGGCGGCGCTGCAGGCGGCGATTCCGCAGCTGCCGCCCGCGCTGCTTGAAGGCCCGCCGAGCGCCCCGCCCGGCGGTGCGCCGGCTGCCGGCCCGCCGGCCAACGTAGATCCGCAGCAGCAGGCCGTCCTACAGACCTACTTCGCCGGACGCCGTTTCGTTTCGCCCGACGGCACGACGGCCCGGCTGGACGTGGTGATGGACGACCACCCGTACGAGGTGCCAGCGATCGACCGCATTGAGGACATCCGCGAGCTTGCGCGCTCGGTCGTTGCGGGGACCTCGCTGGCGAATGCCGAGATCGTGGTGGGCGGACCGACGGCGCTGCAGACCGATGCGCGCGCATCGGTGAATCGCGATACGGCGCTGATCGGGCCCATCGTCATCGTGCTGATCTGGGTCATCCTGCTGGCGCTGCTGCGCAGCGTGGTGGCGGCAACCTATCTGCTGGGCAGCGTGGTGCTGAGCTTCCTGTCGGCGGTCGGTCTCTCGGTCGTGATCTTCCAGAATTTCATGGGCCACCCGGGGGTCGGCTATCAGAATCCGGTGTGGATGTTCATCTTCCTGGCGGCGCTGGGGGCCGACTACAACATCCTGATCATTTCGCGGGTGCGCGAGGAGGTGAAGGCGCGAGGTCTGGTTGAAGGCGTACGCATGGCCGTGGCGCGGACGGGAGGCGTGATCACGTCGGCCGGTCTGATCCTGGCGGGGACGTTTTCGGTTCTGACCACGTTCCCACTGCGGGACATCTACCAGCTTGGCTTCGCGGTGGCGCTGGGGGTGCTGATGGACACGTTCATCGTGCGGGCGCTGTTCGTGCCCAGCATCGTGATGATGCTGCGGCGCTGGAACTGGTGGCCGTCCCGAATCGAGCCGGCGACGCGACGGGCCTGACCGCGACGTCCCGGGTCGCGGCGTCCGATTGCCGGCCGACTGTGGGGAACATCACAGCCCGACCGTAGGTCTTCACGCACGGTGTTAAGTGACGAGGCGTACGTGGTTCGAGCCGGGGGAATCGCGACGAGATGCGGATGGTGGCGGGTGCATTCGCCAGTTGGCGACGGGCCGCGGGCGTTGTCCTGGCCTGGGGCATCGCCGGCCTCGTCATCTCGCTGACGGCGCCGCCGCTCGCCGACGTCACGACGAACAGCCCGGAGGACTTTCTCCCGAGCAACTCGGAGTCCCAGCGGGCGCTGGAACTGGTTGCGGAGAAGTTCCCGGGCAGCCGAGGGACGCCGGCGATCGTCGTCTTTCACCGTCCCGACGGTTTGTCGCACGAGGACCTGGCGACGGTGGCCGAGGCGAGCGCGGCCTTGGGGGGGGGGGCGGGGGCGCGGGCGCCGGGCTGGTATACACAAAAGACGCAGCCGCCCAACATGAAGCAAGTGGGGAGAGACTGGAGGATGTGTAGTT
>VXPS01000047.1 GCA_009839425.1 Chloroflexota bacterium
GTGCAGGGTGATCCCGGCGGACGCGATAGCGTCCGCCCGCTGGCACAGGGCCTCAACGTACCCGATCTGCAGGTCCACGTTCACCCGTTCTTCCCAGTCGTCGGCTATCAGCGTATCAAGTCGGCGGATGGCGGACACTCGCTGCACCACGAGGTGCTGCCGGATGGCCTCGTCGTGACCAGCGGAGGACGACAGCCAAGCGACAAAGCGGCGGGCGGCGTCGCGGGCGCCGGTGCGCATCCACTGGACCGAGTACCGCGCGCTGGTGTCGCGCAGCGTCTGGGCGGTGAGCGCCCCTTCCACGTCGGTCCAGCGGCGGTACGGCGTGCCGGGCGTGGCGTCGTCCACGAACAGCACCGTGGCGTACAGCCCCTGCGGCGTCGGGCCTTTGGGATTGCCTGGCAGGACGTCGGTGTCGACGTCCAGGCCGCTGCCCATGGCCACGTAGCCCCGGATCACCTCGTCCAGCGCCCGCGAGCTGGGGCTAATCATCCTGGGCGTCCACCCGCACGGCGATGGCTTCCACGAAGTCGGGAGCATAGTCCTGGATGCTGCGAATGCGATAGCGCAACCCGCGGTGTTCGATGACGTCGCTGTCGGTCTGGTTCGCCCCGACGCGCAGGGGCTTCGCCGGCGGATCCACCCAGAACCGCCGCCAGTCCTGGATGCGCGCGCCCTGGGGCTGGATGTTGCGCACGGCGCCGGCCGACGCCGGCGCCTGGATCAGCCAGACGTCCTCGCGCGTCTCCGGCCCTGGGTGCCACTCGCCCCGCACCCGGCGGCCCACGCTCTGGCGGATCAGCGTCCCCCGCTCGCGGTGCTCGGACTGGCTGATCGGGAGCGGTGTCATTCATCAACCCTGAACGTCACGCTTTGGAGCATCAGGCTGGTGTCGATGAGCGGCTTCTTGCCCGTGCCCTTGCGGGCGATGGTGCTGTCGGCGTTCTCTGGCTCGTCCAGCGTCTGGATCTGTCGTTCGATCAGGCCCTGCGCATGACTGCCAATGCGTCCGGCCAACCGTCGGTCCAGGACACCTCTTGCAGGATCGATCCCGTTTTCCAGGATCTTCGGGATGTCGTCCGCCATCTGGCGGATCGCCTGCCGAAAGAACGGCCGCTCGGGGGCGTGTTCCTCGCCGTTCCGCCGAGTGCCGAACTCATTCCAGAGCGCGACGCTGGCCACCGGGGTGCCGTTTGGGTAGCGGGCCTGGCTGAAAAAGCCGACACGCACGCGGTTCACGCCGCCCTTGCCGGCGTTCTTGAAAAACCGGCGGGCGCGGTCCCCGCCGGTGACCTTGACATTGGCCTTGACCGGCATCGAAACATCCGTTGCGCACGCGGCAGCGATGCCTATCATAAACGACGCCCTTCTGGAGCCTTTCATGTCCCCTGACACACGTCGCGGCGTTCTCGTTGTGCTGCTGATCGTGGTCCTGCTGGTGCTGCAAGCCATGACGAGTGCTCGCGCCCGAGCCCTCCCGCCGGACGCGCAACTGTGGAGCTGCAACGGCCGCACGGACACGTTGTTCGGGCACGCGGTGCGACAAGCGGAATCGCGCGGGTTGCCACGCTACCTCGTCGCCGGTGTGGCGTGGCGGGAATCGACGTGGCGGGTTGACGCCGTGAACGACAACGGGGCGCACCGGGCCGAGGGCGTCATGCAGATCGTCGTCCACTACCACCGCAGCATGAAAGGCTGGACGTTCGACCCGTGTGCCTCGTTCAGCTACGGGGCCGACTACCTGGCCCGTCTGCTGCGCAAGTACCAGGGCGCGGTGTGCATGGCGTTGGGCGAGTACTCCGGCCACACCGTGGGCTACTGCGACGACGTGCTGGGGTACATGCAGCGGGTCAACCGGGCGGCGGGGTAAGCGCTACCTGGCGGCTGGCGTCGGCGTGGGCGTCACGAGGTGCTGGAACGTTCCGGCGGGGATGGTCGAGTTGATGTAGACCGTGCCCTCGCGCACGATCATCCGCTCGGGGTCCTTGACGCTGAGCGTCGGGTTCGTCGAGTTGCTGGCAAAGCCGGCCGCGGCGTGGGCAGTGCCGTCCTTCGTGCAGACCGCGTACGGCTCCGATCCGATGGCCATGGCGAACCCGCCGATCCCGCCGTCCTGGGACACACAGACGTTGGTGGCCACAAAGTTGCTGGCGTCGATCTCGCCGGGCGCTTCGGTCGGGTCCTGCTCGGGGTCCTCGCCGCCCTTGCCGGCGGGCTCCAGGGGCTCAACCTCGCGGCCGTCCGACGTGAGGCACTTGACGCCCTCGGACGTCTCGACCTCGTGGCTGCCGGGCGGGCACACGATGTCGTTCTCGTCGAGGTTCGTGAGCCTGACCGTCGGTTGAGCCCTGGGCGTCACCTGGGCCTGGACAGGCGCGGCCGTGGCCACCGGCGTCACGAACGGGAGACTAGGCGCCTCGACGTTCGGCACCAGGCCCGTCAGGATGGCGAGGCCAATGGCGGTGCTGCCGGCCAGCATCGACTGCCAGATCCAGCGCGTTTTGCGGACGGCCCAGGGTCCCCAACTCAGGACCCCCAACACCACGCCTAGCCCTGTCTGCATCGCCGGCTCCTTCGGTGAACGCTACGCACGTTTCGGGCAGCGTAACCGCCCCAAACAGGGCTGTCGACGTGGGTCGCGGCTGTTTGGGATGGGTGAGGTCCGCCCAGAATCGTCGGAGACGTGCCCAGACTGGGTCAGGACCGCGTTTTGGCCGGAATATGGGTTTGGGTAGGGGTCGGAGCAAAACCGGGCTGATTTCGGCTTGGACGGGCTGAAATGACCGATCCCCCGGCGGAAACGCCGGGGGATCGGGGGCTCCGGTAACGAGCCTGTGTGGTCACACGTTCCGACCGTTTAGTCGCTGGCGTCCTTCTTGGCGAATGCCATCAGCCCGGCGCCGACCCCGGCCATCGCCGAGCCCAGCAGGGCGTCCAGCGCACTGGCGGTGAAGTCGCCGCTGTCGATGGTCGACAACAGCATGGCGCGCGCAATCAGGACCACGGGAATCGCCAGGCCCAGGAAGTTGACGTCCACGGGGGCAAACAGGCCGCTGCCCTTCGTTCGGCGGTTGGCGAACACGATGGCCACGGCCAGGAAGGTTGTGACCGCGGCGCCGCCGACGGTCATGGCGTAGGGCCGGAAGGCCTTCGTCTCGATCACGAACAGCGTGAAGCTGGTCACGAACCAGGCGGCGATCAGGACCGTGGTGTAGATCCGCTCGGGCAACAGCGATCGCATGAAGTTCAGGACGCCCTCAACGGCATCCCCGACCTGCGTAGGAAACCCGTCCTCGGCAGGGGTCTCGGGCTTGGCCTCCGCCCCGTCAGCGTGTGCAGTCATGGTGGCTGCTCCTCATGTCCGCCATCTTGCGGCGTTTGAGTGTATCAGCGACGGCGGCCAGTGAGCGCCGTGAGGTACCGCCGGAGCTGTCGCAAGTGATACCCGGGCGGGCCCACCACCTCGACAATGCTGGGGCCGGCGTTCCCGACCTTTGTCTGCCGGCCGCAGCGTTCGCACTGGAGCACGACGATCCGTCGCCTCTCACCAACAACGCGGCGCCGCGGCGGCAGCGCGGCCCCGCACGCGCACGTCGCGGTCAGGGTTGGCGCGCCGGTATCGACGGCGTGTCCCCGTGCGCACCGTCACGGGACCCGTGGCGATGCACCCACCGCTCGGCCGTGTGCTCGTGCCACGGTCCTTTGTTGGGATGGGTGCATTCCAGCCACGAGGGCTTGCCGCTGTATTGCTGGCAGTCGTACACGGAGATGCGGGTCCGCCAAGCGACTCGTGTCTCGCCGTCGCGCGGCTGGGCCTCGGCCTGGGTCATTGGCAGGCGTGGTGCGGGCGGTCTGGTTGGGTTTGGCGTCGGCGTCGGGTCGGGCGTCGGTGTGGGTGTCGGAATCAGCACCGGGTCGGTGCTCGGCGTGGGTGTCGGAGGCGGTGGCGGAGCCTCGGGATCGAACACGCGGTTGACGCACGTCTGCCAGTCCGCAGTGGATCCGTGATAGATCCGGGAGCAGAAATCGGCAGCCGCCTCAATGGTGCCGAGCCGTGGCAATACCAGGTCCTCGTCGTCGGCTGGCGGTGGCGTGGGCGATGGCGTTGCGGTCGGCGCGGCGGTCGGCGCGGCGATCGATGTGGGCGTGGGTACCACCGGAGCATCGCGAGTCTGTGAGTCCTGAGGCGGCGTGACGTCGGACGATCTGCGCGTGTTCGGCCTCGGGCGCGGCCCGTGACTGTGCATGCCGTCGTGCGGGTGCGAGTGCATGCCGTTCGGTCCGCCATGGTTGTGGACGTCAGGATCCACGGGTGCCGGCGTCGGTGTTGGGCCCGTCGCGACCAGCAAGCAGTTGCGCTCCCACGTCCAGCGCGACGGCGCATAGAGATGGCCCCAGTAGTGCGTGAAGGCCGCCTGGATCGCGGCAGGTTCCGTGGCCAGCGACGTCCCGTCGACGGCCACAAGCGACCCTTCATAAACGACGTGGTCGCAGGGCGCCGGCTCGCGGCCGATCTCCCGCTCGTGGTCCCGGTCCCACACATGCGCGGCCCGCTCGCCGTGGATGGCGGCATAGGCGGCTTGGACGTCCGGCGATTGATCGGCCAACGTTTGACCATCGACCGCCGCCGCCTGGGCTCGATGCATGGACCACACGACGATGCCGATCGTCAGGATGAACACGACGCCGGCGGCCATCGGCAACAGCAGTGCGAGCAGCCGTCCCTGCATGGCTAGACCCAATGCAGGTGGCTGAGGACCCAACCGACGAAAGGGATCAGCAATCCGACCAGCGACATCAACAGGGTGCGATAGGACCGCAGACTGGCGCCCTGTTCAGTCGTCACCTGCTCGAGCGAGCGGACGCGCCGGTCGTATTGCTCGCGGCACTTGTTGTATTCCGCCCATGGCACACGCCCTGCGATGCCTTCGTCCTGGGCGCTATCGCGTTGCCGCTGCTTTTCAAGGTCGTCGTGCAGCCGGTCCAGTCGTCGCTCGGCGCTCAAGCGGAACTCGCGGAGTTCGGTGCGGACCTCGACGAGCACATTGTCTTGGCTCATGCCTGCGCCTCCCACCAATCCCAGTTGGCCGTGTGCTGCGCCTCGATGTCGGCTTTCGCCTGCCCGTGATAGGCCACGGCCAGGCGCTCCTCGATCAGAACCTCGGACGCCAGCTCGGTTGTGCCGGATCCATCGTCAAACTCGATCACGAAGTTCCCGAGCACCCGGCCGTACTTGTCGGGCTTGGGAGTGTAGGTGCGCATGACCTGCCGACTGCCAACCGGGAGGAGTTCTCGCATCCGGTCCCGGGCCTTGTAGCCGAACACTTTTTCACGGGCGTTCCGCGTGCGGAGCTCCGGCGTGTCGATGCCGCCCACACGAACCGATCGATTGCGAAGCCAGACGCCAAATCCCAAGTCAATATCGACCGTGACGGTGTCCCCGTCGTAGACCCTGACAATCTGGCAACCGTACTCGTACATCTAGGCACCTGGATTCCTGAGCACGCAGGGAACGCGCGATATACCTAGGTCGGGAGTGTACCTGACGGGTACCGCGGTGCGGGTCGTCAGCTCGTGATCGCGTCCACCCAGTCGGGATCCAGCAAGTCGACATTCGCCGGGATGGTGCCGGTGACCGCCACGCTGCTGGTGAGGGCGAGTTTCACGCTGGGATCTGCGATGTTCACCCACGCGTACCAGTCGCCGGAGGTCCCCCGAGCCGGCGGCTCCGCGAACGATCCGGTGTCCGACGAGTAGAAGTCGTCGACCTTGCGGATGTCCTGGGCCCCGGTCGTCAGGTTCGCGACCCAGATCTTCCGGTTGGCGGCCGTGTGCGCGGCGTTGCGGCCGATCAGATACACGGCGCCCAGCGCCGAATACAAGCGATCGTGGCCCTGCTCGACCTTGGCGCGCGGCTGCGCGACCCCGCGGTGGATGAGGTCCCGGCTCCACGCCACGACCTGCGCCTGGAACGCCGTGATGGCGTCTTTCAAGTCATGAAGATCGGTGGGCGGAACGACGGCGTTCAGCGTGTAGTCCGTCGCGCTGGTCCGCGTCAGGAGCTTCCAGCCGGGCTGCACCTCGTCGTTCCAGCCGGCGGCGGTGTCGTCGATGGTCGTC
>VXPS01000201.1 GCA_009839425.1 Chloroflexota bacterium
GTTGGAGGATGAGTTCGAGAGGTTACTGGGCCGTCTAGATCGAATTTTATTTGTGAGGGGCTCCGACTCGTTCTACACTCTCGCGAGCGCAGTTGACTTTTTGGCCAGGGCTGGGGCGAAATTCTGTATTAGGCGCTACTGGAAGCGGATTAGCCAAAGACGGTGCTTACAGATGGTTCCGATCGATTGTGTCGAAGGACTGAAATTCAGAATGGAGCGCGGGATTCATCAAACCACATTTCTTCCAATGCGTACAAGTTGGACTTTGATGCAACGTGAGGCAGTGCGATCTGGAGTAGGTGAATTCCAGATGTATCCGTGGCTCTTGCCATTCTTTTTGTTGTTCTTTCCGCATCGAGTAGGGACTTGTCTTTCATTTGAACTTCATCGGTTGACGGCTGATGAGTATTACAAGTCAAGGTGGGAACAGGGGCTGACATTCGGCAGGACGACAGCGCAGTAATTGGCAAGAAGCCTGTTACGCTTATTGTGACGTGCATGCTGCTTCACGATTTGGAATTCGACGAGCAGCCGAAACTCCTGAGAATGACTATCGCAGGGCCAGAATCATCGCCCCAATCCGCCTTGCCACCTCAGTGAAGTACCACACTTCGTCCTCGCGTAGCTCCCGCCCCAACACTTTCCGCTCCCGATACGACAGCCACTTCTTCAGCACCTGATACCCGCCCAGCCGGTAGCTCCACACGTTCGCCGGCACATTCCCCCAGTAGGCGTGGTCGTTCAGGTAAACGTCGTAGGTGCTCTCACCCAGGATGTGCAAGTCGGCGCCTAAGGCCGAGCGCTCCGACCCCGTGTAGGCCCGCTCCTCCGCGCGTCCCTGACCCGGCATCACCGCTTGACCCGACCCGAAGTACCCCCAGCTCGCCGTCAGACCAAAGTCGTCGCCGGACATGTTGCGCCCGCGTGTCGTCGCAGGCACGGCGACGGCAGCGATCTCGGGACGCAGTGAGCCGGTGGTGACGCCGGGAACGGGTGCCTCGGGATCGAGCAGCGCCGCCAGCTCCCGCCCGCGAGCGACCGAAGCCGCTAGGGTTTCGGCAGCTTCTTCGACCTTGGGCACCGCGTCGCTTTCACCTGCCGAGGACCGGGCTGATAGTTCGGTCCAGTGCGGCAGCGGAATCCGCGGCCACTCCATGCGCAACGCGCCGGCGTTCGCTCCTCGATAGTCAGGGTCGTGCAGCACGGCCAGCACGTGGTGGAAGAATTCGTCGACGGCTAGATCTAGGCGTTCAACGTAGCGACGGGCGGCCGGTGAGAGGTTGGCACGGATGGGGACGCCCCCACTGACTCTGGTGGCCAGGCTATCGTCACGCACCCAGGCTGGAAAGAAACTTGAGAACCCATTCCCAAAGTTGTCGCCAACACAGCGGAGCAACGTCCCTCTTGAAAACTCGTCCTGCGAGTCTTTTTCTCGGGCTTCAATCCATAAGTTACCGTCGAACACATGCTGTGGGTAACGAGGGCTCTTCTCGCGAAGAAGCTTGGTGTCTTTCTCCCAATAGATCCATCGGTTATCAAACGGTCGATAAGTATATCGATAGAAAGCGCTGTCGGTAGGGCCGCCACGTTCAAGTAATGTATCGCGTACTTTGCGAGCATCAAACCTTGCGGTGTCATGCATCACGCGAGGATACATCTGGGCAATATTCTCATGGCTTATGCCCCGATCAAAATACTCTCCTATTCTAGTCTTGAGACGGTCTAGATCAGTGTCAATGAGAAATGTGTCGCGCCCCGTTTGAACCCCTGGAAACGACACCGGGAACAAATCCGGCAGTGACGGCCAGTTGAACCAGTTCCACCTGACGGCCACACGGGCGAAGGGAAGGCCAAGCGCCAGCATCGGCTCCATAGTGTCGTAGAGAGCATTCGGCTCCATTTCTGCCGTTTCCGTCAGCAAGTCCAGCTTGGCAGGTCCCCAGAGATTGCGGAACTGGATGTTGGCGGTTGGCGTGTGTTGAGCCTTACGCACGAGCGTGGCAATCGCCGTTCCAACCTGGATTCCCACCGGATCGCCGGGCGTCGAAAAGATGCTGGGATCAGGCGAGCCGTCGGGTGCCACCTTGCCGGTCCGAAACTTGTCGCCATTCAGGCAGTCGATCCGAATCACGTCAAAGGCGTCCAGGTACCGCTCCCGCATTCCTGGACACGACAAACTGTCCAGCCACGAGTAGTTGGAAATGAAGCACACCACGCCTTGCCCCGTCTTCTCGGCAATGCGCCGCTCGGCCATGCGAAAGAAGCGCACGTACAGGTCATTCAGGCCCTGGCCCTCGGGCCGACGCACCCGCCGGGTTGTGCGGTAGGCCGTCAAGAGTTCCTGCTCCTCTTCCACGGCCATGCCAGCGAACCCGTTGTACGGCGGATTGCCCAGGACCACCAGGATTGGTCTCTTCTGCTTCACTTCTTCGGCGCGATCACGTTCTTCCGCTAGTTCGGGAATCGCCAGCGGCACCTGCTTCTGCGAAGCCCAGCCCGTCAGCGCGTTGGTGAGGAAGATGCCCGCCCGTTCGGCCCCGTCCTCCGCCAGCGGCGCGTCCAGGTCCTGCATTGTCAGGCCCATCTGAAGGTGAGCCACCACGAACGGCGCCGGCATGATCTCGAACCCGAACACCCGCTCCGTCGCTGCCTTCTTCACCCGCGCCCCGGTCAGCGCACCCAGCCCTTGGCCTTGGAGGTTGTCTGCAATCTTCCGCAGCGTCTCGGCCAGGTACGCGCCCGTTCCACAGCACGGGTCCAGCACGTACACGTTCTCGGCGGCTAGCCCCTCAACGATTCCCAGGTCGTCCTTCAGCGCCCGGTCCACCCGGGCCACCATGTAGCGCACCACCTCCGGCGGCGTGTACCAGACCCCCAGTTGCTTGCGAAGCGCCGGGTCGAAGGCTTGTAGGAACGGCTCGTAGAAATACGGAACGGCCTCTCCTTCGCTGAAACTCGCAAAGAAGGCGTCGCGCTCCACGCGGTTCAACGCGGACGCGGTCCAATTCAGCACCTCCACCAGCCCCAGCGGCTGCAACCGGCCTGGATCCGAGAGCTGCTGGAACAGCGCCCGAAGCACTGGCGCGCGGAGATGCCACACGGAAGTCTTCCAGTCGAAGTCGCCCCTCGGCGGCGGCGTCTGCCGCGCCCACAGCACCCACGCCGAAAACACGCCGTAGAACAGCGTCTGCACCAGCGTCGACCTGAAGAACTGTGCGCCACGCTCGCCCCTGAACTGCACGCCCAGCGCCTCTTCCAGCGCATCCCGCACCGCTCCCAGCGGCGCGGCGCCGGCCCCCGTCTCGGATTCGGCGGTCTCCACCCGCGCCAGCGCGTCCCGCGCATGCGAGGCGAGAAGTTCTGCCAGGTCCCGCGGTTCGGCCAGCCGTGCTTGGTGCGACAGCACCCGCCGCAGGTACTCCCCCAGTCCCACGCCGACACGCCCGGCAAACGCGCGCGGCTTCTCCAGCTGCCGGTCGAAGTCCTCCACGTTCGCTGCCAGTTGGAAACTCTCCAACTGCACCAGGTTTCCGTTCGCATCTCGGTCCACTAGCACAAAGTCGCGATAGTTCGTTACCAGCACCAGCTGGTAGCGGCCTAGGTAGCTGCTTACTTGGGCGCTCTCGGCCGTCAGCTGCGCATCGTCCTCAGCCGATTTCACCTCCACCACGCCGTGCTCGGGCAGCTGGTCGTCTCTCGGCTGCCCCCCGCGCTGCACCTGTTTCGCCGCGTACAGCCCAAAGTCCGGGTGCCCGGCCCCCTGGTCGGCCAGTTCACTGACGCAAAACACCTTCGGCTTCAGCCCGCCGCCGATCGCATTCAGCAGATTCGCCAGCGGCCCATACCCCGACCGCTCCCCCGTAGCTCCACCCGACGCCCGAATCCGCCGCAGGTCCCCTAGATACGTCTCAACAATGCTCGGAAACTTCTTCATCCCGGCCCGTCAGCCTCTCCACCAATTCCCGGCCACGCTACCCCGTCTCCACTGGCAACGCGAGAGTTTCCAAGCCTTCGTCCACCGTCGCATTCGGCTCAAGCTTGCCCTGCGTACTCATAAAGAGTATTATAGCTCAGCCAGCGATGTCCCACCCTTTCGCCCTGCGCGAACGGAGGTTGGACCTTGCCACCCTCGCGATCACTCGAACCCCACGATCGCCCATCGATCCCTCCCGGATCCTCCAAACATCGCGGCCGCCGCATGCCCTCGCTCCCTGCGCGCCGCCTGTCCCTCCACGTTCGAGCCCGAGCGGTGCTCTGCGCTGCGATCACCACCCTCGGTACCACGCTCCTCAGGGGGTGCATCGCTCTTCACCCTCTCCTGGGGGAGAGGCAGAACCTGTCCCGAGCCCGCCGAGGGATTCCGCCGTCCGCGGTGGAAATCGGTGAGGGGTCCGCCGGGCAACCAACCCCAACCCACCCCTGCCCTCCTGTCCCCTCTACCTCCTCACCTCGCATCCCCACACCCATCTCGCGCTCCGCAACGACCCCTGGATACGAGCCGTACAGCCCGCTCCAAGACCACCAGACCAGGAGACACGGTGGACACATCCGGCCCGAAACTGGACACATCCCGCCCAAAAGTGGACACATTTCGCCCAAAACTGGACACATTCGGCAAAAAAGTGGACACATCGGCTTG
Organism: Chloroflexota bacterium; assembly: GCA_009839425.1. Taxonomy (GTDB): domain Bacteria; phylum Chloroflexota; class UBA11872; order UBA11872; family UBA11872; genus UBA11872. Next base: position 4,640 of record VXPS01000201.1, read on the forward strand.
GACGGGGGTGACACATGTCTCGCCGACAGGAGCGTGAGCCCCAGACGTTCCAGGGTCCGCCGATGAAAGACCCTCGGGCCGAGTTCCTGGCGCTGGCGCGCCTGCCGGGTGCCAACCGGCGCGCCCTCTTCCGCCGCTTCGGCATCTCGCACACCACCGGCTACAGGTGGCTCCGCGAGTCCCAGGCCCAGGACGCCACCTCCGACCACTCGTCCCTCAAGGCCCAACACACCGTCCGCGACCTTCTCTGGCAGCGCGTCGGCTACGACCCAACCCCTGCCCAGCTCGCCGCTCACGACTCCCAGGCTCGCATCCGCCTGGTTGCTGGTGGTGAGCGCGCCGGCAAGAGTCGCAGCGCGGCGATGGAGCTGTTTGGCCGCCTGCTGGAGGGCCGGCTCTACTGGCTGGTCGGACCGGACTACAGCCTGTGCCGGCCGGAGTTCGATTACATCCTGGACGCCTGCCGCCGCATCGACGCCGTCGCCTCGGTTCGCTATCCCGCCAACAACCGCTGCGAATTGATCACTCGCACTGGTGCCCGCATCGTGGCCCGCAGCGCCCGCGAGCCCGAGCGGCTGGCCGGCGAAGCGCCGGACGGCGTCCTCGGCTGCGAAGCCGCCCAGCTTCCACGCTCGGTGTTTCTGCGCTTGCGGGGCCGTGTCGCCGAGCGGCGCGGCTGGCTCTGGCTCAGCGGGACCTTCGAGGGCTCCCGTGGCTGGTATGCCAACAAGTTTCGTGCGTGGCAACTGGCGGAGCGAACGGACGCTCGGGCCTTCTCGATTCCCTCCTGGGAGAACCGCGCCATCTATCCCGGCGGCCGCGAGGATCCCGAAATCGAGGACCTGGAGGCCATGTTTCCGCCCGATCTCTTCATGGAGCGCTTTGGCGGCGTGCCCTGCCCACCCTCCACGCTAGTGTTCCGCGAGTTCGATCCCCGTGTGCATGTCAGCGCCGGCGCTCGGCCCAGCGGGTCGCCCGTCGAACTGGCCATCGACCCGGGGTACGCCGGCGCCTACGCCGTTCTCGCCATCGAGCAGCGTGGTCCCCATGTCGCCGTCATCGACGAGGTGTATCTGCGCCGCACCGCGGCTGGCGACGTCATCGCCGCCTGCCGCCAGCGCCCCTGGTGGCCGCGCGTCCGCGGCGGCGTCATCGACATTGCCGGCCGCCAGCACCACGCCGCCCCCAGCCAGATTGAAATCTGGGCTTCCCTGGCTCACGTGCGTCTCCGCTCACACCGCGTGTTCCTCCGCGACGGCATCGACCGCCTGCGCACCTTCCTCAGTGATCCGGCGTCTGGCTCGCCCCGCCTCGCCATCGCCCCCAACTGCCGCTGGCTCATTCAGGAGTTTGGTCGCTACCGCTACCACGACGACTCCGGCCTCAAATCCGTCTCCGAAGACCCCATCGACCGCGACAACCACGCCGCTGTCACATTTACAAAACACCCAGCCAACCATA
>VXPS01000378.1 GCA_009839425.1 Chloroflexota bacterium
CGAGGATGACCCAATCGGAGGTAATGTTGGAACGCCACCAGATGCGGTAGGCGGTGATCGGACTCCCGCCATCGTCCGTCGGGGCACTCCAGGAAAGGACGATCTGGTCTGTTCCCCGCACCCCGCCCGGCACCGCCCTCAGGCCCGTGGGCGCGCCCGGGGTGGTGGTGGCGGTGGTCGCCTGGGCAACGCTCGACCACGCGCCCCTGCCCGCGCGGTTGATCGCCGCGACGCGGTAGTGCCGTGTGGTGGCGGGCCTGAGGCCGTCGTGGGTGTAGCGGGTTGTGGTGGACTCGGTGTCGGTTTCGAGCGGCGTCCATCCCCCGGTCCCCGTGCTCGAGACTTCGATGCGGTAGCCGGTAATCGGAGCCGAGCCGCTGGAGGAGGGGGCGGTCCAGCTCAACTCGATGACGGACGTTCCCCGGGCCCGCGCCCTCAGGCTTCGGGGCGCTTGCGGGAGCGGGTCCGCGGTGGTGGCGCTGGCGGTGTCGGAAGGGGTTCCGGCCCCGTTGAAGTTGATCGCGGAGACTCTGTAGTGGCGCGTGGTCCCGGGGGACAGGCCCGTGTGGCGGTAGGTGGTGTTGGTGCTCCGGGTATTGGTCTCCAGGTCCCTCCAGGTGTCGCCTGCGTTCGTCGACTCCTCGATCAAATACCCGGTAATGCTGGTTCCGCCGTCCGAGGTCGGCGGATCCCAATCGAGTGCGATCGCCGTGGGTCCGTCGGCGGCCGCCGTAAGGTTGCGCGGCTCGCCGGGGACGTTGGTGCGGGTCTGCCCGGTCACGTTTCGCACTGCCCTCGTGAAGCCGAAGGCGAGATTCCCGACCTGGTCCCTGATCGCGTTGACGCCTCGGTCGTCGTAGAACACTCGAACCAGATATTCCCTTTCCACGGGGGTGTCCAGGGTCAGGAACACCTCTCGCGCCACCACGCCGTCGACGGAGGACAGGGGCGTGACCCTGTACGGGCCGCCCGTGCTGAACGACACCGAGAAGTCGCCCACCGACGGCACGAAGGTCTCGTCGAGTTCTTCGTCGAAGCCAAGGACGAGCTTGTTGCCGTCGATCTTCGCGTCCTGGATCTCAGGCGCCCGATTGTCGGCGTCGAAGGTGATCGCCCGACCGATGTTCCCCTCCCCGCCGGTGTTCCGCGCCACGCCCGAAGGGACGGTGATGACCACCGGGCCCTGATAGTTCGCCTGCGTCGCCATGTCGATCGAATAGCTGCGCCCCGAACCGCGCAGCGGGGGCACCTTGACGGCGCCTTCCACCAGGATGTCATCGATATCGAAGCCCGACACCGCCTCCGAGAAACGGATGATGACCTGGAATGTTTGGTTGGCCCTGGTCCAGTCGCTCGTAATGGTGGTGATGGGGGGAGCGGCCGCGCCCAGCCTGGCACCTCGCGCGACCGGCCGCGCCTCGTGCGAACCATCCGGAGACGGTTCCTGGGCGCGCGCGCCGATGGATGAAACCAGCGACGCACATGCCACTGCGGCGGTCAGGAGGGAACGGGCTGCTACACCAGGCTGGTTCGGAATCATCGTACTGCCTCAGGTCAGGTGAAAACGTGCGTCACCCCCCGCCCGGTTTCCCGGACGGGGGGTGAGCCGTCCTGCGACCATCAGCCTGGCTGGTGACGAGTCAGCCAGACTGATGGTGTTGAAGGGTGGTTAGCTGCTTTCCCGCTCAGCCAGGCTGACTGCCGCAGAGCGCACCCACTTCGGACCGTCGTCCGTAGCGTCCGCGGTACCCTGCACCGACTCGACAGCGATCATGATCGCCGCTGCGAGCTCCGCTTCCGTAACGGTCACAGCGGTACCTGTGCCGCTCGGGAGGGCCGTAGACGCTGAGGTGATCGTGCTGATATCAGCCGAGACGAGCGCCCTTTCCGTGCCAGTGCCCGTAGTCGGACCCGCCACGACTACCCACACCGTCTGACCACCCAGTGAGGCGGCAGTGATCTGGGCAACAACCCGGAAGTCGGAGTTGCCATTCGTCACGGCGCTCCAGCTGGCCTGGATGAAGTTGCCGGTCGCAGTTGCCACAGTGTCAGCATCCGCAGCCTGACGCCTCGCACTCACACCGCTGGCCATCGGATTGACAGCCGCAACCGTAGCCGTAGCCGAGGTGTCGGCGAACGGAGCAGCCGGGCTCGAAGGCGTGGTCTCATTAGCGGCGGTTACGACCCGAACCATGAACTCGCCGTCGCCGCCACTGGCAGCATCCGGAGTCGGGATCGTGTAGTGGGTCGTGTCGTCGCCGGCTGCATTGGTGACCGCGGTTGCCGTAGCGTCCGTCCACGCACCGTCAGTGCCGGTGTTGGTCTGGACCGTGTACGCCAAGGAGGTCGCGTCGAACTCTTCAGGCAGGTTGCTGGGGTCGGCGTCGTAGGTCACCCGGATGGTGGCAGCCCACCTCGACGGATCGGACTCGTCGGTGTCGGCCGTGCCGTCATCATCCTCCACGCGCATCCGCGCCGCGTTGACGTTCAGAGCCCCCGCCGTCGCGGCCTTGATGCGGCCGAAGTCTGCGGTCTGGCCCGGACCGGCGAAGATGGTCTGGTTGTTGTTCGGGTACGTGAAGACGTGGTTACCCAGCGTCGCTGTGATCCGGTAGGTGCTGACCGGCGGCACGCTGAGCGTGAACTGACCGACCGCGTTGGTCATGTCGGTATCCGCAGCCGTGGTTGCACCCTCGGCCGTCGATGTCGCGGTGACCGTCACACCCGCCAGGGCGCGACCGCTCGGACCTTCAACGGTGCCTGTAATCGTGCCGTTCTGGTAACCCTGGAAGTTCACCACCGCCGGCGAGTTCCCGTCGGCCAGGACAGGCGACGCGTCGACCGGGAAGTGGTAGTGGTTCTTCGCCACGGAGACGCTGGCAGTCTGGCCGCGGTTCTTGGTTTCGATCCGCGCCGTGTAGGTGCCGTCGGCGCCCGTAACCAGCTTGCCCGCGTACTGGCCGCGTGTCGCCTTGTTGAGCGGCGCCACGCCGTCGACCTTGACTTCAACAGCCGCGATTCCGTCACCCGTCAGGATGTCGGTGACCCGGCCGGTGATGTCGACCGTTGCGGTTACGCCGCCGAGCTGCATGTCATGCATGAACGGAGCGTTGGCGGGCGTCATTTCCATCACGCCTGCGGGGTTGGAATCCTCCCACCTGGGGTCGCCATCGGGAATGTCCCAGTGGCTGCCATTCCACAGCATGGTGTCCGCGGCGACCTTGAACTTCTCCATCGACGCTGCGACGACGACGATCCGCTTGTTCCGGTAGATGTCCTGGGTCGGACGTCCGTCGAAACCGGTGACGGGACCGAAGCCCTCCACGATGTAGCGGCCCTTGGAGTCGGTAGTGGCCTGCTCACCGTTCACGTCCACGGTCGCGCCTACCACCGCGAAGCTGTCGGCGTCGATGATCCTGCCGTAGATGACACCCGTTGCCGGGACAGCGTCGATCTGCAGGTCTCCCGTGTGACGGAACTCCGACGAGAGCGAAGTCAGGCTGCCCGGAGCGCCCTGCTTGGTCGTCCAGCCGGCCGGAACGCTGACCTTGTAGACTCCCTCTGCCATCTGACCGAAGTCGAACTGCTTGCGGTCGTCGAGCGGGGTTGCCCGGCTGTTCGTCGACGCGGCGGTGAAGGAACCGGAATCGTCTCCCAGGTTCTTGCCTTCGACCGGATCGACGCTGACCGTGGTTCCGGTCACGTGCCGCAGGTCGGTGTACTTGAAGCCGTCGCCGGCGGCATCGGCCGTGACCAGACGCTTCCACGCCTGCCCGGTCACCCCGTGGGTGTTGACGTAGGCGAACGACGAACACTCATCGTGGTTCTGATCGGTCGGATCGACGGCCATCAGCGGACAGAGGCGAACCGTGTGGCTGGTGCCGCCCATGTCGCCGAAGGCGCCGCCCATCACGCCGTTCATGTCCAGATTCCGGTAGGTCGCGAGCTCGTCGGGATCGAGAATCTCGATGTTCGCGTCGGAGCTGGCCTTGCTCGCCTTGACGACGACGTTCGCATCCGCCGGCAGGTGGCTGAACACCGCGAGCCCGGTCTTGCCGTGACCCCGGTGGATCAGGCTGCCCGACGCAGTCTCGGAATCCGCTGCGAACTGCGAATTCGCCACCTCGTCCCACTCGTCCTTCGTGAACGCACGCGAGCGTCCGGCGTCGTCGATGTAGCGGATGGAGAGGTCGAAGTGGTCGGTCGAAGCCCTGACATCGCCCTCGATGACGTTGCCGGTGTACCCGTGTACATGGTCACGCTCGTAGTGCACGTAGACCATGAGGGTCTGGGTCGTGAACGCCGCCTCCAACATGCCGGCGTCCACCGTGCTGTCCAGCTTGAGGCCGGTGTGCAGGTGGGTTACCGGCTCCGCCCCGAAGCTCTCGCCGCCGTCCATCGCGTCGTCCTGGTCGTCGGCGAGCGAGATGGCGTAGGACACGGGCAGGTCGGTGGGCATCACGGTCGTCATGAACGCCGCGTTGCCGTCGTCATCGAGCATCTCCGGCGCGCCCTCGACCGCCATCAGGCTGGTCGGGTCGGTCGGATCGCCGCTCACAACGTTGATCGCCCAGCCGGCGAGCGCGTCGCCCCCACCGGCATCGGTGGTGACCGTGGCGCCGCTGACGGTTACGTCGACGTTCAGGTTGACGATGTCGGCGTCGTTGAGCACCGCAGGCGGATCCGCGCCCATCGCCGGATGCGTGAACGACTGCGGATCCCAGGTCACGGCCTGCATTTCGGCCATCGGATCCACGAAATAGTCGTCCGTCGAAACCGACATGTGGACCGTGTTGTCGCTTGTGGCCGAGCGCAAAACCTTGATCGACGTGTAGACGCCGGCCTCGCCGACCATCGTCGTGCCGGTGCCGATCTTGGTCTCGCCGGCCGCGTCCGCGAAGAGATCGACGGTCGCGCCGGGAACCGGGTCGCCGCGATCGTCACCGCCCTTCAGCGTGACTGCGACGTTGATGGTGGTATGCGTGATGTCGAACGGGACGTTCTGCGCTGCGGTCTCGCCGACACCGAGAGCGATCGCGTAGCCTTCGCCGGGTCCGCCGTAGGCGAGATCCGCAGCCGCGAGCGCTGCCGCGACTTCGGCGTTGATGAGCACGACCAGCTGGTACGGGCCGGCCTGCAGCCCCTCGAACGAGAACGCACCCATGGCGTCCGTGGCCCCGAGCCGCTGCTCGTTTACGCCCGGACCTACCAGCGCCACCGGAAGACCGGCGTGCGCGAGCGGGTGCTCGCCCTCGTCGTACATGTTGTTCTTGGTCGCCTCGTCGAGGAACACCATCCCCGAGACGCTCGCGGTGCGCGCGTGCGCGCCCTCGAAGTTCTGAATCGCCGACTGGTCGTCGCCCAGCGTCACGTCCGCGCTCATCGACTCGAACACGTAGGCGTCGCTATCGACCGCGATCGAGACCGTGTAGTCGCCAGCCGCCAGACCCGCGAAGGAGTACTGGCCGCCCTCGTCGGTCATCGTGCTCGCTTCGGCCGCGCCCGACAGCGTGACCGTGATCTCGCCCAGGCCCATGCCCTCGACGCTCACCCGGCCGGCGATGCCGGAGGTGCGCAGCAGGACGCCGGTGAACGACACCGTTCCGGTCTCGTCCAGGTCCACGCTCACGTCCTGCGACGTGGCCGCAAACTCGTAGTCACGGGTGTCGAAGTCCGAAATGCTGACCGTGTAGGAGCCGGGGCGCAGTTCCCCGAACCGGTACATGCCGTCGGCGTCGGTCATCACCGTGTGGGTCTCGTCGGCCGGGCCGCCGTTCAGGGTGACCGTCACCCCGGCAAGGCCCTCGCCCTCGATCACCACCTGGCCTTCGACCGCGGAGGTGCGGATGAAGTGGCCCGTGAAGTCGGCGCTGCCGACCTCGCCCACCTCGACCTCGACCTCGACGCTCACCGTCTCGAAGGACACGTCCTCCGGGAAATCGCTGATCGTCACCGTGTAGGTGCCGGCGCGGAGCCCGGTGAACATGAAGCCGCCGTCCTCGCCGGTCTCCATGGTCTCGCCCATGGCGTGCTCGCCGCCGAGCGTGACCGTCACGCCCACCAGCGTCTCGGGCTGGCCGTCGCCGC
>VXPS01000266.1 GCA_009839425.1 Chloroflexota bacterium
GGGGTAATCTTCCACCACAGCACTCTGTCCACCGAGCCCCCGCTGTCGTGGCGGCTGGGTGGGGGGGGGGGGCTTCCCGGCTGTGGGAAGCCCCCCACGCGGGTACCATCGGACAAGGAACTCTTCGTCCGAACTGTCAAGGGCCAACTCCGGCCTGGTTGCCTCAATGGTGGCTGGACGCTGAGTTGTCGTACGGAAAGGATGCGAGCCGCAAACCCATGACACGCAGCACGTTCACGCGCCGCCGGATGTTGGCGGCGATCCTGGTCGCTGGAGTTGCCGGCGTAGCTTGCGGGCCCACGCCGAATGACTCGACCGATTCCGGGGGCTCGTCGGAGTCTTCGGACACGTCGGGATCGACGACGGAACCCACCAAGACTCCGACCCTGGACTTCTTCCGGCAGGGCGGCCGCAACCCGAGCTACCCAACGCCTACGCCGCAGCCCATCCCAGGGCAGAAGCAGTCCTGATTCAGCCGTGGCGGCGGGCGCACGTGCCTGACCCGGCGCCACAGAGGTGACACCAACCGTGAATAACCGCGCGGTTCTGACGGTCAACGACCTGCGGGTCTACTACGACACGCCCGCGGGCACGGTGAAGGCCGTGGACGGCGTCAGCTTCGACCTCCGGCCAGGCGAACGCCTGGGTCTCGTCGGCGAATCCGGCTCGGGCAAGAGCACCATGGCACTGGCGCTGATGCGCATGCACAAGCCGCCGGCCCGTATCGCCGGCGGCGAGGTCCTGCTGGACGGCGTGGGCGACGTCATGGATCTCGACGACGAGGGCCTGCGGCGCATCCGCCTGGACCGGCTGGCGTTGGTGCCGCAGGGCGCGATGAATTCCCTGAATCCGGTGATGCGAGTTCGGGATCAGCTGGCCGACGGCATCCGAACGCATGAGCCGGGCGATGACCGCGACGCACTCACCGCGCGCATACGTGCGCAATTGGCTCGTGTGGGCCTGGACGCTGACGTCGGAGGCAAGTTCCCGCACGAGTTGAGCGGGGGCATGAAGCAGCGCGTGGCCATCGCCATCGGCACGTCGCTGAGCCCCTCCGTAATCATCGCCGACGAACCCACCAGCGCGCTGGACGTGGTGGTGCAGCGGCAGGTGATGGAAACGCTGCGGTCGGTGCAGGAAGAGATCGGAGCCTCGGTGTTGATCGTCGGGCACGACATGGGGCTGATGGCGCAGATCGCCGACCGCATGGGGGTGATGTACGCCGGCAAGCTGGTGGAACTGGCCCCGGTGCACGACCTGTTCACCAACCCGCAGCATCCCTATACCAGGCTATTGATCGAAAGCGTGCCGACGCTGATGGCCAAACGCGCGCTGGCGAGCATTCCAGGGGCGCCGCCGACACTGATCAACGTGCCGCCCGGCTGCCCCTTCCACCCCCGCTGTCCGAGCGCCTTCGAGCCGTGCGACTCGGAGGTGCCGTTGCCGATGTCTCAGAACGGCCGCGTGGTGTCCTGTCACCTGTATCCGGAGCAGGCCGCATGACCGCCTTCCTGGAGATGACCAACGTCAGCAAGGTCTTCTCGGCCGGGATCATCCGGCGCCAGCACACCGTGGCGGTGGACGACGTGACGATGACCATTGACGAGCAGTCGCCGTCCATCCTGGCCGTGGCCGGCGAGAGCGGCAGCGGCAAGACGACACTGGCGCGCTTGTTGCTGGGAGTGATTCCGCCGTCGTCAGGCGAGGTGGTTTACCGCGGCCAGTCGGTGGACGACCTCTCCCGCGAACAGCGACGCACGTACCTGCGCGAGATTCAGCCGATCTTTCAGGACCCGTTCGAGTCCTACAACCCCTTCTACAAGGTGGACCACGTCCTGACCGTGCCCGCCAAGAAGTTCGATCTGGCCGCCTCCCGAGAGCAGACGATGCGGTTGATCGAGGAGGCCCTGGACATGGTGGGCCTGCAGCCGGCGGAAACGCTGGGACGATTCCCGCACCAGCTGAGCGGCGGCCAGCGCCAGCGGGTCATGGTGGCGCGCGCCATGCTGCTGCGGCCGCGCCTGATCGTGGCCGACGAGCCGGTGTCGATGGTGGACGCGTCGCTGCGCGCCACGATCCTGGAAAGCATCCGGCGCATGAAGCAGGATCTTGGAATCTCGGTGGTCTACATCACCCACGACCTGACCACGGCCTACCAGATCGCCGACAACATCCTGGTCATGTACAAGGGGTCGGTGGTGGAAGCGGGGTCGGTTGAGCAGGTGATCCGCGACCCCAAGCACCCGTATACGCAGCTGCTGGTGTCGTCGATCCCGCAGCCCGATCCCTCGTTGCCCTGGGGAGCCGAAGGCGAGATCGCCGGCGACCCGGAGTCGATGGAGGTGGCGGCCACCGGGTGCAAGTTCGTGGATCGCTGCCCGGTAGCCTTCGAGCCCTGCAGCGGCCAGCGCCCGCCGCTCTACCACGAGCACCCATCGCGCGCGGCGGCCTGCTTCCAATACGACAAGTCGCCGGCACTGGAAGGCCAGAACCTGGACGTGGTCTTCGAACCGCAACTCACCTCGCAGGCGGCCGGCGGCTCCGGGGAGCCGGCCGCGAACTGAGTCGAGCGACCGGGGCCATGCGAGTCGAGCGGCTGGCCGGCGGCCCGATCGTCAGGCCGGAGATGGACGCGCGAATTGGCGGAAACATCAATGGACCGTCGTTGCTGCGTGTGCCCGATTGGATTGACGACCCGCTGGGCGCCTACTACCTGTATTTCGCGCACCACAAGGGCACGTACATCCGGATGGTTTATGCCGACTCTCTGACGGGGCCGTGGACAACGTACCGGGCGGGCGTGCTGGACCTTGAGGATTCCTTCTTTGCCAGTCCGGAACTCTCCAGCCATGTGGCATCGCCGGACGTTCACATTGACGACGCAAACCGTCAGATCCGGATGTACTACCACGGGGTTGTCGAGCGCGGCCTGCAGCGTTCGCGCGTGGCCCTGAGCGAGAACGGAATCGGCTTCAAGGCCCGCGAGGAGCTGCTGGGGAATCCGTACTTCCGGGTGTTTCGGTACGGCGGCTATCACTATGCGATTGGGATGCCGGGAGTGTTCTACCGGTCACGGGACGGGCTGACGGGATTCGTCGAGGGGCCGACGCTGTTCGACGAGAACATGCGTCACTGCGCGGTGCGGCTTGCGGCCGACACGCTGAGCGTCTTCTACTCGAATGCCGGGGACTGTCCGGAGCGAATCCTGGTATCCGAGATCGACCTCAGACCTGACTGGATGGATTGGCGGGAATCCGAGCCGTCGGTGGTGCTGGAGCCGGAGACGGACTACGAGGGCGCGGACCTGGCGCTCGAACCGTCGCAGCGCGGACTGACGGACGTGCGGGTTCGGCAGCTACGGGATCCGGGGTTCTTCGAGGAAAACGGCGAGACCTACCTGCTGTATTCCGTGGCCGGCGAGGCCGGAATCGCCATCGCCAAACTCCACGATCTGTAGCGTCGGCTAGGCGAGCCTGACGTCTCGACCGCTCTCGGCTGAGGCGTAGATAGCGTCGACGACTTGCTGAACGCGGAGTCCGTCGCGGCCGGTGGACCTGGGCTGGCCACCTTCCCGCACGGCGCGGACGAAGTCCGCGATGGCCGCGTGGTGGGGCCAGGGAACGGGCGGGAAGTTCTGGTGAACGCGGTCGACCCAGGAGTCGGATTCGGCGGTCAGGATTCGCAGCCGGGTCGCTGACTCTTCGTTGCGGCCCAGGATGACCTCAGCTCCGGCTCGGTCGCCGGCGACCCAGATACGGTGGTACTCGTCGTCCACGATGTTCAGGGCCCAGCTGCACTCCAGCGAGAGCGTGGCGCCGCTGTCACAGCGGATCAGGGCGAGGGCGAAGTCGTCAACGTCCATTTCCTCGTGGTTCCAGGGACCCCAGGGGTTGTAGCCGCCGTCGGCCTGGTTGCCGATCTTGAGGTAGGTGGCGCCGGACACCGAGACTGGCTGCGGCCCGCCCATGAGCCAGAGGGCGGTGTCGATGACGTGCACGCCCACGTCGATGAGCGCGCCGCCGCCGTTGAGGGCCTTGGAGTGGAAGGAACCCTTGGTGCGGGGCGCGATTCCCCGGCGGCGGTTCCAGGCGGCGCGGACGAAGTAGATCTCGCCCAGGTCGCCGCGCTGGATGATCTGCTTAAGGGCGACGGCCTGGGGAACGAAGCGGGTTTGAAAGTCGATGGCCAGGATGCGGTTGGCCGCTTCGGCGGCCTCGACCATCTCGCGCGCGTCGGCCGCGTTCAGGGCCAGCGGCTTCTCGCAGAACACGTGCTTGCCTGCCGCCAGCGCGGCCAGGGTGGCGGGGTGATGAATCGGGTTGGAGGCGCAGACGCTGACCGCGTCGACGGCATCCAGGCTGAGGAGCTCGTGGTAGTCGCGAAAGACCTGGGGGATGCCGAAGTCACGCTGCACGGCTGCCAGGGCGTCCTGCGAAACGTCGGCCGCGGCGACGATCTCGCACTGGTCGGGAATCGCCTGGTAGCCGCCGATGTGGACCAGCTGGGCAATCTGGCCGGCGCCGATGATGCCGATGCCCAGCTTCCGGCTAGTCACGGGCGCCTCCGGGTCAGGTCGTTGCCGCTCGTGGCCGGACCGCGCACCTGGGACTCCGCCTACTTCAGCGGGGAGAAATACGCGGGGTCCATGAAGGTGCTGGTGACCCCGGCCACGATGGGTCCGTCCTCTTCGGAATCGGCCTCGATGGCCGCCCAGGCCGGGTCCTGGGCGAAGGCTTCCCACTGGCGCTGCTGCGCCTCGAGGCTTTCGTAGACGTTGATGTAGATCAGCCGCGGGTTGCCGTCCACGACTTCGGTCCAGACGCCGGCGATGTCGAAACCGTGCTGACGGAAGACCTCGGACGCCCGCTCGAGACGCGCCAGCATGGCGGGCATTCGTCCCGGCAGGATCTCGTACACGCGTAGCTCGTACAGCATTGGTTCAGCCTCCCAGTTCCAACTGTTCCACCCGCCGTTTCACCTCGACGCCGATTCGCTCCGTCACCTCATGCACTTTCGCGAAGTTGTGGGCGTAGGACGCCTCGTCCGGAAGGTGCTCGCAGTAGCAGGGCGTGTCGGGATCCAGTTCATCCAGACGTTGCAGGTAGGTCTCGAGGTCCAGCGTGCCTTCGCCGATCAGGACTTCGTCCCACTTCAACGTCAGATGCCCGTGGTCCCAGAGCAGGTCCTTGACGTGCGCGGAGTAGACGAACTCGCCCAGCAGGTCGAAGGTGCGGTGGATGAGGGAGGTGGTATCGAAGTACGTGTCCATCGCGATCATGTTGACGACGTCCATTTGGAACCCGAAGCGGGGATGATCCACGGCGTCGTAGAACTCGCGGATGTCTTCCGGCTGGTAGAAGAAGCTGTGGTTGAAGGGCTCGATCAGGAAGCGGGTGTGTTGCAGGTCCAGGCCGTCCAACACGCGGAGAACGACCTCGCGCAGCTCGGCCTTGTAGGCGTCGGTAAACATCTCGGGATGGGCGGTGAGTAGGCCGCCGACGGGGCTCTTGGTGCCGGGCAGGATGTGCAGGGTGCGGCACTGCATGACGTCAGCGTTCAGGAGCCCGCGGCGGATGTCGTTGATCCGCTGCTCCGCCAGTTCCCGGGCGGCCACCATCAGGTTGTCGTTGAAGTTGGCCTCACCGACCATGATTCCGAGTTCGCGCGCGCGCTCGCCAAAGGCCGCGCATTCGTCGCGGCTCCGGGTCCATACGGCACTTGGCGCAGCGATGGCCGAGAGTCCGTAGCGGTCAAGCTGGGGCGTAATGTCGTCGAAGTCGTCGATCGAGTCCGGCCGCACGAAGCGCAGGTTGGGCGGCGTCTCGGGCTTATAGGCCGGATCGCGGCGAAGGGCGACATTCGGCTCGAAGATCGGGTAGATGCCGCCGAGTCTCATCGCTACCGTTCCTTAGCCGACCGTGCCACGGCGGATCGAGTCGCCGTCGCCTACGATATCCCACCATCAGGAGACATTCG
>VXPS01000417.1 GCA_009839425.1 Chloroflexota bacterium
GCCGGATCGAGTTCCGGGCCATCCACGAAGACCCCGCGCGTGGCGGCCTCGAACCGCCAGAGGGGGACCTCCGGCGGGTAGAGCAGCCACCATCCCGCCGCAAGGTAATCGGTGGGGTCGCCGGCATGCCACGAGGCAAGGGCGTAGAGGAACACCCGCCCGTCGTAGTGGTTGTCCACCAGGACCCATTCCCGGCTGGAATGGCCGGGCTGGACGGGCCGGGGGAGGAAAACCCCTCCCGACCATTCGACGTCCCGCACCGTATCGAGGGTCCGGGTCGGGCCGCCGGGCGTCGGCACGTCGATCCTGAGCACGCCATCGACGAAGGACGTCGCCGTCCGAAACGGCTGGGGCTCGGGCGTGAGCTCCGGGATCTCGACGGGCGGCAGCGGCGCAGCTTCTTCTTCGTCCGCAACCTCGCCCACGCCCACGCACCCGCTGAGGGACAGCAACGCGCCGGCCACGGCGACGACGAGCATTCGCCGGAGTGTCGTCAGATTCATGCGGTTCTCCCGGGGCAAATCGACATTCGGAATCCACGTGGTGCGGCAGCGCATGGTGCAGCGGCGCGGCGGCAAGCATTCCTGAAGGCTTGGGACGCGTCGAATCGGTCCGCCAAAAACTCCGCACAGGACGCGGCACCGGGGGCCATGAACTGGCCCGCGGGACGACGACGTGGGCGGCCTCGTGCACGGGATCACCGATAGCGTGCGCATCGTCGGGCGCGGGCCGTTCGCGGTGCCGCGCGAGGGACTGGCGGGCGCCGCCTTCACCAGCGTGGCCCGCGGCGTCGCGCTGGACCTGCCAGGCTACCTGCCCGGGGTGCCGGGTGCGTGGGCCGAACGGGGAGGCCGGTGCCTTCCGGGGTCTGAGTCTGTCCTCCCGCCAGCCTGCTTCGGCTTGGCATCCCCGACGGGCAGCGCCGTCTGCCAGGGGGCGTGGCCGCCATGCCCGCAGCGGCCGGAGCGGCGAAGTTGGTGGCGGTTGCGCACCTGGTGGCTGATTTTGACGGCGGCACGGAAGAAGCGAGGCGTGCGGCTTCCGCGGCCTGGCGTGGCCGCGTTGGACGACTTCCCGGTCACGCTCGGCGAGACCGGGTTTGCCGGGGACGGTACCCCGTTCGCGGGCGACACCTCAGCCGGCGGCGCGGCCGGCAGCGGCAAGTGGGGCGGCCGCTGGTCGGCTGGCAAGGGGTCGGCCGCGGGCGGGACGTTCGGTGTTGCGGCGGACGCTTCGATCCTGGCGGTCCTGGGTGCATTCACCGCCCGTACGCAGCGGGAACGGCCGGCAGATGCCGGTCGACCACGCGCCTGACGATGGGCGCGCGCTGCATGCGCCGGCAATGTCCTCGGTCGACCCTGACCGGGAGGCGGAGCTGCCTGCACCGACCGGCGCGGCTCCCCCCGTCTCCGACGCCGTGGGTATCGGGGACTGCGACTTCTGCCGATCATCTGGAGCAATACTCGGCAGGCTGGTAACGGCGTTCGCAACACAAGGTCGTTTTTGAACGCCCCGCAGGCCTGAGGGGTTCACGCGATTGGCACACGCTGCAGCGTCCCTTGGACCGGAACATGAAGCGTGCTATCTTACTCTTGACTTACATCCTCCTGAGCCGAAAGCCCAGCGATGCCTGAACCGCTCACCACCACCGTCTCAACCAAGGGCCAGGTCATCCTCCCCAGCGCGATCCGTCGGGCATTGCGCTGGGGCCCCGGAACCCGGCTCGCCGTCGAGACCACGTCTGCGGGCGTGCTGCTGAAGCCTGCGCCGGGGTTCCCGGAGACCCGACCGGACGACGTGTTCGGCAGGCTCCGCTGCAGCGGTCCTCCCCGTTCCCTTTCGGAGATGGAGGCGGGCATTGCGGCGGAAGCTCGACGGCGGCATGCGAGCGATTGATACCAATGTCTTGGTCCGGTATCTGACCGGCGACGATCCGGATCAGTCCGCCAGGGCGCGGGCCGCTGTCGATGGCGGAGCGGTGTTTGCCAGCACGACGGTTCTACTGGAAAGCGAATGGGTCCTGCGGAGCGTCTACGGCTTTGCTCCGGTAGCGGTCGCGGCCGCCCTGCGAGCCTTCGCTGGGCTGCCGGGCGTCTCGGTCGAGAATCCGGGCCTGCTTGCCGAAGCCCTCGACCGCGCCGAAGCCGGCATGGATTTTGCCGATGCGGTGCATCTCGGCGCCGCTGCACGGTGCGACGCCATGCTCACCTTCGATCGCCTGTTCATCGAGCAGGCTCGGGGCAGCACGGTGCGGATGCTCGAGCCCTGAGCATCCATTCGACCCCTCCCCGCGTGGCTCGGTAGCGGGAGATCCCACTGTGGACTTTGGCGCAGCGCCCTAGACGGTCGACACCACGGCCAGCGGCGGCAAGTGGGGCGGGCGCTGGTCGGACGGCGCGAGATGGACCGTGGGCGGGACGTTCGGTGTTGCGGCGGGCCACTCGGGCCTGTCGGTCCTGGGTGCGTTCACTGCCTGTTCGTGTGCATCGGGAGCCAGCGGCAGAGCGGTCGAGCGCACACGGAGATGGGTGCGGCCCGAGATCCCGGGACGAGTTCCCGGTTGGTGTGCCCTGGCCGGTACGCGCGGCCACGAGGAGCGGAAGAAACGCGGACCCTGACACGGTCGGCGTTCTTGGCCTGGGCAGGGTCCGGGTGAGAAACCGGGAGAGGGCGGCACGTCGTGCCACCCTCTTCCAGCGAACCCAGCCGGGAGGTCAGGGCTTCATCGGGCTGGACGGCCGCTGCTACTCCATCGTCCGCCTGGCCCCGAAGGCGCCGGCCACCGCACCGTCGCTGAAGCTGGCGTTGAACTCGCCGACCACGGTGTGGGGCTGGACGGGATCGCTGTCGGCGTCCGTCACCGGGCCGTGGAAGGTGGCGTCGAACGAACCGTCCCTGCCTGCCACGCCGCCCCTGGCCGTGCCCGCGGCCGTGCCGGAACTCTCCGTGATGTCGCCCTGCAGGGCCACCGACCACGTGTTCGCCTCGCCGCCGGACAGCCGGAAGCCGTCGATGGTGCCGCGGAGGGTGTACAGCAGGTTGGGCGCGATGGTGCCCTCGTTGTTGGCGTCGACTACCTGACCGAAGGTCGCCGTCAGGGTGGCGTCCGCCGTGAAGTGGCCGGCGGTCGCCCGGTCGATGGTGCCGTCCGGGTTGTACACGTTCCGCACGTACACGCCCGCGGTGCCGCCCCGGTAGGTGGCGCTGCCCGTGAGCGAACCGACGTTGCCGCTCGCGGCCACCGCCGAACCGGCAAAGGTCTCGACCTCGTCGTAGGTGACGGCGCCCATGGCGTCCGTGGTCCGCTGCAGCCAGAAGCCGTAGTGCAGGTAGTCGCCGTCCGGCACGTCGGAGGTGACGCCCGCATCGGGCGTGAAGATCCAGCCGTCGCTCATGGCGGTCAGCATGCCCATGGCGTCGAGGGTGACCGTGCACCCGGCGGCCCCGCCGGCGCATGTGTATGTGCCCGTGGCGCCGTTGTAGGAGCCCGCCGTCGTGAAGGCCGCGTCCGCGTCGTCGGCCGGGTCGTCGCCATCGAACTGCAGCTCCGCCCCGGTGCCGGACGCAAATGCGTTCGACATGACCTTCGCCAGCACCGCCGCCTGGCCGGCATCATTGCGGTCCAGCGTCCCGCCGGGATCGAAGGCCACCGCGTCGGTACCAGATGCCGGAGCGCCAGCGGCGTCGGCGTTCAGCGCCTGGCCCGGGACCATCGCGAACGGCGTCGCCACGGGCGCCTCGATGTCGGTGCCGACGACCAAGACCTCTTCCGTCACGTTGCCGGCGCCGTCCGCGGGCATGGTGCGGACGTGCATGGTGCGCCCGCCGCCCAGGTCCATGGCCTGGGTGAATGCCGGATCGTCGGCCGCCGCCCCGGCCACGGTGATGGCCACGGTCGTGCCGGCGCGGTCGCGCGCGATGGCGATCGCATGGTCGGGGGCGGCGTCCGCGCCGCCGGGGCCGTCATCGCCGGCGCCGCCCGGCGCGGTCTGCGCGGCCTCCGCCGCGATCGCCGACTCCTTCGTCATGGCCGCCCGGATCGCCGCCGCGCCCGCCGCCGCCGCCGCATCGAGCCGCGCCTGGTAGGCCGGCGAATTCATCGCGGTGACCGTGCCGCCGGTCGCGGTGACGGCGCCGCCGGCTGTCACCATGACCGCGCAGTCATCGGCGCCGGTCGCGCACGCGAACGTGATATCGCCGTGGTCCCGCGACCCGCCCGCAGGGATATCGAAACTGCCGGCCGCGAGCGCCATGTAGCCAGGCGTCACGCCGGCCAGGCTCACGTTCGCCGGCACGGGTTCCACGGGCATCGGGTCCGGACCTCCCGTCTGGGACGACCCGCCGCCGCTGCACGCGGCCACCGAGAGCGCAGCCGCCGCGAGCGTCGCGATCAGCCGCATGCGTTTTACGTGTTCTCCGTTCATGGCTTCGGGATACTCCTCGTTTCGGCCGGAACCTGCGTGCGACTATACGACGCCAGGAGTGGACGGCACGCCGCGGCGATCGATGGTCTTTCCTTCCTTCCCGCCCGGGCTGCTCCGTTCCGGAAAGCTTCCCGTCGAGCATCCGGCTGGTCATCGGCCGCCTCCACGGGGTCGGGTTGGCCTCCGACGATTCTGGGAATGGGCTTGGCCTCGGGCCGGCGTCCAACACCGCCTGCCACTCGCCTGCTGCGTGTGCGTTCTTCGGGCGTGCCGAGGCCCGTGAAGGGGTGCGAGCTCCGCAACCGCTGCCCTTCGTCGAACACTTCGAGGAGTATCCGGCGGAGCTTCGGCCACGGGTGCCGCCGGATCAGCGCCGCCCATTGGGCATGGGCCCAGGGCAGGTAGCCGCCGTCTTGGCGCGTTCACCGGTCGATTCGCGTCGGCACAAGGGCCGGGTCCTCGCCGATCCGAGCCACGGCGATCCAGGTCAGCGCCAGCCCCCACCGGTCTAATTCGGGGTGCCCCGGCCCGTTGCCGGCGCGCTCGCGTTCGCGCCGCGCCCGGTGCGCCTCCCGTTCGAGCTGCTCGCACGGTTCGCTCGTGCGCTGCATGGCCCGTCCCCCTGTCGTTGGCTGCTGCAGCCCTGCCATGCTCGCAGCACGGCGGCGACATCAGGGCTGGCGGGTGCCGCCGAACCCGGCGATCAGGTTGACGTCGCCGGACCGGTCGTCGAGGACGCCAGCCACCTCCTCGTGGCCAGGGCCGTAGAAGCTCCCGTTCACGATGCCATCAGCGTCGCTGAACCCGTTGCCGGTCACGGTGATGGCGTAGTCGAGGCTGCCCCGGCGGAAGTCGTGCAACTCGCCGTCGACGGCGGTCGTGAGGTTGCTGAACGCCAGCGTCCCGCCGAGGTCGGCGAGGTTCACGGTCATGGCGGCATCGCCGAATACCGGCGGCAGCATCGACTGGCCGGTGTCGACGCCGAGCAGGGTGCCGGTCCACGTGGCCGATCCGGTCATGCCGGCGTTGGCGTCGGCGAAGTCCGTCGCGGGGCCAGCGCCGAAGGCGTCCGCGTGCGCGCTCAGCCGGTCGGTGATCCGGAGGCCGGCACCGGTGCTGCTGTAGTCGATGATCCGCTCGACCCCGGCGCCCCAGGCGCTGTACGTTGCCCACGCACCGTAGCCGTAGACTTCCGGCTCGCTTGCTTCGCTCGCCGACAGCACGTCGTAACCGAGGTCCTTCAGGATCGCGAAGTCGAGTTCCGACGGTGTTACGGGGTCCAGGCCGCCGGGAGCGCAGTACGACATGATGGATTCGCACGGCCCGATGTGTTGGAAGTCGATGGTTGCGCCCGGCGTGTCAGGCGCGACCGGTCGTCTTTCCGCGTCCAGCCACTGGTACGGTACCGGATTGCCCCCGTTGGCGGCCATGGCGTTCGGGCCGATGAACGTACCGTTCTCGGTGTCCAGGTACGCCTCGTATCGCCAATTGTTTGTTAGCAGACCGTACTTCTCGTCGTAGGCCTTATTCGTCGGCAGCGTGTGGC
>VXPS01000432.1 GCA_009839425.1 Chloroflexota bacterium
ACCCACCCCCACCCCCGCCGCCCGCCCGGGTCTTTTTTATATTCTCCCCCCAACCGCGCACGGGCGGGGGGGGGGGGGGGGGGCGGACGGGGTGGCAGTGGCGGGCCCAGTCTGTTGGTTGCTGCTGGGTCCCGGCCGCGGACGCCGGGATGACGTTGTGGGAGATGAGAGTTGGATGAGAAAAGGGGGATTTGGGGGTGGTTGCGTCACTTCCATTACGGAAAGGGCGTTGTGAGAAGCGGTTTACTCAGTCATCCAGCGGGGGAACCCGCGGGAGACCCGCCAAGGACAACGGGGTCGGCGGCGGGAGGATCCAGCGAAGGACGTGAAAGGGCCAGCGGGCGATGACTACCGAGATGGCAGCGGACACGGTTCAGACGATGGCGACCGGGATTGCCGACGAGTTGGGGCTGGATGACGTGGTGTGGGCTGAGAAGGAGCTGGGCGAGGAGCGACCGACGGCGCGCACCCGCCAGTCGAACCCGACGACGGAGCGGTCGTCGACGGGCGGCGAGACGGCGGGGGACCCGGTGCGGCGGTACCTGAACGAGATTGGACGGATCCCGCTGCTGTCGGCGCAGGACGAGGTGCGGCTGGCGAAGGCGATCGAGCGCGGCGACGAGGCGGCGCGTCAGCAGATGATCAACGCGAACCTGCGGCTGGTGGTGAGCGTGGCGAAGAAGTACACGGGCCACGACGTGCCGCTGCTGGACCTGGTCCAGGAGGGCAACAGCGGGCTGATGCGGGCGGTGGAGAAGTTTGACTGGCGGCGCGGGTACAAGTTCAGCACGTACGCGACGTGGTGGATCCGGCAGTCGATCACGCGGGCGATCGCGGAGCAGTGCCGGACGATCCGGCTGCCGGTGCATACGCACGACCGGCTGGCGAAGGCCTCTCGGGTGCGACGCGACATGCAGTTGACCCTGGGCCGCGAGCCGACGGACCGGGAGATCGCCGACGAACTGGGATTCAGCGAGGAGCAGATGGCGGCGCTGAACCGGATCTCGCGCGCGCCGGTGTCGCTGGACGCGCCGGTGGGCGAGGACGGGGCGACGGCGGTTGGCGACCTGGTTCCGGACGAAGACGCCGAGGAGCCGCTGGAGCAGATTGCCGACAGCATGCTGACGGAGCACCTGGCGGAGGCGATGGACCAGCTGGAGCCGCGCGAGCAGGAGGTCCTGCGGCTGCGCTATGGCCTGGGCAGCGGGACGCCGCTGACGCTGGAGGAGATTGGGCAGCATTTCGGCCGCACGCGCGAGCGCATCCGGCAGATCGAGTCGATGGCGCTGCGGAAGCTACGGAGGCCGAACATGGCGGGGCACCTGAAGGCGTTCATGGCGTAGGAACCGCCGATATACCAGGGGCGGACTCGGGGGCTCGTGGGAGAATCACGAGCCCCTGAGCGTTTCCGGAGGTGCGTGCTGGCTGTTCCGTTGGTTTGGTCGGATGGGCACGTGGGGCATGCGCCGGTGTTGCAGACGGTGGATGGGCAGGTGTATGACCATCCGGAGACGCCGGCGCGTCCAGGGTTGATCCGGGAGGCGCTGGAGGCGGCGGGGCTGGTGCGGTTGGTGGCGCCGAGGGCGCATGACGACACGGCGCTGGACGCGGTGCATGAGCCGAAGTACCGGGAATTTATCCGTGATACGTGCGCGGAGCTGGATCCGGAAGCGATCGTGACGCCGGTTGGGGTGTCGATGGATCCGGGGGTGCTGGAGCGGTCGGATCCGGCGGAGCGGGCGGCGTTCTATTCGTTTGGGCAGGACGCGCCGCTGATGCAGGCGACGTATGGAGCGGCTCGCGAGGCGGTGGACGTGGCGCTGACTGGGGCGGACCTGGTGCGGGACGGGGCAGCCGACGTATTGGCGCTGTGCCGGCCGCCGGGGCATCACGCGGAACATGACCGGATGGGCGGGTTCTGCTATTTCAACAACGCGGTGGTGGCGGCGAACCTGCTGAGCGGCGACGGGCGGGTGGCGATTGTGGACGTGGACTATCACCACGGGAACGGATCGCAGCACCTGACGTACGAACGGGACGACGTCCTATACGTGTCATTGCACGCGGATCCGCGGTTTGCGTATCCGGGGTTTTCCGGGCATGCGAACGAGCGGGGGCGGGGGGCCGGTGAAGGGTTCAACCTGAATCTGCCGTTGCCGCCGCACATGGGGATCGATTCGTACATGGATGTGCTGGACCGGGGGTGCGAGGCGATTGCGGCGTTCGATCCGCAGGCGCTGGTGGTGTCGCTGGGGTTTGACACGCACCGGGAGGATCCGATTGCGGTCCTTGGCCTGTACAGCGAGGACTTTGGACGCGTGGCGGAGCGGATTGCGAGCCTAGGGATGCCGCGATTGCACGTGCTGGAGGGCGGGTACGCGCTGAGCCGGCTGGGTGAGTCGGCGGTGGCGTACGTGCAGGGGCTGGGTAGCGCCTAGGCCTGAGCCGCCTCCTCGCGCTGGCGAAGGATGGCGCGGGGGAGTTCGCTGCGGACGACTTCGCCGGAGATGATCTGCGCGCTGCGGTCGGCCAGCGGCAGGTCAACCGGCTGATTGCCGCGTCGTTCGGACTCGCGGATGGCGATGGCGATTTCGAGCGCCTCGCGCGCGTCTTCGCCGCTGCAGCGCGGATCGTCGCCGGACTCGATGCAGTGGATGAGGTCGTAGACCACATTGACTCCGCCGCTATGGCGACGAACAGGCGGGGGGAAGTGACGGCGGATGAAGGTGCCGCGCTCTCGAAGTTGCTGGTGACCCTGCAGGGCCTCGTGAGCCGTCCAGATCTGGATGCTGCGGGCATCGTTCATGATGCGGATCATGCCGTCGGTGCCGACGATGTCGTGGGAACTCTCGTTGGGCCCGTTGTCGTAGGCCCGCACGTAGCCGCGAACATTGCCCGGGAACCTGATTAGGCCGGCGCCCGAGAAGTCGTTATCGGGGTTGGCTTCATCCAGTTCCGCCTCGCCGACGACAGAGACGGCACGCTCGGGCACGTACATGGTGAGCGTGGTGATCAGGTGGCTGCCGTTGTGGGAGAGGCTGCACCTGGACCGGGAATCCACGGACACCACATCGCCAATGGCGCCTTCGTCGATCACGGCTTTCACCTGCAGGTAGTCATCCCGCCAGCAGCGGGTGCAGTTGATGGCCAGCGCAATGTTGGCTCGCTTGCAGGCGTCGATGGCGGCATCCGCCTCGGCGAGGGAGAGGGTGATGGGTTTTTCCGCCCAAATGGCGCGGACGCCGTAGCCGCCGTTGGCGATTTCCAACAGGATGTCGGCACGCGGCTTGGCGGAGGTGCACACGCTGACAATGTCAGGCCGCGTCTCCTCCAACATCTGGCGGTAGTCGGCGTAGAGCGCCTCGAAGCCCCATTTGGCGCCGGCGGCTTCGCGCTGCTCGACCCAGGTGTCGGACATGCCGACGACTTCGATCTCGGGCATCGACATGTAGCAGGGGATATGTCCATACGGAAACTCAACGCCGTCGAACTCGCCGAGTTCTTCGTCGATCGTGCTGGCGATGCGTCCGAGCCCGATCACCGCCGCTTTGAGCCTGGCCATCAGGACGACGCTCCAGTCCGGGCTTCGGCTTCGCGCCGCCGGAGAATGGCGCGGGGTAGTTCGGAGACCAGAACTTCGCGGGAGACGATGCCGAGGCTTCGGTCCTCAAGCGGAAGGTCGACGCGGCCACCGCCCTGTCGATGCGATTCGCGGACGGCGATGGCGATTTCCAGCGCTTCGCGAGCGTCTTCTCCGGTACAGCGGGAGTCCTGGCCGGTCTCGATGCAGTTCATGAGGTCGTACAGCACGTTCACGCCGGCCGCCCGGGGTGTGTGGCTGGGCCGGAAGAAGTGACAGGCGGGCGTCGATCCGCGTTGGCCGGGCAGGCCCTCCTCGATCCGCCACAGCTCGGGGCTGCGGCTGTCGTCCATCAGGCGAATCATGCCCTCGGTGCCGGTGACGTCGTAGGAGAGTTCCATACCACCGGTGTGCATGCCGCGAAACATGCCGCGCACGCCGTTCTGGCAGACGAAGTAGCCATTGCCGGCAAAGTCTTCCTCGCCCGCCACCGCCTCGTCGCTTTCGGCCTCGCCGGCGACCCAGGCGACCCGCGCATCGGTAAACATGGTGAGTCGGGTAATCAAGTGACTGCCGTTGTGGGAGAGGTTGCAGTTAAAGCCGCCCTGCACGTGCAGGACATCGCCGATCAACCCGTCGTCGATCATCTCGCGAGTCTGCGTGAAGCTGTCGCGCCAGCGGTGGGTGCAGTTGACGGCCAGGTGAATGCCGGCCCCGCGACAGGCGGCGATCACTTCGTCGGCCTGGGCCAGCGAATAGGTCAACGGCTTTTCGGCCCAGATGGCCTGGACGCCGTAGTCGCCGTTGGCGATCTCCAGCATGATGTCGGTGCGTGGCTTCATTGACGTGCAGACGCTGACGATTTGCGGCCGCGTCTTGGCCAGCATCTCGCGATAGTCCTCGAAAAGGGCGTCGATTCCCCACTTGGCGCGCGCCGCTTCGCGCTGCTCAGCCCAGGTATCCGAGAGACCGACGATCTCGAGCTCCGGGACAGCCGCCATACAGCCGATGTGGGCATGCGGGAGGTGCCAGCCGTCGTACTTGCTGCGCTCTTCGTCCCAGGTGCTTGCGATACGGCCAAGCCCGATCACAGCGGCTCGTGTCATGGGCGGATGCCTTTCCCTGGACGCCGTGGGGCAGAGTATGGCCTATGCGCGCACGGCTCGCATCTTCGGTGGGGCGCCGAACGACCACGCGAGGACCCTGGAGACCCGGGCCGATGCTAGCTGGGGTGGTGCCGCTGGGTCTTGACACGCATCGAGAGGACCCGATCGCGATCCTCGGACTGCGCAGCGAGGACCTCGGTCGTTTGGCCGGGCGGGTTGCCAGACTGGGCAGGGCGCAGCTGCACGTGCTGGAAGGCGGGTACGCGCTGAACCGGTTGGGCGAGTCCGCCGTGGCCTACGTGCAGCGGCTGGGCAGCGCCTAGGCCTGGGCCGCCGCCTCGCGCCGGCGCAGGATGGCGCGCGGGAGTGCGTAGCGGACGACCTCGGTGGAGATGATGCGGGCGCTGCGGTCCGGCAGGGGCAGGTCAACCGGCTGATTGCCACGCCGTTCGGACTCCCGGATGGCGATGGCGATTTCCAGAGCCTCGAGCGCGTCCTCGCCACTGCAGCGTGGGGCGTCCCCGGACTCGATGCAGTGGATGAGGTCGTAGACCGCATTGACTCCGGCGCTATGGCGTCGTACCGGCGGCGGGAAGTGGCGGCGGACGAAGCTGCGGCGTTCCCGAAGCCGCTGGTAGCCCTCCAACGCCTCGTGCGCCGTCCATACCTGGATGCTGCGGGCGTCGTCGATGATGCGGATCATGCCGTCGGTGCCCACGATGTCATGGGAATCCTCGTTTGGGCCATTGTCGTAGGCACGCACGTAGCCGCGAACATTGCCGGGAAACCTGAGAAGACCGGCGCCCGTGAAGTCGTTGTCGGGGTTGGCCTCGTCGAGTTCCGCCTCGCCGACGACCGAGACGGCGCGCTCGGGCACAAACATGGTGAGCGTTGTAATCAGGTGGCTGCCGTTGTGGGAGAGGCTGTACCCGGCTCGGGAATCCACGGACACCACATCGCCGATCGCGCCTTCGTCGAGCAGGGACTTGACCTGCAGGTAGTCATCCCGCCAGCGGCGGGTGCAGTTGACGGCCAGCGCAATGTTGGCCCGCTTGCAGGCGTCGATGGCGGCATCCGCCTCGGCCAGGGAGAACGTGATGGGCTTTTCCGCCCATATGGCGCGGACGCCGTAGCCGCCGTTGGCGATCTCCAGCAGGATATCGCCGCGCGGCTTGGCCGTGGTGCATACGCTGACGATGTCCGGCCGGGTCTCTTCCAGCATCTCGCGGTAGTCCTCGAAGAGGGCGTCAATCCCCCACT
>VXPS01000085.1 GCA_009839425.1 Chloroflexota bacterium
GCCCAGCCGCCACCTCGGTGCTGGCGGAGGTCCGCCCCCATCGCCGAACGACTACGAGCCGGAACCCGCCCCGGGCCTCCGCTCCCCCGTCATGCGCCCGCTCGGCCAGGTCGAAAACACCTACATCGTCGCCGCCGGACCCCGCGGCCTCTATCTCATCGACCAGCACGCCGCCCACGAACGCGTCCTATTCGAGCGCCTCGGCAACACCACCGACGCCCCTACCCAGCGCCTCCTCGATCCCACCAGCGTCGAACTCAGCGCCGAGGAAAGCGGCTGGGTCGCCTCCCATGCCGACGATTTGCGCACGCTCGGTTTCGACGTCACCGCCTTCGGTCCCTCCGCCTGGCTCCTCCGCGCCGTCCCCGCGGCCCTCGGCCGCATCGACGCCGCCACCTACCTCCGCGAAGTCGTCGCCGAAGCCCAGAGCTCCGATTTCCAGCGCCTCGCCGCCGCCGACCGCCTCCGCTGGTCTCTCGCCTGTGGCGCCGCCATCAAGTCCGGCGCCCCCCTGGCCTTCGATGAAATGTCCGCCCTCATCCGCGACCTCGAAGCCTGCGACCTCGGCATCATCTGCCCCCACGGCCGCCCCACCGTCATCCTCCTCAGCCGCGACCTCCTCGACCGCGAATTCGGCCGCACCTGAGGACGGCCGAAGCGGGGTGGAGGGCAACTTTGATCAGACTGCAATCACCCGAGTGATGTGTGGTCCCTCTTCCTCTATCGGCGAGTCCAACGGTGTGTGTTGACAATGAGCTGCGGGGACGCCGATCTTCACCCTCTCCAAGGGGAGAGGCAGATTCGGGCGTCTTCGACCGAAGTCGGTGAGGGGTCTTCCGGGCAACCAGCCTCGGGTTACGCAGAGGTCTCTCCGAGGGACGAGGAAGATTCCGCCGTCCTCGCCGGAAATCGGTGAGGAGTCTTCCGTGCAACCAGGCGCGAGTTAGACAAAGGTCCCCAGCCAGCGGTGGCTACGCTGCGCATAGCATCGCCGCGCCTCCAAGGAGCACACCATGAGCCAGGAACGACCCACCGCCCTGCGCATCCGCGACCCCGGCATCCGTCCGCTCTTCACGCAGCAGGCGCGCTTGCAGGCCTGGCTTGACGTGGAGGCGGCGCTGGCCTGCGCGCAGGCGGAGATTGGGATGATTCCGGAGGCGGCCGCAACGGAGATCCAGCGCAAGGCGCACCTCGAGCTGTTCGACCTCGAGCGCGTCACCGAGGGCCTGCGCGTCACCGGGCACGGCCTGGTGCCGCTCGTCTGGGAGCTCGACCGGCTCTGCGAGGGCGACGCCGGCGGCTACGTCCACTGGGGAGCGACCACCCAGAACATCACCCAGACGGGCAACATCCTGCAGTTGCGCAAGGCCCATCGCATCCTTCTCACCGAGCTTGCCGACCTCCTCCAGGCGCTTGCCTCACTCGCCGAGCGCACGAAGGACGACGCGATCGCCGGTCGCACGCACGGGCAGCACGCCGTGCCCTCGACCTTCGGGGCCAAGGTTGCGGTCTGGATCGACGAGCTCTGCCGCCACGCCGAGCGGCTGCGGCAGCTGGAGCCGCGCGCCTTCGTCGCCATGCTCGGCGGCGGCGCAGGCACGGCCGCTTCATTCCAGGGTCACGGCGCCGCGCTGCAGAACCGGATAGGCGAGTTGCTCGGCCTCGGCTCCATGCCGCTGCCCGGCCGCACGATCTACGACCACCTGACGGAGTACGTCCTCGTCCTCGCCATGCTCGGTACCAGCTGCGGCAAGACCGCGCGCGAGGTGCGCACGCTGATGGCGGACGAGTTCGGCGAGGTCGAGGAGCCCGTGCCGCCCGGCGCCGTCGGCAGCAGCACCATGCCCCAGAAACGCAATCCCAAGCTCTGCATGGACATCATCGCCGACGAGACGCATCTGCGATCGCTGGTCCCGCTCGCCATCGAGGCCATGCTCGGCGACCACGAGGCCGACGGCAGCCGCTCGATGATGATCGACCGCGCGCTGTGCCAGGCGGTCGAGCTGACCGGCGACATCCTCGTGCGACTGCAAGACGTGGCCGAGGGGCTGCGCGTCTTCCCGGAGCGAATGCGCCAGAACCTCGATCTCTCGGGCGGACTGATCATGTCGGAGAGCCTGATGCTGGAGCTGGGGCGCGAGATCGGCCGGCAGCGGGCGCACGACGTCATCTACGAGGCGGCGCAGGAGGCCGCCACCAGCGGGGCGTCCTTCGCCTCACTCCTCGCGCAGGACGAGGAAATCGCCGCGCGCTTGGGCGCCGACCGACTGTCGGAGATGCTGGACCCCGTCCGCTACACCGGCGACAGCGCCCGCCAGGCCTCGGAGCAGGCGTCCCGCGCCCTCCGCGTCGCCGCCGACCTGCGCCAGGCGACCGCCGCTGACTGAGCGCGCCCACCCCCACCGTAGTCCTCCGCAGCCACAAATACCTCCACCGCGAATATGGCCGCACCTGCGGAGGGCCTGCGCGCTGGGTATTGGGTCAGTCTGGTCGAACCCTTCACTCCGACGCGGGCAGTCGTGTTTCTCCCCTTCCTGCGACCCCGGCAAACCTCGCCAGGGCCGCCTCTTGCTCCCTCTCTTCATTGAGAGACCCTTGCAAGACGCCCCCGGTTTCTCATACATGCGGCCGCCTACTAAACCCTCGCCTGGGAGGCCTTTGCAAGCCTCGGCTAGCCCTCGCTGGGGCCGCCTCTTTCTCCCTCTCCCTTGAGGGAGAGGGCCGGGGTGAGGGTGGCAGCCTCGGTGAAGCAGCCAAGCCGAAGTCGAGCACCTTGCGCCGGAGCCGCCCCTCTTCACCCTCTCCAAGGGGAGAGGCAGATTCCGGCGTCTTCGCCGGAAATCGGTGAGGGGTCTTCCGCGCAACCAGTCGCGGCTTACGCCGAGGTCTCCGGGCGGAGAGAGCTCCGCTGCCCATGGTTCAGATGACCTGCCACCTGAGGCGACATAACAAGCCCTCACGGGCTAGACTCCACCCGGATTGGTCGGCTCGCCCACGCGGGCGGCGTGGGTGCAAAAGCTTCGACGCGGAGGCGCGCCCGTGCACTTCCTGACACAACGCCGCAACCTGAACGCCACCGAACTCCTCATCGGCGCCGCCTTCATCGTCGTCGCCCTCTTCGCCTGGAACCAGCAATCGACCGTCGTCGATCCTGACGGTGCCGGCGTCGAAAACTGGCGCTGGCAGCTTTGGCAAATCGGAACCCTGGTCTTCGCCGCCGCCGGCGCCGCCTGGTTCTGGTCCAATGGCCAGAGCCAGCCCCGCATCCGAACCCTGGCGATGGTCCTGCTCACCCTCGTCATATTTCTCAACACCTACACCGACGACGTCTTTGGAGACCACGTTGGATCGGTTTGGGAGGTGGTCGATGGCCTCTTCGTCACCCTCGCCGCCGTCGTCGGGCTTTCGCTCCTTAGGTCGGGCTGCAACAGGGGCCGCTTCCTGGCCGCGGCGTCGGCGATCACCGGCGTCCTCGTGTTCATCAACTATCTCTTCATCAACAACGAGACGCTCTGGAGCGCCCTTGACCCGATCATGATGCTGGTCGCCCTGCTCTGGGCGGTCGTCGGCCTCAGCCCCGCTATCGGCGGCCCTTGGGAAGTGACTGAAACCAAAGAGGCGACCACATGAGAGAGCAGCCCCTTGCCTAATCCAATCCGTCCCCGCGACCTCGGCGCCGCCGAGGCCCTCCTCTACGCGGCCATCCTCTTCGTCGCCCTCTTCGCCTGGGGCGCCTCCACCGGCATGCTGTCCCGCGAGGGCCTCCCCAATACCTCCAACTGGGCCTGGCGCCTCTGGCAGGTCGGCGCCCTGCTCATGGCCATCCCCGGCGTCTGGTGGCTCTGGCGCGGCACCCGGCGCGTGGTCTGGACGCGCGGCCTGATCCTGGGCGTGGTCGCCCTGGCCGTCTTTCTCAACTCCTACGGCGACGGGCTCTTCGAAGGCAACTTCGGCAACATCTGGAAGACCGTCAACCCGGTATTCCTTGGCTGCACGCTCATCGCGGTTCCGGTCCTGTGGAAGCGTGGCGGCCAGTTGGACCGCCTGGGCGCGGCGCTCCTGGCCGCTCTGGGCGTCGTCCTCTTTATCAACGCCTACTTCGTCAACAACGGCACGCTCTGGGATGCGCTCAACCCCGTGCGCGCTCTGGTTTTCTTGATGTGGTCGGCGGCGGCGCTCAAGCCGGGCGCTCGGCCTGACACGGAAATGGGAGGGTAGCGTCATGCGGTGCTGGCTTGAACGTCATAATCTCGGATTCGCCGGTTCCCTTGCCGCGGCCGCCGTCGTGGCCGCCATGCTCTACGCCTGGATCGATGCCGGCTCCGTGGTCTCCGAAACCCGGATCAACGTCGACAGTTGGGCCTGGAAGATCTGGCAGTTCGCCGCCCTGCTCATCGCCGTCCCCGGCGTCTGGTGGCTCTGGCGCAACACCCGCAACGTCAAGTCCGCCTGGGCCCTCATCCTCGTGGGCTTCGCCGCCGTCGTTTTCGTCAACTACTACGGCGACCACTCCGACGACTTCTCAGCCTCGGCCTTTGGCGAAAACACCCAGGCCGTCTGGGAGTCCATCAACGCCCTCGTCGTCGGATTCGCCGTCGCCGGAGCCCTCACCCTCTGGGAACGCGGCGGCACCGCCTATCGCGTCGGCGCCGTCCTGGCCCTCGCCTTCGGCATCCTCGACCTGATCAACGCCACCTTCCTCCAGAACGGAACCCTCTGGCAGATCCTCGACCCCCTCATCATCCTCGCCGCCCTCTACTGGGCCGTCGACGAGGTCCGACCAGCAGCGGCTTCGGCCGAATCCGGCTGACAGGATTCGTGCTGGCAATGTAGATCTCTTCAGATCGACGGTGCGCTGTCAGTCTCCTCGGAGACCGTCGCAAGACCCAGTGTGCGTCCGATCTTTCTCCCTCTCCCTCTGGGAGAGGGTTGGGGTGAGGGTCTTCCGCGCAACCAACCCCCGACTCAGCACGATCCCCACAGGGCGGCACGCTCTTAACCCTCTCCAAGGGGAGAGGCAGGTTCAGCCGTCTTCGGCTGAAACCGGTGAGGGGTCTTCCGGGCAATCAACCCAGGGTTCTGCAAAGCTCTCATATGAGAACTAAGCCAGCCCGCTGATCCTCCCGTCGGCCGAAATATCCATGTCCTCGGCAAACGGCCGCCGCGGCAGCCCCGGCATGGTCAGAATGTCCCCAGTCAGCGGCACCACGAACCCTGCCCCCGCCGACAACCGCACGTCCCGCACCGTCACCCGGAACCCGCTCGGCCTCCCCAGCAACCCCGGGTCGTCCGACAGCGAATACTGCGTCTTCGCCATGCACACCGGGAAACCGCGAGCCACCCCACGGTCCAACCGCCGCAGCCTGCGAGCCACGCCCGCCGCGTAGTCCACCCCGTCCGCCCCGTAGATCTCGCGCGCCACCGTCTCGATCTTCTCGGTCAGCGGCGCCTCCGCCTCATACAGCGGCTTGAAATCGTCCTCGCCCCTCGCCAGCGTCGCCACCACCTGCCGGGCCAGCGCCTCGCCCCCGGCCCCGCCATCGCTGAACACCGTCGAAAGCGCCGCCGGCGCGCCCAGCCCCTCCGCCGCCGCCATCACCGCGTCCACTTCCGCGTCCGTGTCGGTCGGGGACCGGTTCACGGCTATCACCACCGGCACCCCGAACTTCCGCAGGTTTTCGGCGTGCGCTATCAGGTTTGGCATGCCTGCCCGCAGGGCGACCAGGTTCTCGCTCGCCAGGTTTCGCCTGCTGACCCCGCCGTGCAGCTTCAGCGCTCGCACAGTTGCCACCAGCACCGCCACTCGCGGCCGCAGGCCGCCCGCCGGACACTTGATGTTGAAGAACTTCTCCGCCCACCGGTCGGCCCCGCACCCCTCCACCGTCAACACCAGGTCCGCCAGCTTCAGCGC
>VXPS01000368.1 GCA_009839425.1 Chloroflexota bacterium
CTGGCTCTCCCGCCTCACCCGCTGCGGCGGCGGCACCGCCGTCAGCGGCCTCGTCACCTCAGCCCTCGACCCCGACTTCGTCCCCGACAGCCTTAGCCAACTCCACTCGACCATCACCGTCACCGGCACCAACGGCAAGACCACCACCACCGCCGCCCTGTGCGCACTGGCCCGCGCCGCCGGCCAGCGGGTCCTCACCAACCCCACCGGCTCCAACCTCGAACGCGGCCTGGCGGCCGCTCTCCTCCCGTACGTTGGCTGGAACGGCCGGGTTCATGACGCCTCGCGGCTGCGCGCCATCCTGGAGCTAGACGAATGGGCATTCGCGTCCCTGGCCCCGACCGTTCGTCCCCGGGTGGCCGTTTTCCTGAACCTGTTTCGCGACCAACTGGACCGCTACGGCGAGGTCGATCGCACGGCCGCGGCATGGCAGGACGCCATTAATCAGCTCGACGCGAGCGCAAGCATCATCGCCAATGCCGACGACCCGGCTGTTGTCGCCGTTGCCCGCCGACATCGCGGCCCGCTTCTCTTTTTCGGCGCCGATGTCGCGAGCGACTCAACGACGCCCGACGCCTGGGCGGACGTGCGGCGTTGCCCCGTCTGCGACGGCCGCCTCGACTGGGACCGGGTTGTCTACGCCCACCTCGGCAGCTACCGCTGCCGATCCTGTGACTTCCACCGTCCCAATCCCGAGGTTCGCATCACGGAATTCCAACCCCACGGCCTCGCGGGTTCCTCCTACCGCCTGATTACTCCTGACTCCGACCGACACGTTGAGGTCAAGCTGCCCGGCCTATACAACGCCTACAACCTGGCTGCCGCGGTGGCGGGCGTGCGGGCGGCTGGAATTGAGACCGACGACGCCGGTTCTGTTCTCGAGGCCTTCCAACCCGCCTTTGGCCGTGCCGAGACGATCCAGACGCCCAGTGGGACTATCGTGCTGTTGCTGGTGAAGAATCCGACCGGCGCAAACCAGACACTGGACCTGTTGCGCTCCGAACCCGAAGTGCTGGATACGCTGGTGCTGCTCAACGACGGCGTGGCCGATGGTGAGGACGTGTCGTGGATCTGGGACGTGGAGTTTGAAGGCCTCGCTCCACGCCGGCTGGTCGTTGGAGGGCGCCGCGCCGAGGATCTGGCGCTTCGCCTGAAGTACGCGGGCGTGGCCCCGACCGTCGACCGGCCGCTGGTTTGCCCGGGCATTGGGCCGGCGCTCGACGCCGCGCTGGCGTCGGAGCCCGGCGGCCCGTCTCGCCGGCTGATCGTGCTGGCTACGTACACCGCCATGCTTGACCTGCGCGCCGTCTGCACCCGTCGCGGCTGGGTCGACCCGTATTGGCGAGCGGCCGTATGACGACTTCCGGTCCGGTGTTGCGAATTGCCTATCTCTATCCCGACCTGATGAACCTATACGCCGACCGCGGCAACGTGACCTGTCTGGAGCGCCGCTGCGCATGGCGCGGCGTCACGCCCAAAGTTCAACGCTTGGAGTGGAACGACCGGCTGGCCGGGACATCCGACCTGTACGTTATTGGCGGTGGGCAGGACCGCCAACAGCAGCTGGCAAGCGAGGGTCTTACGACGAGGAATGCCGATCAAATCCTGTCCGATCTTGGTGACGGCGCAGCGATGCTGGCAGTTTGCGGGGGCTATCAGCTGATGGCGCACCGCTACCGTGCTGCCGACGGCTCGGAATTGGCGGGGCTCGGGGTGTTCGATGCCGAGACATTGCATCCAGGATCCGACGTGCCGCGTTGCATCGGGAATGTGGTCTGCGACTGGAAGGGCTCCCGGCTCGTCGGCTTCGAAAACCACGGGGGGCGCACGTACCTGGGTTCAACCTCGGTTCCGCTGGCACAGGTAGTGCGCGGCCACGGCAACAACTCTGAGGACGGCACCGAAGGGGCGGTCGCCGGGAGCGCCATAGGCACCTATCTCCACGGGTCGGTGCTGCCGAAGAACCCGCACCTGGCCGATCACATAATTCGATCGGCACTCGCACGTGCCGCCCCGGACTTCAATCTTGCGCCGCTGGACGATGCCGATGAATGGGCGGCTCACCGTGCCGCCCTCCGCGTGGCCGGTCTTCGCTAGGGCATGGGGCCAAAACTAGTGGACGCTGTCGGCGCGTGAAGCGATTGAATCCGGGCTGGTCGCGCCGCAGCCTGATCGTTCCCGCCGTACTCGCGCTGACCGGTGGTGCCGCGACACTCGCCTGGCGACTCTTCAGCCCGCCGCCATCCCGTGCCTTCGGTGGGCTGGTGCGTGCAGGTCGACCGCAGGACTATGGGGTTGGCGATGTCAAGACCTGGGCCGACGGCCGCTTCTATATGGCACGCGGCCCCAGCGGCTTCGTAGCGCTCTACCGTCAGTGTCCGCACCTGCGCTGCACGATTCCTCCACCAATCGACGGGATCTTTGAATGCAAGTGCCACCTTTCGCGATTCGGCCTAACCGGCGAACTGTTGCGGGGGCCAGCGCAGCGGCCGATGGACCGGTTTCCGATCCGGCTGGTCGACGGCGAACTGGTTGTGACGACCGGCGAGGCATCGGTGATCCGGCGGACCGAGTACGGCGAGGCTGACGCTTTCAATCCCGGGCCCGTGGCATGATGCGACTCGTCATCAGTCGTCCGGGAGACCACCCATGAAGCACCCGTCCTACGACCCGTCCTGCGGCATCTGCCATTCCAACGCTGGTGAAGAAGAGTCTGCGGGTGGTGTCATCTTCGAAAACGACTTGTGGCACATTCGGCACACTGGTGCGCCGTTCCCCCTGGCCGGTTGGCTTCTCCTGCAGCCGCAGCGCCACGTGCAGGGGCCGGCGCGCTTCAACGATGCCGAAGCGACGAACTTCGGTCCGGCTCTTCGCCACTTCATGCGCACGCTGGAAGAGGTGACCGGGGCTGAACGGAGTTATGTGGTGGCATACGGCGAGAGCGTTCCACACATGCACGCGCACATCATTCCGCGCTACGCCGATCTGCCCGCGCCGGACGTGGCCTGGGGGCTGGCGGACCGGTTCCGAGCGATTGGGGACGGGAGCCGCGAGGGGATTCCCGAGGCCGAGGTGATGGCCGTGATTGAGGCCTATCGAGCGGCGCTGGCCGCGAATCCGCCTCCGAGCTAAGTCTCGACGGGGGCGAACGCCGCCATAAGATCCGCGTCAGTTTCGCGCGGCCTGGTGACGAGGGCTTTACCGTTGCGCACGAGCACGGTGGCCGGTCGACCGACGAGGTTGTAGTTGCTGGCCATGGACATGTGATAAGCGCCGGCGGCGGGGACGGCCAGGACATCGCCGCGACGCAACGCCGGAAGTTCGATGTCCCGCAGCAGCACGTCGCCGGACTCGCAGTAGCGACCGGCGACCGTTACGAGTTGCTCTGCGCCGTCGGGCATGCGATTAGCGATGAGGGCGCGGTATTGGGCGCCGTAGAGGGCGGGGCGGATGTTGTCGGCCATGCCGCCGTCCACTGACACGTAGGTGCGCACGCCGGGGATTTCCTTGATCGTGCCGACTCGATATAGCGCCACGCCGGCGCGGGCGACGATGGAGCGGCCGGGTTCGATGAGGAGCCGTGGTTCGGACTCCAGACGTCGCGCGCGGAGGGTTTCGGCGATGACTTCTACAAACGAGCCGGCCGCGGGGGGATCGTCGGCCTCGCTGTAGCTGACGCCGAAGCCGCCGCCGGGGCTGATGTCCCGCAGCACGAGGCCGTGGCGCTCAGACATCGTGTCGGCAAAGTCGAGGACAATGTCCAGGCTGTCGGCGTAGGGCTCGACGTCGAGGACTTGCGAGCCGATGTGGGCGTGGAGTCCCGTCAGGTCGATTGAATCTGCCGCCTGTGCCTGCGCCACGGCTTCTTCGGCGGCGCCTGAGTGCAGTTGCAGCCCGAACTTGCTGTCGATGGCGCCGGTTCGGATGTATTCGTGCGTGTGAGCTTCAACCCCCGGCGTAATCCGCAGGATGACCGGAGCGGGCTGGCCGCCGCGTTCGGTCGCGATTTCGGCGATCAGATCGAGTTCATCGAGGCTGTCCACGACGATTCGTCCGACGCCGACGTCAAGTGCGTATTCGATCTCTTCGGGCAGCTTATTGTTGCCGTGAAACACGATGCGGTCGGCTGGCATTCCGCCGGCCAGCGCCACGCGAATCTCGCCGCTGGAGACGGCGTCGGCTCCGAGGCCTTCGGCGGCCACGATGCCGGCGATGGTGGGATCGAGATGGGCCTTGGAAGCGTAGAGGGCGAGGCTGTTGGGGTATTCGTGCACCAGTGGCTGGGCATAGGCCCGGCACTGGGCCCGCAGGGTGGCCTCGTCGAAGACGTACAGCGGGGTGCCGTGCTCGTCGATCAATTGGTCGACGGGCGCGCCGCCCAGCACGAGCACGCCGCGCGGATCACGGCGGGCGTCGTGTGGGAAGACCTCAGTAAGTAGAGCGTGTTCAGCGGTGTTCACGTTGGCTAGCTCAATGGCGGTGGGTGGGCAGCCAGGGCTTCTTCGTTGAGGGCGGTGCCGAGGCCGGGGGTGGTAGGGGTTTGCATCCAGCCGTGGTCGACTGTTGGGGAGACGCTGACCAGGTCGTCGCGCCAGGGGGCGGAGTCGACGTCGGTTTCCATGATGCGGAGGTTGCTTACGGAGGCGGCCACGTGGGCGCACATGAAGGTGGAGACGTGGCTGTAGTAGTTGTGGGGGGCCACGTAGACCTCGTGGGCGGCGGCCATTTCGGCGATGTGCAGGGACTGGGCGATGCCGTTCCAGGCCACGTCGATCATCGCGACGTCCATGGCGCCGGCCTGGAAGAAGCGGGCGTAGTCGTGCACGGCTGTGAGGTTTTCGGCTGAGCAGAGCGGGGTGCGCATGGAGCGGCGAACGTGCGCCAGCGCCTCGGTGTCGTAGCTGTCGTATTCGATCCAGAAGAGTTCGTAAGGGGCCAGGGCGTCGGCGATCTGGATGACGGCGGCGGGGCGATAGCGGAAGTTGAGATCCAGGCAGATGTCGATGTCCGGGCCGACCGCCTCACGCATCGTCTCTATCTGGCGAACGATGATTGCGAGGTCGCCGCGTTCCAGGTTGCCGTCGGTGGGGCGGGCGAAGTGGCCGGCCTCGGCCGGGCAGAGCGGGTTGGTCTTGAGCGCGGTGTATCCGCTGGCCACCACCTCGCGACCCAGGTCGGCGAAGTCGTCCCAGGTGTTGATGGGCGGGGTGCCGAGGACTTTCTGATGGGCCAGTCGGTAGCTTCCGCAGTGGGACCAGTAGAGACGGATGCTGTCGCGGGTGGGTCCGCCGAGAAGCTCGGTGATGGAGACGCCGAGGGCCTGACCCTTGATGTCCCAGAGGGCGGCCTCGATGCCGGCGAGCGACTTACGGGCGACGCCGCCGATGTTCTGGCGCATGCGGAAGGCCATGTCGTTGGTCAGCGCGACGACCTGTCTCGGGTCCTTGCCCATGATTTCGGTGGCCAGGTCATGCACGCCGGCGGCCAGGGCGCGGGGCATTTGCCAGTCGCTGCACTCGCCGTAGCCGATCAGGCCGGTGTCGGTTTCGACTCGGACGAAGGTCCAGGGCGACCAGCCGTTGGAGCACTGCAGGGGTTCGATGGAGACGATGCGCATGGGGTCCGCCTACCTGCTACTTGCCGAGTGGGTGAATGTTCGACGAGCGGTCGTCGGCCGGTCGGGCTGACGACGACGCTGGCCTGAGCAGTTTGGCAGGCAGGCATAGGGCCGTCGAACCTGCGCATGCGGATCTGTGGGTGGACTACCACTCATGGCCGGACTCCCGGAGGCTGACGAAGCCGCCGGCGCCGCGGGCGACCACGATGTGGTCGAGCACCTTGATGCCGAGCAGGTTGCCGGCCTCGGCGGCGCGGCGGGTGAGGGCGACATCCTGAGGTGAGGGGGTGGGG
>VXPS01000242.1 GCA_009839425.1 Chloroflexota bacterium
ATGCCGGGCGCGCTGCCCGTCACCAACATTCCGGGGCTTGCGAAGATCGGCTCCGACGCGGGCCTCGACAGGGCGCCGCATATTGGCGAACACTCCCGGGACATCCTGCTGCGCGAAGGCTGGACGCCCGCGCAGGTGGAGGAACTCGTGGCGGCCGGGGCCGTCGGCGAGTTGACGGAAACAACGGCCGAAGCGGCGGAGTAGAAGATGAAATTGTTGCGTTACGGCCCGAGGGGCCAGGAGAAGCCGGGCCTGCTGGACGCTGCGGGCGCCATTCGCGACCTCTCGGGCGCAATCGGGGACCTGGGGCCGGAGGCGGTTTCTTCCGCGGGCCTGGAGCGTCTTGCGGGACTCGACGCCGCGAGCCTGCCGGAAGTCTCCGGGTCGCCGCGCCTCGGCCTGCCGGTCGCCGGCACGGCCAAGGTGCTCTGCGTCGGCCTCAACTATATCGACCACGCCAACGAGGTGGGCGCGCCGATCCCGAAGGATGCGATCTACTTCCAGAAGCCGGTCACGGCGCTCACCGGGCCGAACGACCCCATCGTCAAGCCGGTCGATTCGACCATGCTCGACTGGGAGGTCGAGCTCGTCGTCGTCATGGGCTCGAAGGCGCAATATATCGGCGAGGACGAGGTCATGGACCATGTCGCCGGTTTCGCGCTCGGCAACGACGTCTCGGAACGCGAGTTCCAGACCCGGCGGTCCGGCCAGTGGACCAAGGGCAAGAGCCATGACAGCTTCGCGCCCATCGGCCCCTGGCTGGTGACGAAGGACGAGATCGCCGACGTGCAGAACCTCGACATGTTCCTGAATGTGAACGGCGAGCGGATGCAGACCGGCAATACCAGCAAGATGATCTTCTCGGTCGTGGAGGCCGTCGCCTACGCCAGCCGCTTCATGACGCTCATGCCCGGCGACGTCGTCATGACCGGCACGCCGCCCGGCGTCGGCAGCGCCATGAAGCCGCCGCGCTTCCTCGATGTCGGCGACGAGGTCCATCTCGGCATAGAAGGCCTCGGCGAAGCCCGCCAGACGGTCGTCTCCTGGGACGACAGGCCGCGGGACTAGGGAGTGCTTGGGACAGGGCGCGTCAGCGGCGCACTTCCTTCAGCGGCCTGCCAGTCGCGACCGGAGCCAGGCGGCAACCTCGGATTCGGAGATGTTGCCGGCGGCGACGCCTTCCATGAGGCGGACCGCGTCGAGGGGGTCGAATTCGAGGCGGGCGCCGTTGTCCGCCAGGAAGAGGCGGCCCGTGACCCAGGCCGTTCGCTTGTTGCCGTCCGTGAATGCGTGGCCTCTGGCGATCCCGTGGACGTAGGCTGCCGCCAGGTCGGCAATGTCCGGGTTGCCGTAGGCTTCGAGATTCATCGGGCGCGCCAGAGCGGACTCGATTGCACCCTTGTCGCGCAAGCCGTCTGCACCCCCGTGCTCGGCGATCTGACGGTCGTGGATGGCGAAGACGATTCTTGCCGGCACCCAACGCCAGGAGGCGTCGAGCCGCCCGGTCACCTGGACAATGCCCGCAGCACCTCGCGATCGTCGTGCATGATGCCTTCGGCGAGCGCCATCTGGCGCTGGAATTCCGGGTCGTAGGGCGTCAACCGGTAGCCGCCGTCCGGCGCCTCGGTCAGGAACAGCGTATCGCCCTTCTTCACCCGAAGGCGCGCCATCGCCTCCTTGGTGAGGATCACGCCGGAGGACGCTCCGACAGTGGTGACCTTGAAGCTGAGCACGCCCGCTCTCCTACCTATATAATATACATTATAAGACAATCGCCCGGCATTCCAAATCGAAAGGGCGACATTCGTTCTCAACGGAGTACGATTTCTTTCTGCGCCCGATACGCCGCCCAAGCTGAACCGGGCTGGGCCGTCCGCTCAGGCAGGGCTTCCTGCCTCGCCCCTGGACGGCGGCGGCGTGGCGCCGGGCGCGCCGAGAGCCGCCACCGCCTCCTTGCCGCCGAACGACGCGACGAGCGCGGCCTGGTCCGCATGGGCCTGCCGGTTCACCTCGGCGGTCGAGCAGACTCGCGCCAGTTCGGCGTACAGGTCCGCCAGCCGCCCGGCATAGGCCGGGTCCCGCGACACGTCCTCCAGCTCTTCGGGGTCCGCTGCAAGGTCGAAGAGCTCGGGCTCGAAGCCCTCATAGTGGATCAGCTTCAGGCCTCCCTTGCGCAGCATGAACCCACCCTCAACGGCGCCTATGGCATGGTATTCGGAGAACACGGCCCGTTCGCCGTCATAAGGTTCGGCCGCGATGGCGTAGAGGGACCTGCCGGGGCGGTCGGCTTCGAGCTCTGCGCCGAAATGATCCAGGATCGTTTCGGAGAGGTCGAGCAGGCTGACCGGCGTGCCGCACACGCCCTGCGGCACATCCGGCCCGGCCAGGATCAGCGGCACCGCGGCGGCTTCCTCGTAGAAATTGCCCTTGCCCCAGGAGCCGCGCGCGCCGAGGTCTTCCCCGTGGTCCGAGGTGTAGACGACCGTCGTGCCGCCGCTTAGCCCGGCTTCGTCCAGCGCAGCGAGAATCCGCCCGACATTGCTGTCGAGCCAGGAGCAGAGCCCGTAATAGGCCGCCATGGCGCGCAGCCGCTCCTTGGCGTCCGTGAAGGCGTTCTCCGTATCCAGCAGGTCGTCATGCAGCCTGACCCAGGGGTGCGGCTCATACCCGCTGCCGGGCCCCAGTTTCACTTCGGGCAGACTGTCCAGCGGATAGAAGTCGTAGAACTCCTGCGGGCAGACGAGCGGGAAATGCGGCGCGACAAGCCCAACGAAGAGGCACCAGGGGCGCTCGTCGCCCGACCGGGCCTTCAGCCAGTCCACGGCGCATGCGGTCACATCCGCGTCATAGGTGGTATAGGGGCTTTCGCCGGGGCCGATATAGGCGCCCAGCATGCGGCTTGCGGGCCTCACACGCTCTTCCAGCGCGCGCGTCGCCGCCCAGACCATCCCGACGCCGCCCGCCACATTCATCGGGATCGTCTGCCGGTCGAAGCCCGTCGGGTCTTCGGCGTCGCGGTAGTGCAGCTTGCCGACGGACTCGACCGGCACGCCGTTCGCCTGTAGCGCATGGCCCCAGCCGCGCGGCTGGCCCACATAGGGCATGGCGTTGTCCCAGAGGCGTATCCGGTGGACATACTGCCCGGTAGCGAAGGCGGCGCGCGCGGGCACGCAGATCGGACAGGGCGTGTAGGCATTCGAGAAACGCATGCCGCGCGCCGCCAGCGCGTCGAGATACGGCGTCTGCACGAAGGGGTGCCCGGCCGAGCCCATCGCGCGGGCCTGATGCTCATCCGACATCAGGATCAGGAGATTGGTGTTGCGTTTCCCGGACATGGCCACCGTCCGTCAGGCCTCGAGAACGGGCGGCGGCGAAAAGGCGGTGACGGGCGGCGGCTCTCCGTCGAACTGTTCGACCTCGACCAGCGCGGTCTGCGCCGCGCTGCATTGGGTGAGCGTCGAGGTCGGTTTGTCCGTAGTGAGCACGTTCGGATTGCCGTGCTTTTCCAGGCTGCCCGGCACCGCCGGGTCCGCAGGGTCGAACCAGGCCCCCGTCGCAAGCTCTACCACGCCCTGGCGAATCCGGTCGCTGACAATGACGCCGGCAAGACAGGCGCCCCGGTCGTTGAACACGCGCACGACATCGCCGTCGGCGATGCCCCTTCTGGCGGCGTCTCCGGGATTCATCCGCATCGCCTCTCGGCCTGCGATCTTGGCGCCCCGGCTCACCGAGCCGCAGTCGAGCTGGCTGTGGAGCCGTGTGCGCGGCTGGTTTGAGAGCATGTGCAGCGGGTAACGCTCCGTCTTTTCGCTGCCGAGCCACTCCATCGGCTCCACCCAGACCGGATGGCCCGTTGCGTCCTCATAGCCGAAGCCGGCAATGGTCTCCGAGTAGATTTCGATCCGTCCCGACGGGGTCTTGAGCGGCGCCCCCTCCGGGTCGGCGCGGAAGTCGGCAAAGGGGACGGCCGGGCTCGCGGGCGCGGGGATCTCGAAATGGCCCGCCTCCCAGAAACCTTCGAAGCCCGGCATCTCGATGCCGTCCCTGGCGACGCGCTGGCGGTAGAGATCGTAGAGGTGGCGCAGCCAGTCCAGCTCGCTGCGGCCTTCGGTGAAGGCTTCGGCGAAACCGAGCCGCTCCGCGAGGCCGCTGTAGATCTCGTATTCGTTGCGCGCCTCGCCGACCGGCTCGATCGCCTGCTGGCTGGCGATAACGAAGCGGTCGAAACTCGATGCCGCGATGTCGTTGCGCTCCAGGGTCGTCGTGCAGGGCAGCACGATGTCGGCCCGCTTGGCCGCGGGCGTCCACCAGGGTTCGTGGATGACGATGGTGTCCGGTTTCGCCCAGCCCCGGAGCAGGTTGTTCAGGTCCTGGTGCTTGTGGAACGGATTGCCGCCGCACCAGTAGATCATCCGGATATCCGGGTAGCGACGGTCCTCTCCGTTGAAGCTGTATGGCGCGCCCGGGTTCAGCAGCATGTTAGCCAGGCGCGCAACCGGGATCGTATTGGCGACGTCGTTCTTTCCCCTGGGGAGCGCCGGCGGCGGGACCTGCCGGGTCGGGTCGCCGATGCCGTGCATGGCGCCGTATCCGAAGCCGAACCCGCCGCCCGGCAGGCCGATCTGGCCCAGCATGGCGGCAAGCGCAATCGTCATCCAGTAGGGTTGTTCGCCCCGGTCAGCGCGCTGGACCGACCAGCTGACGCCGATCAGGGTGCGCGAAGCTGCCATCCGGCGGGCGAGGCCGCGGATGGTTTCGGCCGGCAGCCCGCAAATGCCGGAGGCCCAGTCGGCGCTTTTGGCAACCCCGTCCGCCTCGCCGAGCAGGTAGGTGGCCAGCCTGTCGAACCCGGTGCAGCAGCGCGCGAGGAAACCCGCATCGTGCAGGCCTTCGCTGAGAAGCGTGTGCGCCAGACCCAGCATCAGCGCGAGGTCGGTGTTGGGCCGGACGGGCAGCCACTCGGCCCCGATTTCGTCCGCCGTGTCGTCGCGGATCGGGCCGATGCACACGAACCGGGTGCCGGACCAGGCCGCGCACCGGTGCCAGTCGGAAGCATCGTGCGCGCCGACACCGCCCTGATTGACCATGGCGTTCTTGGGCGGCA
The DNA here is from genome assembly GCA_009839425.1 of Chloroflexota bacterium. Classification (GTDB taxonomy): domain Bacteria; phylum Chloroflexota; class UBA11872; order UBA11872; family UBA11872; genus UBA11872. Next base: position 5,105 of record VXPS01000242.1, read on the forward strand.
TGCCGCCGAACGCCACCATCAGCTCGGTGTGCTCGACGATCAGCGGCCATGTGTTGACCGGCCCGAACACCGGCTGCATCGAACCCACGATGCGCGGGACGATGACGCTCGCCGCGCCGACGCTGAAACTCGTTACCTGGTCGATGAAGCCCCCGTGGAGGTTGAGGAAGCGCGTCAACTGGCTGCGCGCATTGTGGAAGACGCCGGCGCTGCCCCAGCCGGAACTGCCGTAGATCGCCTCGTTGCCATATTCCTTCCGGACGCGCTCCAGCTCTGACGCCACCAGGTCGAGCGCCCGGTCCCAGCTCACGCGCACGAAGGGTTCCGCGCCGCGCGCTGCGGTGTTGGCGCCCGGACCGCCTTCCAGCCAGGACTTGCGCACCGCAGGCGCCGCGATGCGGCATTCGGCATGGACCGCATCCGGCAGCGCGCGGATGAATGGCGCGGGGCTCGGGTCCCTGTCGAACGGCGTTACGCCAATCAGGCGTCCGTCTCTCGTCTCAGCCGTGAAAGCGCCCCAATGGCTCGCCCCGAATGCGGTCTGCGTCCCGTCAGGCATGGGTCCGGTCTCCGTTTGAACGGCGGTTATCGTAGCGCAAGCGGCAGGCGGAGGGATGACGGGCGAAAACCCTTCCAACCGAATCTTTTGTGCCCTAATATATAGCTGATGAATTATGAGGACACGAATATGGAGGGTGCGCCGGGGCTGGAGAGCGATCATCGCTTCGGCCTGAAGCTTGCGGAGCTGTCGCGGCTCTGGCGCCAGGCGCTCGATGCGCGGCTCCGGCCGCTCGGCC
>VXPS01000216.1 GCA_009839425.1 Chloroflexota bacterium
GGCCTCCCCCCGGCGCCCCCGGCCGGCGCGCGGGGGGGGGGGCACCCCCGGGCCCCCCCCCGGGGCGGCCGCGGGGGGGGGGGGCGACGTGGGGGGGGCGGCGGCCGCGGGTGCGGCCGTCCAGATAGATCGAGCGGACCTCGAACGGCGGGGTCTGCGGCTCGATCCATGGGGGCAGCTTGCGGCTCACGGCGCGGTCCGTTCGATCCAGGCGCTCATGGCCACCTGGGCGCCTAAGGCCATGCAGGCCAGCGACCAGGCGACGAAGAGCAGAAACGCGGTCGCGTAGCCGAGGCGGGTCATGCCGCGTCGGCCATCTCGACGACCGCTCGCAGCGCCCGGTGCAACTCTTCGATGGCGGAGACCACCTCAAGGATCACGGGATGCGGGAGGCGTTCGGACTTGTAGTACACCCGCTTAGCCGTTTCGAGTTGCCGCGACGCGGCGTCCAACTGGGCCAGGGCGTCGGCCTTGGGCGACCGGATCGGTTGCCCATCCAGCGTCATGCCCGGCTGCCGTGCGCGATCCATCTCGCGGTCGGCCGCGGCCACCGATCCGAGGCCCATGGCCTCGGCGTTGGCCGCATGGTCGGTAGACTGAGGGTGCGCCATTGGTCACCTCCTTTGACGCGTCACGCGGCGGTCGTTACAGGGCCGCCGCGTGTTCTATCTCCTGATGGCCTCGGGCTTGCTCCCGCACGTCACGTTCGTCGTCGACGGTTGCCGGCGCGTGGCGGTGGCGGGACGTCCACGGCCCCGGCGTCCGACCGCTCACTCGGCCCCCGCCAGCACCCGCTGCCGCGCTTCGTCGGCCGCGGCCTCCGCCTCTTCCAGCCGGTCGAGCGTGGCGGTCACCTCGTCCACAAAGCCGTCCGGGGCGCGGCGCCGCTCGTTCAGGATGGCGCTCAGTTGACTCGGGTCCATGCCGAGCGCGGCCGCGACGTCCTGCTGCCGAATCCCAAGCTCCGCGATCCGGCCCCGCAGCTTCCGAATTCCCGTTGGATCCATGCGTACCTCTCTGCCGGTGCTTCGAGGTGGTTCTGCCACGCAACGGCGCGCCCTCGAAGCATGAATCACATTCATGCTTGAAAAATAATGAATGCCATTCGTTTTGTCAACATCTTTTTGGCCCGTACTCTATAGGCGCCTGAGTTACCGGATGACCGCCTGACTGACCGATGGCGCGTAACCGACCGTCGCCCGATGAAGCACGCGAGCGGGCTGACCGTCGCGCCGAACGGGGCAAACGGCTCCAAGAGGCGCGCCAAAGAAAGGGCATGACTCAGGAATCTCTCGGCCTGTTGGTCGGTTACAGCCCTCATGGAACGTCCGCCCAGACCAGCATCTCGAAGATCGAGGAAGGCAAGAGCGACCCGTCAGAAGAGCAGCTCATCGAATTGGGGCGCGCGCTCGACGTGTCCCTCGACTACCTCGCCGGCGATGCCGACACGATGGAACGGCTGTCCGTCAATTTCCTGCCCATTGATGTGGAGGCAGTCGCGGCGGGCGAGTCCGCGGAAGGGGTCGAGGTGCGAGATCGCGACACCCCGCACTGCTTCAGCCGCGAGCGACTGGAACGAAACGGCATCGCGCCGGAAAGGGCCACGGTCTTTCAGGTTGCGGGGATTTCGATGGCCCCGACATTGGCCGATGGCAGCCGGGTCATCACCGATCGGGGAAGCAAGGAACCCTGGCCGGGCGGCATATACGTGATCAAGCGCGACGGCCATCTGCTTGTCAAGCGGTTTGCCACGGACGACGCAGAGCCCCGGTGGGAGAGCGAGAACAAGGACTTTGACCCAATTCACCACGACGGGTCCATTTCCGTCCTCGGTGAAGTGCGCTGGAGCCTCCAGCGATTTCCGGCGAGTCGACCTGGGGAGCCCGAGACCGCAGACCAGCGATGGAGCTGAGCGTCGCCACGAGCCGGGGTGTGGCGTAGGCCCATGCCCCATCCCGGCATTGACCTCGTGGTGGCCGCGAACATTCGGGCCGCGCTGGAGCAGGACGGGCGCACCGCCTACGCCGTCTCCATTGGCCTCGGCCATGGCGGCAACTGGCTGAACCGGATCGTCAACGGCCGCAAGGGGATCAGCTACGTCGGATTGCGGGAGGTGGCTGCTGAGCTCGGCGTCACGGCCGGTTCGCTGGTGGACGGGACGCCGCGTGAGTGACGGCGACGGTGAGCCGGTGGATCGCGGCGAGCGTACTTCCGATCTCGAAGAGCAAACAACAGCAGCGTTAACGCAGGTGACCATTCACCTTGCGCAACTTCAGGGCCGGACTCTCGCGCTTCAGCTTGGTGCCCGAGCCTGCATCGCCGCCCTTCGCAGAATCGATCCTAGCGAAGCGGTTGTGCTCGCCGGAACCTTGGTGGCAATTCGTGAAGGCATTGAGACACCGGACGGCGCGGTGCCATACAAGCAGGCTTTTGAAGAGACGATGGCGGAGCTGGTTGAGGCTGCGACGACAGAATGACAGGTCGGTCAGCCGAGCGGCGCACGACAAAGGGCGTCGGTTGCGGAAGCGGGAGTGGGCGGGGTGACGCCTGACGTGGTGACCATTCAGCCGTGCGGCGCGCTGCAATGGATGCAGTTTGTCTAGCACGCGCTATTTGCCTTGATAGCTTGGGTGTCGATTGGGATCTATGGCACGTATTACGTCCTGCGGTCTGCCGTGTCGGATTACGAACACCCGGACGGATCCCGAGCGACTGTTCTCTTTCTTGCGAGGAGGCGTATGGGTGGGCTGCCGCAGTCGGCCCGTGACTTTCGGCTTGCCGGGTTGACGACGTGCGCGATTCTCGGGCCAGCGGCTGTCGTGTTGGCGATTCTGCTATGCCTTGCTGGATCGCGATGGATATGGACTCGATCGTTAGGAAGCTGGGTTCTTTACAGAGGTCCACGATGGAACGGGTCGGGCCGTGGCCGTGAATAAAGGGGCGCAAGCGACAGCGTGACCATTACCCCGTTGCCCGACGATAAGCCCCCACTCGTCACCATCCTGTTCGCCAAACACGCCGGCCGCACCTACCCCCAGGCCGTGGCCGTGGCGCAACAGGCCAGCGTGTACCGCGAGCAGGTCGAGGGCCGCAGCGTCACCCACGTCGCGACGTTTGCACAGACGGCGCAGCAGGCGTCGGCGGCGTCCCAACTCCTGCAGCTGACGGTGAGCCTCAAGAGTTCGGCCGTGTTCGACGGAGGCGGCGTGATGGTGCCCAACAAGTGGACGGCGGGCCAGGTGCTCGATTGCTACCGCAAGGCGAGCCTCTGCGCCGACCCCACGGCCTACTGCCACCTGGTGATCAACAGCCCATTCACGCATCAGGGCGAGTTCGAGCTCGTGGACCGGGACGACCGCCAGGCCGACCGCTGGCTGCTGCCATGCCGCCTGATCAATCGGGCCTACCTGGCGTTCGACGCACAGCATCCGGCCAGCGCCACCGACCTGCTGCAGGCGGCCGCGGTGCGCAACGGGTCCCAGTGGTGCCCGAACTTCGAGGCGACGTCGTTTCGGCCGGTGGTGGTGGGCGTCCAGGGTGACGCCAGCCGAGCGTGCGTGCGCTAGACGCCGACGGGACCCCGCAAACGATGACCTGGCTGATTCGTGCCGCGACGGTCCTCTGCTGGGGGCTTGCGATGCTGGCGTGGATCGGGGCGATGTATCTGCTGCTGGCCTTACTTACCAACTTGCCGCTGGCGGCGAACCTGATTGCCCGAGGCTTTGGATGGTGACCCGGCCGCGCCGCATGGCCCGTTAGTCGCTGCGCTTGGTCAGCGGTTCCAACGCTTCATGCACGTCGAGCAGATCGTGTTCGCCACCGCCTGACGCCAGCATGGTCAGCGACGAGTGCGCGGTTTCCAAACGGCGGCGGACTGCGTGTGGCGGGTTCTCGTCGAGTGCGTTCTGCACCGCCCGCGACGCCGTACGGAAGTCGGCGCGGCGCATCGCGTTCAACGCCGTCATCGCTTCGCCACTGATGCTCATCATGCGCCCCGCAAGCGCCAGGTCCGCGTGTCGGGGTTCCGATCGTACAGCTGGCGGTAGCGGGACGACGTCATCCGCGCCCTGACCTGGTGGGCCGATGGATGTTGCCCGTCGCGCCGGCGATACAGATCCCGCGCGGCGATCGCGGACGCGATCTCGTGGCTGGGCAACTCACGGCCGGCCGACTGCAGCACGTCGAGGATGTCGTCGTGGAGGGTCATCGGTTGCTAGCGTCCGTCGTCGATACGTCTAAACCGTGCGACGGCATCCAGTCCGGGTCGTCGGTGTGTTCCTCGTCAATCCGCGTGCAACGCCAGCAGCGCCGCTCCCCTGGCCACAAGCCCGAGCGCATCGCATAGGCTCCGATCGGCCAGAACGGGCAGGCAGCGTGCCAGTGCCAGAGGCGGCCGGGGCGGGCGCGTCTAAAACGAGGCATCGCGTGCCCCGGCGATCCGATTCAGCCGGCTAGCCGTTATCGAGCTTACCCTGCCCATGGCTGCGGATTGTGCCGAGGTGGGCAGGCGTGGTCAATAAATTCTTGCTGACGTGGTAGGTTTTGGGTGTGACCACCGTGTGCCCGATCGCGTGGAGGTCGAGATGGCTGAGCTTGAGGTGCGAATAAAGGACATTCAGGGGGTGCCGGTGCGAGTTGAGGTCCCGGGCGACACCGAGCATGCCGTTGGGCTGAGAATCGGGCCGCCAACGTCCACGCGGAACAGCTATGCCCAACTGACGCCGGCCCAGGCCAAGGCCATTGCGCGCAGCCTGGAGATCGCGGCCGAGATGCACGACGAGGCGGACGACGAGTCGCTGTGACCCTGGCCCGCTTCGGCGTCGCTGCTTTGCTGGCGGCATGCGCGCTCGTGCTTACGGTGCTTGCAGCCGTTGGAGCCGGACGCCTCATCGTGTTTGAGCCGACAACCGGCACCGTCACCCAGCGGCTCGCCAGGATCGAGGCTTTCCTCGCCGACCACTCAGAGATCGTGGCGACAGACCTTCCCAAGGTCCAAAGTGACATAGGGCGTCTGGCGGCGGTTGTTGAGCCAGCGACCTGCCCAACCGAGGACGAGCAGGCTTACATCGACGAACTGCTCGGTGACATGGACGCGCTTGGCGAGGCGTTTACTGCGATGGGCGACGGCGAGCTGTTCACCGAGAGCTTGACGGAAACGGCCACAGCCATGGCGAACCGCACGCCGGCACCAACGCTTCGCGGCCGCCTACTGGACGCTGAGGTTCGACGGAGCGCCGCCGTGCTTTTCGTTCTCGCTGCGCGCTTAGACGAGGCCGTCCAAGATGTAGGCGAAGATCTGACGCTTGCGTTTTTGGATGAGTTGGCTGAATTGCTGACTGAGTTCCTGGCTGAGTTCGGAGTCATGGCCTTGGCCGTCGCATCGCTTTGCGAGACAGATTCGCCGGGCAGGCCAACGGTCACCGAGACACCCGCCGCACCATAGGCATCGACGGTCACCTTGAATCGACCGAGAGACTGACATGCGGCTGGTTTCGCTTGCGTTGATTGTGCTGGTGATGGCTGTCGCGACGATCGCCTCGGCAGGCGCCCATGGTGGAGGCCTGAATGCCGACGGCTGTCACAACGACCGACGGACCGGCGGGTATCACTGCCATAGGTCTCCGGGGGCTTCAGCCCCTCGTTCCGTCAGCACGCCTTGGCCGACCCCGACGCCCTCTCCATGCGAGCGGATCCCGCCGCGGCGCTTGGTGATTGACTCCCAGGGCCGCGTCGCCGTACCTCGCCAACTGGTCCCGAGTCAACCCGACGGCGATAACGATGGCTTCGCCTGCGGTGGCCAGCTTGAACACAAGCGGCACCTCGTCACGCCGACACCAACGCCGCGCCCAACGCCGACGCCACGACCGACGCCCACGCCTGTGCCGGCCCCGACGCC
>VXPS01000214.1 GCA_009839425.1 Chloroflexota bacterium
ACGGACATCGTGGACTGGTGGGAGAAGGACGACGTGCAGCGGCAGATGCGCAGCAAGATCAAGCGGCACCTGCGCGGGAGCGGAATGGAGCCGGATTCCGTGGAGCGCCTCGCCTCGGAGATCGTGGATCTCACCAAGGTGCGGACCGACCGATGACCGCGCTCGAGACCTCGGCCGTCACCTGGGGCGGCACCGAACTCTCGTACACGATCCGCCGCAGCGCGCGGCGCAGGAAGACGATCGCGGTGACCGTGGACCCCGCCGGGGCCATCCTGGTCGTGGCCCCGGAACGCGTCGGCACCGACCGGCTGGACACGATCGTGGGCCGGAAGGCGGAATGGATCGCGCGGCGGATCCGGCGTGCGGAATCGCACGGGCCCCTGCTGTCGCCGCGCGAGTTCGTGAGCGGCGAGAGCGTGCGGTACCTAGGCCGCCACTACCGGCTGAAGGTGGACGCGGGCGAGACGGGAAGCGCGAAGCTCCGCGGCGGCTGGCTGCACGTCCCCGCGCCCCGGGGGACGGGGGACGCGGCCCGGGTCCGCACCGGGCTGGTGTCGTGGTTCCGGCTACGGGCGGCGGAGCGGCTGCCGGAGCGCGTCGAGGCGTGGCACGCGAAGGCCGGGGTCCCGATGCCTCGCGTCAAGGTGGTGAGCCAGGCGAAGCGCTGGGGCAGTTGCGACCAGGCGGGGACCATCCGGCTGAACTGGCGGATCATCCAGGCGCCGATGCGGTTGGTGGACTACGTCGTCGTGCACGAGCTGGTGCATCTGCGGCACCGGGGGCACGGCCGCGACTACTGGCAGGCCGTGGGGCGGGTGATGCCGGACTACGAGCGGCGGAGAAGGGACCTGAGGGAGCGGGGGGCGTTCCTGGTCTGGTAGCGGACCGGGTTCTTGCGACCCAACGCTCGACCGATCACCGGTCTGATCTGACACTCCCCGAGCTTTCAACTCCTCCGCGCCGACTACCGCGACCGGTCTCCGCCGACCGCTGCGGCACCCACTGGGCACCAACAGCGTCAAGTAAAGCAAAGGTCGTTAAATCAAATACTTAGATGACACCGTGACCGTATTGTGGAGTTCTCAGTCAAGTAGGACCGATGCCGCCGCAACCTCAAAGGAGCCGGATCAGCCGCCGTTGACCGCGTCGGGCGCCGCCCAGAACGGGATGTACTTCATGGTCTTGGGCCCAGAAGAGGCGTCAACGGGGACGACTGCTCTCTCCCGTACTGCCTGGCGAATGATCCGGGAAATCATCGCGCGGTTCTTCTCGGCGACACCGAAGCGCCCGCGCAACGACGTGTTCGTGAGGAATTCGCCCCCAACGTACCGTAGACAGGCGTGGAGGTAGCACGCCCACACCCGTTCGGCCGCGCTCATCTCTTTGAGTTCCTTGCGGCCATACAGGATCACGCGCGTGAAGCCGCCCGGTTTCTGAAACGACGGCGCCGGCATCTGAAACGCCTCGACGAGTTCCACGACCCGGTCGATCCCGACCCCACGCTCCTCACAGAATTCAAACCGTCGCATCAGCGACGCCAGTGCTTCGTTCCGGGACTGGGGTGCGGCATCCACGAAGCGATCCGTCGCGACCAGCGGCTCGCCGGGATTCGTGATTTCCATGCGCCGGTCGAAAATCTCCACCATTGGTCCAGCGCCCGTCACCTCAAGATCCTGATGGATCAGGGCGTTGGCGACGAGTTCGCGTACGGCCGTGGGAGGGAACGCCCACTCGGTCCGCCGACGGGCGCCGTCAAGAACCTCGCGGGAAGGAAGCAACGCATCCAGATGTTCCTCAACCCGGTCGAACGAAACCGCGTAGCCGCTCGAAAACTCCCATTCCCTGGCTGCTGAGGTTCGCCGGGACCCGGCGTACCGGATGATCCGCAGCGCCTTCCGCCCGAGACGGGCGAAGTCACGCAGGCGATTCGCCAACAGGATGGCCCCAAGATTCGTGATGGCCCAGCCACCGGCGGCGCGGCGAATCAGTTTGTCCTGGGTGATTGCCGTCAATACCGCGCGCCGGCTCGCGGGCATCGGGAGGCCGAGGCGCCGGAAGTACGCCGGACAATCGAGCAGCCGGACGACCTCGGCGTCGTTCAGTCCTTCTGCGGCCAATCCGCTCTCGAAGGGAGCACGGTCGAAAGTACGCCACAGTGCTCTTTCTTTCTCCGGATACTCACGAAGACGCTTCTTCACGCCGCCTATCCGCACGAACTCGGTTCCCGCAAAAGCCACCGGCTGCGCCCGGGCAGCGTCCATTTCGAGGAGAACGACCCTGCATCCGTTCACGGAAGCCTCACGGAAGCGAAAGTCCAAGCGCGGTGTGAGCATGCGCAGCAACCAGGCTTCGAGAGGTTCATTGCCCTTCTTGCGGCGTGACGGGGTGAATCGGGTCCCGACGACGCGGTGGGTGCCGTCCTCCACCCCCCAAACGAGATAGCCGGCCGGCTTGCCGTTGAGCGCGGCGCCGTTGGCCAGTGCCGACAGGTACTCGCCGATGACTTGAGGATTGCTCTGGTTGACCTTGAATTCGACCCATTCGGTCTCGGCTGGCAGGGCGCAGAGTTCGCGCACCAGACTGGCAATTCCGGCCGGCGTTCGCAGATCTGTCACGGCTTGAGCGTCCTGGAAATCCTCAACCCCACCGGAGACGGAGAATCATGATTCCTTTGGTAGACGGAGTCAAGTATCAGTCAAGTAGCCTTTTATCCGTTTAATCAATGACTTAGTGCTCGTATATGTCCCACTGACATATTGCCAGTCAAGTAAATCCGCCGTGGGGTTCGGCTCCCGCCACGCCGCGAACGCCCCGTCGAGCGCCATGGAACGGAACCCCTGAGTCAAGTACCAGTCAAAGCAAACCCGCGGTGGAGACGGCCCCGGCAGGCAGCGAACGCCCGCCAGGGCCACAGTTGGTGGCCTGGCCACGCCCGGGGCCAGATGCTCTCGCGGGGTCTGTCAGGCGGTTGGTCGGGTCATGCCGGACCGCGAGCGGCGGCGGGATCTGAGGGAGTGGGGAGCGTTCCTGGTCTGGTAGCGGGTCGTCTCCCCAGGGGGATTCCGCTAGCCTCCGCCCCCATCGGACGGGCGCGCAACACTTCCCCTACCGGTCCGACGCCGAATCCCCATGACCTCCGACCGCATGGCGATCAACCCCGAACTGATCCGCTGGGCGCGCGAGCGCGCCGGGTACTCGATCGAAGCGGCGGAGACGCACTTCCGCGACATCGCCGCCTGGGAGTCCCGCCAGAAAAACCCCACCTACGTTCAGTTGGAGCAGGTCGCCGACCGTTTCGGCGTGCCTGTGTCGGTCCTCTTCTTTCCGGCACCTCCCGACGTGCCCGAGCCGTCCCGTATGTTCCGGACCCTGCCGGAGCGAGAGTTCGCGGCGCTGCCACCTCGAATGCACCTTCTGGTGCGGAAAGCCCAGGCGCTCCAGGTCAGCCTCGTGGAACTCACCGAGGGCCGCAATCCAGCCGAGCAGCCCATCCTCCAAGCATTCCAGGACCGGGATCCCGATCCGGAAGAGGTTCGGGCGATTCTCGGCGTCTCCCTGGCCGACCAGCGCACCTGGGCTGATCCCGCCACGGCGTTCCGGGAGTGGCGCGACGCGCTCTACGAAGCCGGAGTGTTCGTCTTCAAGGACACCTTCCGCCATAGCGACTACTGCGGATTCTCGATCTACGACACCGAGCTGCCGGTCATCTACGTGAACAGCTCGCGGAGCGCGACGCGGCAGATCTTCACCCTGTTCCATGAACTCGGACACCTCCTGCACGAGACCAGCGGCCTCGATCCGGTGCCGACCGGCCTGATGGATCGGCTCCCCACCTCGAGCCGGAGGGTGGAACGGCGCTGCAATCACTTCGCCGCCAACCTTCTGTTGCCGCCGTCGGAACTGGACCGTCTGATGGCGCATCAGGAGCCCACCGAGTCGGCGGCCACGCAGATCGCCGGTGACCTCAACCTCAGCCGGGAGATGGTGTATCGACATTTCCGCGACCTCGGCTGGATCACCGACGAGGAATACGCGGATGCCCGCGAGCGGTGGAACGTGCCACCCGCCAAGTCCGGCGCGGGCGGAAACTCGAACCGAACTCTGGTCACCTACCTGGGCACTCAATACCTCGACATGGCTTTCGGGGCGTACTACCGGAACCGCCTCGATGAGAGTGGGCTCGCCGACGCACTGGGCGTGAAGCCGGCCCGGCTTCCCAAGCTGGAGCGGCTTCTCTACGCCGGGTGATCTACGTCTTCGACACGTCGCCGCTGTCCCAGCTCTTCGGCGCCTTCTACCGCAGTCGGTTTCCCACCCTCTGGGACCAGTTCGACGAACTAGTCGCACAGGGCCGAGTGACCTCCACTCGAGAGGTGGCCCGCGAAATCGACAACGGCCCCATCCCCGAACTCAAGGAGTGGAAGCGGCGACACCCCCAGCTCTTCCCGCCGCCGACCGCAGCGGAAGGGAACGTCGTGCGCCGCATCTTCGAAGTCCCCCACTTCCAGGCCAATATCGGCAAGAAGAAACTGCTCCGCGGCGGCACCAACGCCGACCCGTTCGTGGTGGCCCGCGCGAACGTGATTCAGGGAGCCGTCGTCACCATGGAGACAACCGTGCCAGGAGGCGCGAAGATCGGGAACATCTGCGCCCACTTCGGCGTCCCGTGCATGTCCCTCGAGGACTTCATGACCACGGAGGGCTGGCGATTCTGACGGGCCGGCAGCGGGGCGCCTGACCCGGGAACACTCGGTCGCCGCCGACGGCGCCACACCTCAACTTGACGTCACAGGATGTGATCTCAAGTCGCGCGGTGGGCCATGGTTCCGGGATCTTGGCCGGGGAGGCCGTAGGTCTGAGGGCCAGATGTTTTCGCGGGTTGTCCCGCGCAGTGTCCGGGGGCGTGTCCTGCAGACTGTCCCGTGAGTTGTCCGGCGGATTGTCCAGTGACCTGTCCCGCAGACTGTCCGACGAAGTGTCCCTCACGCTGTCCCTGACGCGGCCGATCCAGGATGTCGTGCGAACGGCCTGGTGCGAAGCCTCGCCACCACGCGGCATCCACCAGATACCGGCCCTAGGAACCCGGACCGAAAGACACCACTTTCGCCTACGGGGTCACCGCTCGCCGCGCGTCCAATCGAGCGCTCTCAGGATCGCCTCTTCTGACAGGCGACCGGGCGGCGGCGGATAGCGGTGGGGTTGGTTGCGTTTTCCCAGCCGGATCTCGCCTGCGCGAGCCTTCCGCTGAAGCACCTCTTCGAAGGTCTCGCTTCGGACATCAGGCGGGACCAGGCGAGCCACGAGTACGCCTCGCTTCGTCACCGCAAGCGATTCACCGTTCTGGACCATCCGCAAGTACTCACTGAGGCGGTTCTTCAGGGCTCGCACGCCGACGGTTCTCATGCCGGGAAATGTGACGTCACCGGGCTGCATCTTCAACCGGCTCCTTCGCTTGAGGTTTCTCCGCCGTTTTCACCCGGTACGCCTGCTCGGGGTGCCGTGGGTGGTCCGGATAGAGGCGCACCAGAAGGCCTTTCTTGACCATTGGACCCACGTGGCGCCTCATGAGGTTGCGGGGCTCGAGGCCCAGAATCAGCGCGAGATCGGCAGACCTCGTCGGGCCCCGTTCCTTGACGATGCGGACGATGAGCGGCCAGAGGACGGTCTTCTTGGACTTGGGGCGGAGAGCGCTGATCTCCGCCTTCAGGTACCAGGGGAGCTTCTGAAGCTCGGCGGCGCGGCGACGCTCGTCCGGCGAGGGCGTGGGAGCCGGCGGTTCGGGATTCTCCGTGCGGTCGTCGCCGTCGGCTGCCGTGGAGGGCTGGCTTTCCTGCTCCGACGGCTTGGCGGGCTCGGCGTCCGGCCGGGCT
>VXPS01000309.1:0-4755 GCA_009839425.1 Chloroflexota bacterium
CTGCAAGACCTTCCCGAGCCCAACGCCCCGCCCTCTGCCTTCCTGCAACTCCTCGCCTCCCCCCACATCGCCCGCCGCCGCCCCATCTACCGCCAATACGACCACATGGTCGGCGCCAACACCGTCATCGCCCCCGGCGGCGACGCCGCCCTGCTGCGCATCAAGGGCACCCCGATGGCCGTGGCGCTCTCCACCGACGGCAACGGCCGCACCACCTACCTCGACCCCTTCGTCGGCGGCGCCGCCGCCATCGCCGAGTCCGCCCGCAACGTCTCCTGCACCGGCGCGCGGCCCCTCGCCTTCACCAACTGCCTCAACTTTGGCTCCCCCGAACAGTCGGCCGCCTACTACCAGCTGTCCCGGGCCATCGACGGCATGGCCGCCGCCGCCCGCGCCCTGGAAACCCCGGTCATAAGCGGCAACGTCAGCCTCTACAACGAGTCCGGCGGCGAGGCTATTTGGCCGACTCCCGTCGTCGGAATGCTGGGCGTGTTGGACGAAGCCGAGTGGCGCTGTGGCATGGGCTTCGCCAACGACGGCGACGAAATCGCCGTCCTCGGCGCGGGCCGCCCCCGCCTTGACGGCAGCGAATACCTGTCCATTGCCCACGACCGCGTCGCCGGCCAACCGGAGATCAATCTGGTCGACGAAGTCGCCGTCCAGCGCCTCGTCCGCGAGTTGATCGCCGGCCGCCTCCTCTCCTCCGCCCACGACTGCTCCGACGGCGGACTCGCGGTGGCCCTGGCCGAGTCCGCTTTCGCCGGAGGCCTCGGCGTCCAGGCATCCGACCTGCCGACGTCCGGACGCCTGGATGAATCCCTCTTCGGCGAGTCTCAATCCCGCATCGTCGTCAGCTATCCGCCCCTCGCGGCTGCCGCCGTTGCCGCGGCGGCTGCCACCCTGTCAGTACCCATCACCCCAATCGGCCTGGTCGGCGGCGCCCGCCTCCGCATCGGCCCCATTGACGTCCCGCTGGCCCGCGCCGAACAAGTCTGGTCCCAGGGCCTGGAGCTGGCACTGGCCGGACATGCCCCGCCCGGCTAACATGCGGCACGGGGAGCACGTAGCGGAACAACCTGCTCTGGCACTGAGCCTGGGTCCGTCTTACGAACCAGCCGCCCCCGACGGCTCGCCGAATCTGCGCGAAGCCTGCGGGGTTATCGGCGTCCACGGTGCTACCGACGACGCCGCGGTCCAAACCTACTTCGCCCTCTTCGCCGTGCAGCATCGAGGGCAGGAAAGCGCCGGCATCGCCGTCGGCGACGGCCAGCGCCTCCACGCCGAACGCCGCATGGGCCTGGTCTCGCGCGTTTTCTCCGACCACCGCCTGGCCCGTCTCAAGGGACACCTCGCCATCGGCCACTGCCGCTATTCCACCGCCGGCTCCAGCAACGCCTCCAACATCCAGCCCATCCTGCGCAATACGGACATCGGGCCGATGGCCCTCGGCCACAACGGCAACATCGTCAACGCGCTCGACCTGCGCAACAACGCCTCCCTGGATGCCTTCCCTGACTCATCCACCACCGACTCCGCCGTCATTGCCGACCTCATTGCCACCGCCCCCGGCGCAACCATGGTTGATCGCGTGCGCCAGATCGCGCCGCGCCTCCAGGGCTCGTTCTGCCTCATCATCGCCACGCCGACGCAGTTGATCGCCGTCCGCGACGGCATGGGCAACCGTCCGCTGTCCATCGGCCGCGCCAACGGAACCCGCGTCATCGCCTCCGAAACCTGCGCGCTCGACACCATCGGCGCCACCTTCGAACGCGACATCGAGCCCGGTGAGATCGTGGCCATCGACGACGACGGCATGCAGTCGATCAAGCTCGAAATGCCCCAGCGCCACGCCATGTGTGCCTTCGAGTACATCTACTTTTCGCGCCCCGACTCCATGCTGGATGGTTCCAGCGTCCACTCCGCCCGCCGTTCCATGGGCCGCCTGCTCGCCCGCCAGCATCCGATCGATGCCGACATCGTTATTGGCGTCCCCGACTCCGCCACCGCCGCCGCCACCGGCTATGCGGAGGAGTCCGGCCTGCCCTATGGCGACGGCTTTGTACGCAACCGCTATATCGGCCGCACCTTCATCGAACCCACCCCACGCCTTCGCAAGCTCGGGGTCCGCCTCAAGTACAGCGCCCTCCCCGATATCACCGCCGGCAAGCGCGTGGTGATGGTCGACGACACCATCGTGCGCGGCACCACCCAGGCCTCGTTGGTCCGGCTGCTGCGCGAAGAGGGCGGCGCGACCGAGGTTCACGTGCGCATCACCGCCCCGCCCATTCGCTGGCCCTGTTTCCTCGGCATCGACATCCCCGACCCGGACGACCTCGTCGCCCACAAGCTGGACGTCGAGCAGATCTGCAAGGACATCGGCGCCGACAGCCTCGGCTACCAGTCCACGGAGAACCTCGTCCAGGCCATCGGTCGCTCCACCGATCGTCTCTGCCTGGGCTGCTTCACCCACACCTACCCGCTGGACGTGCAGCTCACCTTCGACAAGTTCCTGCTCGAACGTCCCGAGAACATCGCCACCGCCATGGTGTTCCCCAGCGAGGCCACCATCGACCGCGTCGAGTCCGGCACACCCTCCACGGGCTGATCCGGCCACCCGAGTGCACGACACCCCAATCTCCAGCTACGCGGAAGCCGGCGTCGACCTGGATCTGGCCCAGCGCGCCAAGGCCGGCCTGAGCTCCGCCGTCGCCTCCACCGCGACACCCTTAACCCTTGACGCTTTCGGCGCTTTCGGCGGCGTCATCCGCCTGCCCGCCGACATCCCCGATCCCGCCATCGTTGCCAGCATCGACGGCGTCGGCACCAAGCTCCACCTGGCCATCGAAATGGGCCGCCCGGCCGACGCCGGACGCGACCTCGTCAACCACTGCCTCAACGACGTGGCCGTTCAGAACGCCCGACCCATCGCCTTTCTCGATTACGTCGCCGCCGACCGCCTCGATCCGGAAGTCCTAACCTCCCTGGTTCAGGGCATGGCCGCCGCCTGCCGCGACGCCGGGGTATCCATCGTCGGCGGCGAAACTGCCCTCATGCCGGACACCTACGCCCCCGGCCGCTACGACGCCGTCGGCGCCGTCATCGGCGTAGCCTCGGCCGCCAACCTTCCGGATCCCGCCAACGTTTCCGTCGGCGACGTATGCATCGGCCTGCCCTCCAGCGGCCCCCACACCAACGGCTACAGCCTCGCCCGCGAACTGCTCACCATCTACGACCGCGACACGACCATCGGCGACCAGTCCCTCGAGGACGCCCTCCTCGCGCCCCACCTCTCATACCTATCCGAATTCGCTACGGCCTTCGCCGTCCCAGGCACCCGCGTCGCCGCCCACATCACCGGCGGCGGCATCGCCGAAAACCTCGAGCGCGTTCTCCCCGAGTCCGTCACCGCCCTGATCGACACCACCGTCTGGCCCCAACCGCCGATCTTCGAAGCCATCGCCGACGGCCTGGACGTCTCGCCCGCCGAAATGTTCCGCGTCTTCAACATGGGCGTCGGCGCCATCCTCGTGGCCTCCCCCGACACGGCCACCCACCTCCTGGAAGAACTTCCCCACGCCCTCCGCGTGGGAACCATCGCCGACCGCCACCAGTCCCCCGTGGAGCTCACGCCCACCCCATGAACCTGGCCATCATGGCCTCCGGCCGCGGCTCCAACGCGGCCGCCATCCTCGACGCCATCGCCAGCGACCAACTTGACGCCCACGCCGTCGCCCTCATCACCAACCACGAAGACGTCGGCGCACTTGACGTCGCCAAATCCCACAACGTCCCCGGCCACCCCGTCCCGCGCCGCGCATTCCCCTCACGCACCGCCCAACAGCACCGCATGCTCGAGATTCTTCAGGGCTCCGGCGCCGACTTCGTCGCCCTGGCCGGCTTCGACGCCATCCTCCGCCCCTTCATCATCGCCGCCTACCCCAACCGCATCCTCAACATCCACCCGTCCCTGCTCCCCGCCTTCGCCGGAGGCATGGCCCCCGTACCACAGACCGACGCCCTCCACGCAGGCGTCAGGATCAGCGGCTGCACCGTCCACGTCGTAACCGAGGAACTGGACGCCGGACCCATCGTCGCCCAGGCCGCCGTCCCCGTTCTGCCCGGCTTCGACGCCATCCTCCGCCCCTTCATCATCGCCGCCTACCCCAACCGCATCCTCAACATCCACCCGTCCCTGCTCCCCGCCTTCGCCGGAGGCATGGCCCCCGTACCACAGACCGACGCCCTCCACGCAGGCGTCAGGATCAGCGGCTGCACCGTCCACGTCGTAACCGAGGAACTGGACGCCGGACCCATCGTCGCCCAGGCCGCCGTCCCCGTTCTGCCCAACGACACCGTCGAAACGCTGTCGGATCGGATTCTCGAACAGGAGCATCGGCTATATCCTTTGGCCCTGCGCTGGTTCGCCAACGGCTCGGCGCGCGTGGAAAACGGACTCGTCTACATCGATTCGGAGGAAAGCCAGGCTCTATGGCCGCACCCCGCGCCCTGATCAGCGTCTACGACAAGTCCGGTCTGGAAGACCTCGCAGCCGGCCTCGCCGCCCGCGGCTGGGACTTCGTCGCCTCCGGCGGCACCGCCGCCACCCTCGCCGCCGCCGGCCATTCCGTGCTTGAGGTCGAAGACCTCACCGGCGCCCCCGAAATGCTCGACGGCCGTGTCAAGACCCTCCCCCGGTGGGTTTTACAAATGTCCGAGCCACCGGGCCGTGAGGGAGGTGGGTGTGGCGGGGTGGGG
>VXPS01000309.1:4765-5850 GCA_009839425.1 Chloroflexota bacterium
ATCCCCCCCCCCCCCACACTCCCCCCGTTCCATGCGGGGCCCGGGATAGTTTTTATAAACACCCCGCCCCCCCGCCGCCCATCCCGGGGGGGCGTCCCAACCCCCCACCGGCGCCCCCGAAATGCTCGACGGCCGTGTCAAGACCCTCCACCCCGCCGTCCACGGCGGCATCCTCGCCCGCCGCTCCTCCAACCAACACCTTGCCGAACTGGCCGATCTCGGCATCGGCGCCATCGACCTCGTCGCCGTCAACCTCTACCCCTTCGCCGCCACCCTCGCCGCCACCGACGACCGCGACGAACTGCTGGAGAACATCGACATCGGCGGCGTCGCCCTCATCCGCGCCGCCGCCAAGAACGCCGACGACGTCTGGATCCTCGTCGACCCCGCCGACTACTCTCGGGTTCTCGAAGCGATGGAGCACACAGAGAGTGCGAATGCACTCCGCCGCGAACTCGCCGCCAAAGCCTTCGCCCTCACCGCCTTCTACGACGCCCACATCGCCGCCTACCTGCAGCAGGACCTGGGCCAGTCCTTCCCCGAATTGCTCACCATCCCCCTCCGCCGGCTCCAGAGCCTCCGCTACGGCGAAAACCCCCACCAACCCGGCGCCTTCTACGCCGCCGGCGCCGCCGAGCTAGGCGACACCGAGCTCGCCGGTGTCGAGCAACTCCACGGCCTCGAACTCTCCTACATCAACATCCTCGACCTGCAGGCCGCCTGGGCCTCCGCCAACGACTTCGACGACATCGCCGTCTCGATCATCAAGCACACCATGCCCTGCTGCCTGGCCACCCACCCCGAATCCCAGGTCCAGGCCTACCGCCGCGCCCGCGAAACTGATCCAATCTCCGCCTTCGGCGGCATCCTCGGCTTCAACCGCACCGTCACGGCCGAAACCGTCGCCGCCATGCGCGGCCACCTGTACCACGTCATCGTCGCGCCGGACTACGAACCTGCCGCCCTCCGCCGTCTCCGCCGCCGCAAGGACCTCCGCGTCATGCGCTGGCCCTCCGCCGTCACCCGCCCGCCCCTCCACTTCGAGGCCGCCCACGTCTGGGGCATCGACCGCGGCTACCTCGTCC
>VXPS01000121.1 GCA_009839425.1 Chloroflexota bacterium
GGATTCCGCTTGAAGTACTCCATCGCGGGCGGAATCCAGTCCGAGTTGTCGAGTCTCCCGAGGTTCTCCAAGTATGAGTTGGCACTCTCGGATCCATTCGGGCTTGACAAGACTACCCTTTCATAAGCGTCCGCATACGGACTGAGCACCTCGTCGATGAACTCCTTGCCAGTTAAGTCTTTCAATACGCCCTCTTGGAACTCTTTGTTCAATTCGCCACGGGCTTTTTCCTTCATATAAATCATGCGAATATGAGCGAAGAGAGATCTGAAGCCTTCGCGGGTGAGGTCTTCTTCTAGGCTCTCCCAGGTTTCTGTGTATTCGTTGCGAGCACTTTCTTCCATGCCGCCGATGATATTTGCTTTGAGGATATCCGTGGGAGATAGGTCGAGTCCCCGATCGTTAAGGACCGAGAAGATTCTGTAGGCCGAGTCCTGGTCAGTTGTGGAAACGACGACGAGGTAGCAATGCTGAACGATAAAACCAGTGAGAGCATCACGATGTGTATCATCCAGCTTCAAGAGCTCGTGCCATATGTGCGTCGCGTTCTCGTGCATTCGCTGCTGGCTATCAGGTAAGTCATCGGGAGAGCGTGAGACAAATGACCTCAGTTTACCGATCTTCTGGATGTTGTCTTGGAAGAACTTGCTGTCACGGTCACGTACGGTTAGGCGAAAGTGACCTTCTATCCCAGCAAAGGGCATGTCTGGAGTTCGAATATATACATCGATTTGCGGCCCACTGTCGCCAGCAAGATCGCGCAAGGCGCAAAGCAGTATCGTGAGTGTCGTAATCCGCTGTTGGCCGTCAACGATCTCAGCTCGAGGCGAGGTGTCGTTCTTGATGATTACAACACTCCCGAGAAAATATGGTGAGGCATCCTGTAAGTTATTGGACTGTCGCACGGCGTATAATAGATCGTCAAGTAGCTCTCCAGTTTGCTCAGTTGTCCATGAGTATGGGCGCTGGTAGTTTGGAATGGTAAATCGGTATTTGTCATCGAAGATATCCAACATCTGTAGCTCAGCAGCTCTGATTGTTTCTGGCACTGTGCTCTCCGTAAATCAGTTACGCGTAGGACCGGGTAACGGCTGGGACATTGACCGCAGGCTTTATGACGGCGGCAGCAGGATCTCTGCTTTGAGAGAAGCTAACATGCTCTGACCAAGGCGGGCTATTGCGCTGCCTGTGGCATGCGGACCAGTTGCTTGCCTGTATTGGTCCCGCTAAACAGACCCACAAACGCCGCCGCGGCATTCTCCAGCCCATCCACAATGCTCTCCCGGTAAACGATCTGCCCACTCGTCACCCACTCCGTCAGCGCGGCCATCGCTTCGTCGTCCTGCTCCGAAAAGTCGTTCACCAGGAAGCCCTGCATGCGCGCCCGCCGTCGGTGAAGGGTTCGTGAGTGCGGCGGAACCAGCGGCGGCTCGGCCGTGTGGTACTGCGCGATCGCGCCGCAGAGCGCAATACGCGCATGCAGGTTGATCTGCCGCAGCATCGCCTCCAGGATCTCGCCGCCCACGTTCTCGAAGATCACGTCGATACCGTCCGGACAGGCCAAGGCCAGATCGTCGTCCAGGGAGTCCGTGCGGTAGTTCACGGCGGCGTCGAACCCCAGGTCATCCACGATGTGCCGACACTTGGCCTCGCTGCCGCAGATACCGACCACCCGGCAGCCCTTGATCCTGGCAATCTGCCCGACCGCACTGCCCACGGCGCCGGCCGCACCGGTTACAACAACTGTTTCACCAGCCTTGGGCTGACCAACCTCCAGCAAGCCGTAGTAAGCCGTCAGTCCGGGCATCCCCAGCACGCCCAGCGCCGTGGATAGCGGTGCGGCCTGGCGGTCAATGCGTTCCAGGTCGTCCGTAGCGGCGACCGCGTACTGCTGCCACCCAAAGTACCCCCGCACCGTCTCGCCCACCGCCATGGCCGGATCGCGCGAGGCCACCACCTCGCCCACCCCCTCGCCGATCATCACCTGCCCGATCGCCACCGGATCCCCGCGATGCGGCTGCTCCCACAGCCGCCCCCGCATATACGGGTCCACCGAAACGAACTCCGTCCGCACCACCGCCTCGCCCGCTCCGGCCTCCGGAATCGCCGACTCCCGCAGCCCAAAATCCTCCACCACCGGAACCCCCACCGGCCGCCGCGCCAGCACCACCTGCAAATTCGTCTCAGCCGTCATATGCAGTCCTCCCTCGATCGGGCGATTCTTTGGTTAGACCCTTGCATGACGTCTCTCGTCGGCCAATGAGCGGCCGCTCTTGCTCCCTCTCCCACTGGGAGAGGGCTGGGGTGAGGGTCTTCCGGGCACCCTCGCTCGGGTTACGCAAGGGTCTCATTGGTGCAGACAAACGCCAGCCGCCACCCGCACCCGCCAGACAAGCGCCTAGCCAATAGGAAACCCGATATCCGAAATCCTCCGCTCCCCGCGCCTGGCGCCGCGGCGAGGCGCATACGGCTCGCGCTCTTCGCCGACGAAGCGGTTGTTCGCATCCTTCTTCCGTGGATCCGGCAGCGCATCCAGCCGGGCCCGCAGATCGGCCAGCCGGTCCGCGTAGTCCGGGTGGTCGATCAGGTTTGTCGTCTCGTCGGGATCGCGGGCCAGGTCAAAGAGCTGCTCGGGGCAGTCCGGGCCCAGCCCGGGTGTGCCCTCGTGACCGTCGAACCGGAACAGCTTCATGTCGCCGTGCTTCACCATCACGGAGGGCCCGTTGTGCACGGCCCAGAGCTCGCTGTAGACGTCGTCCGGCCAGTCCTCGTCGTGTCCCTCCAGCAGCGGCGTAACCGAGCGGCCGTCCAGCCCTTCCGGTATCGGCACGTTGGCGATGTCGCAAAGCGTCGGAAACAGGTCCACCAGCGAGACGTTGCGCTGAATAGTGCCGCCGCCCTGCGGGTACCGCTGCGGCCAGCGCACGGCAAACGGCACGCGCGCCGACCCTTCGAAGTACTGCTGCTTCTCCCACAGGCCCTTCTGCCCCAGCATCTCGCCGTGGTCCGACAGGAACACGATGGCGAAGTCGTCCAGCACGTCCAATTCGCGCAGCTTGTCGATCACGCGGGCAAACTGCGCGTCCATCCACTCGATCATCCCGTAGTACGCCGCCGTGGCCCGGTGCGCCTCGCGGTACGTCACGTCCTTCCCCACCTCGACCTTGAAGAAATCCGGGCACTCGAAGTGCTCCGGCACGTCCTCCTCGTAGGGCTTGACCCGGCGCAGGTAGTAGGCGAATAGGTCGTCCGGGCATTGGTAGGGGTAGTGCGGCGACCACAGGCTCACCGCCAGCAGCAGCGGGGCGGGATTGGTGCGGTCGTACGGCTCGTTCACGAAATGCTCGTCCAGGAACATCAGCGCGCCGTCCACCGAGTAGCGGTCGTGCTGCATCCAGTGCCCGCGTCCGGCCCGCGCGTACCTGATTTCCTGCTTCACCTTGTCCGGCCAGGACCCCGTGCCGGGATCTCGCTCGATCAGCGCCTGGTGCTCCGGGTCGTCCGCCGGCTCGTAGCCGTTGCGCCCCACGATGTCGCGCCCGATGCGCTGGTGCCAGCCGTGCATCTGGTCCGGCCCCACGAAATGCATCTTGCCCGCGGCGCACGTCGTGTAGCCGTAGCGCGAGAGGTGTCCCGGAATCGTCAGGACTTCGCTCGGCATCGCGTCGCCGAAGTTCGCGCAACCGCAGTTCCGCGGGTAAAGCCCGGACAGGAAACTCTGACGCGCCGGCACGCAGATTGGCGACGGCGTGTAGGCGTTGCGGAAGTAAAAACCCCCGTCGATCATCCAATCCAGCGTCGGCGTGCGGATGTGCGGGTCGCCCTCGATCGGCATGACGTCGGGGCGGTGCTCATCGTTGATCAGCATCAGGATGTGCGGTTTGCGCTCGGGCATGGCCTTCACCTATCGACGCGACCGCGTGAGCCTACGCCATTCCACCCCCGCCTTCCCAAGCGCGACTTGCCAACAAACCCCAGCGTCCCCGTAGGTGCGGCCGCTCTCACCCCTCCTTTGGGGAAAGCAACCGTGTTCGGTGCCAATCAATTCGAGGGGACGCCGCTCTTCACCCTCTCTGAGGGGAGAGTCAGAACCTGCCCCGGACTCGATCCGGGGTTCCGCCGCCTCCGGCGCAAATCGGTAAGCACCGCAGCGAGTCCCCACCCGAATCGCGGGGACGCCGCCTAAATCCCTCTCCTGGGGGAGAGGGTTAGGGTGAGGGGTCTTCCGGGCAACCAGCCTCGGGTTACGCAACGGTCTCATCTCGGAGAGTGTTGCGGTCAGGGTCTTCCTGGCACCCGCCCTCGATTACGCAAAGGTCGCTAGGAGAGGCCCGCTCAAAACTGCTGGCAGCTTCCCGGCAGGTCAGTCACACTGCCCGCGACCCCAGCACAGGAAATCAGACAAATGCCTTCAATGCGACCGAACCGCGTCAAGCACAAGCTCGCCGCCGGAGAACTGGCCACCGGCATCATGGGTACCGGAATGACGGCGGATCTGATCGAGTGGCTGGGCCCGCTCGGCTTCGACTCCGTCTGGCTGGAGGGCGAACACGGGCCGCTCGACTACCGGGACATCCCCGACCAGTCGCGCGCCGCCGACCTCTGGGGCATGACCTCCATCGTGCGCGTCAACGAGAACCGCTACGGACCCATCTACCGCGTGCTGGACCTCGGCGCCCAGGGCGTCTGCGTGCCCCACGTCGACACGCGCGACCAGGCCAAGGCCGTGGCCGACGCATCCAAGTTCTATCCAGTGGGCAAGCGCGGCATGACCACCTCGCGCCAGGGCTACGGTGCCTCGGATTTCTACGAGCGCGCCAACGACGAGTGCCTGGCCATCATCCTCATCGAAGACATCCTGGCCGTGAACAACCTGGACGAGATCCTGGAAGTCGAAGGCGTGGATATCTTCTACGTCGCCCCCGGCGACCTCGGCCAGAGCCTGGGTCACCTGGACTCCACGCACCCCGAGGTTCAGGAAACGATCGACCGGGCCCTGGCGACCATCGTCGCCTCGGGCCGCCACGCCGGAACCCTGGTCACCTCCGCCAACGTCGAACGCTACGTCGACATGGGCGTCGGCTTCGTCACCACCGGCCTCAACGCCTGGATAGCCGAAGGCGCAAAGGACTTCCTGGCGAAGGTCGGACGCTAGGTCTTTAGCGCCGCTTCCGTATCGGCGCTGAGGTCGCGCAATTGGGTCGGACGCACGTAGATCTCTTCGATTAGCGTGCGGCCGGGCATGCAAGCGCAGAGCCGGACGATCTCGGCCAGGTCTTCGGAGTGCATCATCGTCGCGCGCGCCTCAGCGTCCGGGACCAGCTTGCGGCGTTC
Organism: Chloroflexota bacterium; assembly: GCA_009839425.1. Classification (GTDB taxonomy): domain Bacteria; phylum Chloroflexota; class UBA11872; order UBA11872; family UBA11872; genus UBA11872. Next base: position 5,335 of record VXPS01000121.1, read on the forward strand.
CAGGATCGGCGTGTCAACTTCCCCTGGAAAGATCGTGCAGGCACGCAGTCCGTGGCTTCGGAGTTCGTTGTTGATGCTCTTCATCACGCTTGCGACGGCCGCCTTGGCTGCCCCATAGGCCACGCCGGCCATGGGGCTGGAGGTGACGGCCGCGTACGACGAAATGGTGATCACGGTCCCGATACCCCGCTCCAGCATTCCCGGCAACGCTGCTTGCGTCAGCACCAGCGGAGCCGTCACGTTCAGCCGCTGCACGCCCTCGAAGTCGTCGGTTTCGATCCTGCGTACGGTTCGCGACCGGCTCCCGCCGCCCGCGTTGTTCACCAGCACGTCCAGGCGCCCGAACTCGGACTCCGTCCGGGCCACGACCTCGCGCGCGGCTTCCGGATCGGTGATGTCGGCCGAAAGCGCCAACGCCCTGCCGCCCCCATCCCGAATCATGGCCGCCGTCTCATCAAGCAACCCCTGCCGCCGCCCAACCAACGCCACCGCCGCCC
>VXPS01000421.1:0-3579 GCA_009839425.1 Chloroflexota bacterium
CAGAAGGCAACCCCAACCGCCGCCTCCCCCGAGACGCGGCTCATCCCCCTCAACAGGCTGCGCTTCGACGAGCGCAACGCGCGCACGGCGTCCGACGATCCCGCGCGGATCCAGGCCGACGCCGAACTGGTCGCCTCGATCCGGGCCCACGGCCTGCTCGAGAACCTCGTCGTCGCGCCGCGCAGCAAGACCCTCTTCGGGGTCGCCGCGGGTGCCCGACGCCTGCGCGCCCTGAACGCCCTCGCCGCCGACGGCGACGTCCCGAAGAACCACCCGGTACCGTGCCTCGTCATCGACGGCGACGCCGCCGCGGAGTCGTCGCTGGCCGAGAATGTCGTGCGCATCGCCATGCACCCGGCGGACCAGGTCAAGGCGTTCAGCAGGCTCGTCCGCGAAGGCGCCACGACCGAGCAGGTTGCAGCCCGGTTCGGCGTCGCCGAGCGCACCGTGCAGAAGCGCGTGCGCCTGGGCGGCCTGCCGGACGAGATCATCGACGCCTACCGCGAGGGCCGCATCAACGCGGACCCACCGCCTCGGCGTTGAAGTTGCATCAACGCATTGATAATAATGCATTTTCTAGGATTTGTCCAATCCAGTTACTCGTTTCGTTACGTGCTGCGTAGCGAGTTTTCGCGAGTCTGAACGGGCCGTTTTGGAACGGTGTGGGCGGTAGCTCACGTTTTGCCGGTGTGCGTTAAACGCGAGACCTGCGCGAACGTGGGTGAGCAGACCTGTTGAGCGTACTGAGCGAGCTTTGGCCGTCTCCGCGACAGGGATCGTCACCCGCCAGGGACAAGACCCCGGAGGGGGCTTGGTCGCCGCAGGCGATAGAGCCCGGCCCCGCAGGGGGTCGCCCTGCCCAAGAGAGGCGTCCGGCGTAGCGGGTCCTTCGGATAGGTGGTCTATCGCAGGGGGTCAGGATGCTTGCGAGTGGGCCTTGAAGCCGTCGCTCACGATTACCGAGACGGCGAAGCCCTTGTAGCGGTTGCCCCACTTGTCGCGCAGCACCTTGACCACCGGTGCCGTCTCGTCGCTGGCGTAAAGCCGAATGCCGTCCTGGCCGATGCCGACGCCCACGAAACCGCCCACGGTTCCGAGTTCGCGACCGAGGGAGCGTTTGGCTTGCCGAATGTCTGTCATTTGACGGCGACGGTAGCACCGAAGCGATTGAGGACAAACTGTATCGGATTGGCGATCGTCTGGGAATCGTCGCCGGCGAACAGCAGACCAACAGGGTGCGGGCCGGAGGTGTCGAGTACGAGGGAACCGGAGTCACCGGGCTCGGAGAACGGCCCGGAATCGCCGACGACGACAATCTGATCTTCGAAGTACGCGACGTTGCCATCGTAGTAGACATCGCCGTCGAAGCTCGTGTCGACGACCGAGCCGAAGGTTAGGCCGGTAGTTCGGCCATGTTTGACGACGGCTTGGCCGAGGGCGGGTGCGACGGGGGGATTGGCGGGCAGGCCGATGGTCATGATGTCCGGGGTCGCCAAGGCGACATCGTGGAGCCCAGCGATGGCGGCGTCGATGCGATTGATCGCGCCGCCGAATCTCAAACGCTCGAAATCGGTCAGTGCAGCGATCCGCGTGGACGAGCCCGAAGCCGCGGCGTCGGAAGGACCGGGCTGGTAGATGTAGTCGCCGATGGAACCGGCGAGGACATGGTTGTTGCTGAGGATGCAGCGGCCGACGGGGGTATCGACCAGGCAACCAAGAGTGCCCGTGTGGGCCATCAGTTGGCTGTCGCCAACCGGTTGGGCGTGGCCGATGGAAACGCCGCAGGGCGCGGGCGAGAGACGTGTTTGTCGGGGTGGCACAGCTTGGTGGCGAAAGCCCGTTGTGAGTACCCGCTCAGCGCGCAGGCCCTCGATCTCGTGGGGGATGTGCAAATCGGTAGCCAAATCCTCGAGGACGTAGACACGCAGGGTGTCGCCAGCGATGCCGATACCCGCAACACCGTGTCTGAACCTCGGTAGCGTGTCGCGTACTTTGGTGTGACCTCGCTCCTCGGCGGCAATGCGCGTCGGATAGCCGAACCGGCGGTGAGCCGCTTCTTTGGAGGCGGCTTGCTGGGGACTCAGCATGAGAATCTCAAGACAGGCACAGGCGTCGACCAATATACAGGTGGCAAGTGGGCGCTGTCGTTAGCCGGGACTCGCGGGTCTCCGGCAGGAGCGAATGAGACGCCACGGGCCCGCGATTCCATTGCGGCGCGGTCAAGCGGGGCTGTCCGGTGGGTTGTCGTTCCCGTCGGGGATGTCCTCGATCGGAGTCCATCCGAACCTTGTGAAGTCTCCCATCGCAGCGGGGTCGGGGAACAGGAACAGCCTGTGGGCGGTGCCGCCGGTTCTGGGCAAGTTCAGCCCGGCGTCGTCGGAAATGACGTACGCGAAGGTCCCCCGAGGTCCAACCAGCAGCTTGCACCTGGACGGCGAATTGGTGCTCGTCGGTTTCAGCGTAATGGCAACGTATTCGTCGAGTTCTATGTCGACGGAGGCTATGATGTCGGCGAATCGAGCGCACAGATTCGATACGGCCCAGATGGCATTCCAGCAGGCGGCCATGGCGTTGGTGTCCGGATCGGTGCTGACGGTCTTCATTGCCAAGCGCGCCAAATGGGGTAACGCAGCGGATCTTGGCCACTCCAGAGACTCGGTGAACGGTTGGCGGGCCGCTTCCCACAGGTCCATCGGCAGGTAGTCCTGATCCTCGAAACTGAACAGGTCCGAGTCAGCGGTAAGGACAGCGCCTTTCAGCACGACGTCCTTGGTCGATCGTTCTTCGTAGGTGTCACCGATTTGTCTCTGGTAGGTAGACGATTGCTGCATGTTGACCAGGGCTTCGCCCCATGGGTGATCGTCGCCTTCACGGACCTCCTGCTGCTCAAGTTGCCTTGTGTATGTCTCCGTGCTCTCTTCAACGACTGCGCCGGTTGCCTGATCCCGCATCACGCGTTTGTTTTGGCGTGTATCTCGACGGCGTTTTGTTCTGGTGGTTGCGGTGACCTTGGGCTGTACAGTAGCGCTTGGATCACGCTTGGCGTTGGGGTCCTCCGGGGGGCTGAACGCCACCGAACTCCTGGTGTTGACGGGCGTTAGACAGTGACGCAGCTCGCGAGTGGCGGGCAAGAGCAGTGTATCGCCGTCGGCGATTCGCGACTCGCAGTGAATGACGAACCGGTACTCGCGCTGGTGACTGTATTTCTTTGACTTGACGAAGACTGGATAGAGCCAGGAGATGATGGGATGGTCCCTTTCGCACGCAAGGATGAACTCGTGTACGTCGTCGGTGTACCAGACAGGACCGTGGACGACCATCTGCGCTCGGTGGAACGACTGGTTCATCTTGCTTGCGTCGGGGCCGTGCTGGAACTCGGCAATTTGGCCTTGCGGTCCAACTCGGTCAACGAAAGCAGAAGCGAGTGCCCATGCGAAAGCCGTCGGTCGTCGAATGCGGAACGTGTGATCGTAGTTCGTCGGTAGCTTTGCTCTCCACTCTGCCAACTCGGAGTCTGGGACCATGGACGTGCAGTAGATCCAGGAACTTGCACCGAACGTCCGGCTATCGGTCTTGTAG
>VXPS01000421.1:3589-5820 GCA_009839425.1 Chloroflexota bacterium
TTTTGCGTTCTCCACGTTTGCGATATTGTCACGCCGCTCTGGCCCAGATGACGCAACGCCCGCTGTAGCTCCTCGTCGTTGAGAATCTGGCTGTCGCCGGTGCTAGCGGTCTTGAGAGCGTTGCCTTCCTGATCGTCCTGAATGAAGGTCTCACCTTCGTGTTGGAACCGAATCGGCAATGAGAGCATTACGTCTGGCGAGAACTCTAGGGAGTGGGCTATCTCCGTACCCTTCACGAGTTCTGTAGGTCGGTGCGATCGCTTCACCTCCCCGACGTCGACGTACTGGTTGAGCATCAGAGACCCGTGGTCTGTCACCACCGTGCCGTCGTTGAGCAACAGCGGCTGGGAAGGTGAGTCCAAGTTGGCGATTGCTGATGTCACGTCCTGCGGTTCGGCGGTCAGTTCCAGTTTTTCCTCTGGTCTTGGTTCACCGGGCTTCCTTCCGTTAATGGCTAGTGATCGGTGTCGTAAAGCGGCCGCAGGGTGCATGTCGTCGGCTTGGTGTAAGGCAATGCACCGGAATCTAAGTCGGCGCGGGACTCTCATCGGCAGTTGAGCGTCCCTAGCGTCGGCTAGGCGGTTGAACAGTATGGCAACGCAGGTGAGCGCGCGAAAGCGGGACGCGCGGTGTGTTCCCCGGCAATGAGGGGATGTGGCGCCATGCTGACGGAAAACAGGACGGCTAACGGACGGTTTCCGGGCTTGCGACCGCTTCGGCGGCCCGCAACGCTCTGGATCGCGGCGAGGCCGTGGTCGAGGTACGGAAACCGAGTTCGGGTTTCATGGTGCGCCCGGCACGGTCAGCTGGGCAAACCCGAACGGTCGCGACACCCGCCTGGGGCTCATCAGCCAAGGTGTGGTTGCCGGGTAGGGCTCGGCGGAGGTAGCGGAGTCGGCCTCCCCGGTCCGGCCGGAAGAGCGGTCCCGAAAGGACCCTGCAAATGACCCCAACTCTGGGGACGCGGAGACGCGAGCAAGGTGCCTATAGTCCCGGGCTTTGCGGGACGGCGCGATGCCGCCGGGGGATCGGGCGTGCCATCAGGATCGTCGTCGTCGGAAAGCCGGCCACGACAGCCAGGGGCGCGCCGCGGACGGGTGACCATGCGGGTTGCGGGGGTACGCGATTCGCGTATCGTCGGCGTGCGCCAGGATGGTGCACCGCGGGGGGGGCGCGTGGTGGGGGGCGCGGCGGCGGCGGGCCGGCGGCGCGGCGGCCCCGGGGCGCCCGCCGCCCCCCCCCCCCCCCCCCCCCCCCCGCGGCCGATAAAGGCATGGAAATCAAGAAGTTTCCGACACAAGTCTCGCAGTATGTGCCGGTTGGAGAGGGTCGCCGAGTGCTCGCGATAACTGTAGTTATCGGGAGCACTCCGGTCAATGTCCGATCGCCCGGGTTCCCCGCGGCATTCTCGCCGCGCGCCGCCGATCCGCGTCCACGACGGACGCAACCTCTTGATATTGCTGGTGGGTTTTCGGACGGAGTCCGTCCGGCCGGGGAGCGCTGCTCCCTGATCGGGGTCACCCGGCGCCAGGGAGAGTACTCGCGATAACTACTCGCGAATCGGCGGATTCCGCATGGGCCGGCGCAAGGGTGCGCCGGCGGAGCGGCCGGTTCCCGCGTTCCCGATCCAGCCGCAGGGCCGGCCCGGTACGCCTCAGACCCGGCCCTGGGACCGCGCCAGCTGCGCCGCGCCGCTGCGCCGCGCCAGCAGCCGGTCGCCGTAGCGGTTGACCATGGCCGTGGTGCGCCAGCGCCCGGCCTGCAGGATGGCCGGCAGCTCGATCCCGGAGGCGATCATGTCCTGCGCGGCGCCGACGCGGGCGCTGTGCCCGGACAGGCCGTCCACGACATTGTCCGGCAATCCCGCGCGCCGCGCCATGCGCTTGACGATGCGCGGAATCTGGCTCGCGTCGAGCTGCTCGCCCGGCGGACGACCCAGCCGCAGCGAGCGGAACAGCCGGCCATCGGCGATCCCCGCCCGAGCGAGCCATTCCGCGACCATGCCGACGGTGTCGGGCGCGAGATAGGCCACCTCCCCCGTTCCTTCCTGGTCGGTCTTCGAACGGCGCACGAGCAGCGTCGCGTCGCCGCCCATTTCCTCAACCACGTCAGAGACTTGCAGCGCCGAGAGTTCCGCCCGGCGCAGCATGCCGTCGTACGCCACCGCCACCAGCGCGCGGTCGCGCGCGTCGATCAGCCGCTTCCCCGCGGCCGCCAGCAGCCGCTCGCGC
>VXPS01000160.1:0-207 GCA_009839425.1 Chloroflexota bacterium
CTACACCGGGAGCCCGCAAGCGAGGAGAGGTTCCTCAGTTATGCAAAGGCCTCCCTGCATGGGAACGATGGATGGGCTGAAATCAGCCAAACGGCCCCCCCCCAGGGCGGCGGGGGGGGGGTGGGCGCCGGGGCGGCGCCCGCCCGGGGGGGGGTGCGGGGGTGGGTCGGGATTTTTATTGGGGTTGTTGGTGGGGGCCAAAAAATT
>VXPS01000160.1:217-4086 GCA_009839425.1 Chloroflexota bacterium
TAATCCTACCCCGTTTATGCAACGCCCCCCCTGCTTGGTAACTTTGGTGGGGTTTAATCCACCAAACCGGCCCGCCGCATGGGCGGCGGGCCGTTGTGGCGAACGGTCGCGGACTAGGCCGGGATCGGTGTCCAGTCGTCGTACGAGTTGAAGATGGCGTTGGTGTCGTCGGCCATCTTCTTGCCGGCTTCCTCGGGTCCAACCTCGTTGACCCAGAGCTTGGACGCCACGGTCCTGTAAGCGCCGATGAACTCGTCCCAGTACGGGAAGTAGCCCGGCGTGCGCGGTTCGGGCGTGGTGGCGTAGGTCTTGAGCCAGTGCATGCCTTCGGGCGGGCCTGCCAACGACTCGGGCAGATCGGCGACTTCCTTGTAGACGGGGAAGTGGCCGCGGTCGATGCCTACGCGTGCCTGGTATTCCGGACCCGCGAGGAAGGTGACCAACTGCACGGTCTCCTCGAGGTTGCCCAACCGCTCGGCGGCGATGGTGACGATGTGCGGCTGGTCGTTCCACCCATGGCGCACGTGACCGGTGTTGGGCGAGGCGTACATGGGACCGATGGACCAGGTAAAGCGGTCCTTGATCCGCGGAATGCCGTAGCCGCTGCTGTACACCCGGCCACCGGGCCAGATGCCGACCTGGCCGGCGGAGAACGGGTCGCCGAATTCACCGGAGACGCGCTGCCGAATCTCGGGCGGGAAGGCGACCTTGTCGTTGTACATGGTGCCGTGGGTCCAGGCGAGCGCTTCGATGGACTCCGGCGTGTCGAACTGGGACACGCCGTCCTGGTTGTACCAGTATTCGACGCCGTTGGACCAGAGCATGGGTCCCCAGCCGAACTGGTCGCTGGTGGGCGCCCACATGCCGAATTGGTCGTTGTCGGCATCGGTGAGCTGGCGCGCGGCCTCCATGGCGTCGTTCCAGTCCCAATCCTCGGCGGGTTGACCCACGCCATTGGAGTCGAAGAGGTCGACGTTGTAGACGATGCCGTTCATGCCACCCTGGAAGGGGAGGCCGTGGAGACGACCGTTGGCCTGATAGAGGGCACCCTCCCAGGGGAGCCAGCCGGTGGGCAGCACCCAGTAGTCATCCAAGGAGAATCCGAGCTTGGTCACCAAGTCGGTGATGTCCGGGAAGAAGCCGGCCGAGTAATGCGCCTGGTAGAGGTTGCCCTCGAACAGAATGGCCTCAGCCATGCTGCCAGCGGCGAACTGCAGGTTGAGGGCGTCAAAGTAATCGCCGCCGATGACGTCGATCTTGACCGGGTGGTTGGGGTACTTCTGCGAGTACTGCTCCATGCCCCACTTCATGGCGTTGCCGCGCGGGCCGGAGGTGTGGTCCGTCGCGAAACGAACGCTGACCGGTTCCGCGACAGGCGCGGCGGTGGGCGCCATCACGGTCTTTTCGACCGTGACCGGAACTTCCTTCTCGACGATCTTCTCGACTTGCTTGACCTGGGTGACGACCTTGACGACCTCGATGGTTTCGCCTTCGCCGCAGGCCGCCAGGACCGCAACGCCAGCGGCTCCAAGAGCGCCGGCGCTCCCGGCTCGAAGCATTTCTCGACGTGTCAGATTCCGCATATCCCCTCCTGCGTCCCGAAGGACCCGCGGCACATGGTTAGAGCCGACCGAATGTTAGCGCGTTCGCGCGGTTACGGAAAATCGAGGCGAGCATATCCCAACCGAATGAGAACGCTGTGGAAACTCGGGGTTGTCGAAGCTCTCGGCCGCAGACGAGTCGTCCAGGTACAGGCTACCGGCCTGATACGTCAACCGCCGCAGGGACGACGAACGACCGCAACGGTTGCCACGAGGGCCGGAGCCGCGACTTCGGTCAACCAGGCGACTCAGCGGAGCTGCCGAGGCGACGTGGACTACCAGCTGGCCCCGCTGCGGAGTTTGAACTTGCCGTGCTCGACTTTCTCGTCGCCGCAGGCCACCAACAGGCCGAGGGCCACAGCGGCAACGGCACCGCCCAGCAGAACACGTCGGCGGGTGCGTTGTGGGGCGGGAGCGGGTTCTTTCGTCCGGTCACGACGCATGACGGACTCCATCCGAGGATTTCATCTCAATGCTTAGCACAAATGGGCGCACCGCGGGCCTCAGTCAAGTCCGCGGCGCCCGGAACACTACGCCGGGATCGACCACAGAGAGGACGCCGCCGGGGAGCGTGAGGGTGACGCCGCAGGTGAGCGGGGTGACACCGGAGCCCTGCTGGAGGAGATAGTCGGGGTCGCGCTGAACGCGCGGGGTGGCGTACTCGCTCAGCAGTCGGGCCGGAATGAGGCGGGCGACGGCGTTGCCGACGGGTGCGACGGAGGTCAGGCCGGCGTCTTCCATGGCCTGGCCGAGTCGGTTGAAGTCGTAGCCGGGATATCCGACGTCACGGAGGTAGACGATGGATTCGTAGGGGACGAGGGACCCGTCGGTGCGGCGGAGTCGGCGGCGCAGGGTGTCGATAATGCGGTAGCGGAGGTGGAAGGCCACCTCAAGCACGTGGCAGGCAGTGAAGCTCTGGTAGGTGACGCCGAGGAGCAGGAAGCGGCCGTCGAGCTTGAAGATGGTTCCCAAGGGGCTGTCGGCGGCCCAGGCGGTCTTGCCGGGGGCGCTGACGATGATTCGGGCCTGGGGGCCGATGGCGCTGACGCTGTGGGTGAGATGGCGGCTGCGAAGGTTGCCGGCGCGGAGGCGGATTTCGTCGGCGACGGCGCCCATGTCGGACGGGGTGTTGAGTGGGTCGAAGACGAAGCCGGGATCCTGGGCGGTCTCGAAGTTGAAGGACGGGCCGACGAGGGTGCCGGTGGGGCCGAGGACTTCGAGAAGGGCATCGACGACGGTCGCGGCGCCGCCGACGACATGGCCAAGGCTGCGCAGCGAGCTGTGGATCATGAGGACGTCGCCGGTTTGCACGCCGAGGCGGGGCAGGTCGGCGGCGATGCGGTCTTGGGTGAGGACCATCGTTGGCGGATAGATACTAAGGGCCGTGCGAGGATACGCCGCCGTATTCCAGGAGGACGCCATGGCGACGCCAAGTCCCGTCCGTTGCGCCGTGATAGGTACGAAGAACATCGCCGCCCAGCACATCCCGGTGCTACAGGCGCTGCCGGAGGCGGAGGTGGCGGCGCTGTGCGATATCGATCCGGAGGCGGTGGAGGAGACGTCGCGGCGGTTCGGCGTCGCACAGACGTTTACGAGCCTGGATGACCTGGAGGCCTGGGGCGAGTTTGACGCCGTGTACGTACTGGTGAGCGTGCTGGCGGTGGCGGAGGTGGCGGAACGGTTCATCCGGGCGGGGGTTCCGACATTCCTGGAGAAGCCACCCGGGTTGTATTCGGCGGACACGGAGCGGCTGGCTGAAGCTGCGCGGGAGACAGGTGCGACGGCGATGGTGGGGCTCAACCGCCGGTTCTATACGTGTTTGCAGGCGGGGCGCGAAGCGCTGCTGGACACGGGGGACGTGGTGTCGGTGACAGTGCACGCGGACGAGGATGTTTCGGCCCAGTGGGCGGGCACGAAGTTTCCGCCGGAAGTCGCGATGCGCTGGGCGTACGCGAACAGCATTCACTCGCTGGACCTGCTGCGGTACCTGGGCGGGGATGTAGCGACCGTGACCTCAATGGTGCGGCAGCGAAGACTGCCGAAGCCGGATAGCTTCAATGCGCTGCTGGAGTACGAGTCGGGCGCGGTAGGACGGGCGATCGCGGATCACTTTGGGCCGAAAGGGACCGGCCACTGGTACGAGGCACGGACCGCGACCGCGGTATTGACGTCGGGGGCCCCCGCGGATGGGCGGGGGGCCGGGGCGGAGGTGGTGGAGGGGGTTGGGGCGCGGGGGGCCGCCGCGCGGATAGCAGTGGCGGGGCGGGT
>VXPS01000160.1:4096-5759 GCA_009839425.1 Chloroflexota bacterium
GGCGCCGGGCGACCGGTTGAGTTCATGCACGCTGGTTCGGGCGGGGCGCGAGCCGGTGCAATTCCGTCTGACGGGACTTGACCGGCGGTTGAAGCCGGGGTTTCCGGGAGAGTCAAGGGCTTTTTTGCGAGCCGTCCAGAAGGGTGAGCCAGTGTCGTTTCCGGCACCGACGCTGGACGACGCCGTGCGTACGATGAAGATGATCGACGAGATCACGGGAGCCGAGGAGTGGGCGCCGAAGCCGACCAGCTGAGGCAGTGCGCAGCGCGACGCGGACGGATGAGATGAGCGAGGTTTTTGACGTCCTCGTGATCGGCGCCGGGCCGGGGGGCACGCAGGCGGCGGTGAGCGCGGCGCACCAGATGCGACACGTGCTGCTGGTGGACGCGAGCAAGGTGAGCCGCCGTCGGGGGCGGGCGTACTGGTCGAAGACGGTGAAGATCGAAGACGCCCCGGTGTTTGCCGGAATCACGGGGATCCAGTTCGCAAAGGCCCTGCGGGAATGGACGGAAGGACAACCGGAACGGGCGATCCGGCGCGGCTGCGACGAACGGATGACAGGGATCCGTCGAGCCGATGGGTTTGCGCTGGACCTGGAACGTTTGGACGACGGGACGTTTCGGCTGACGTACGCGACTGAAGCCCTTTCGCGGGACGGGCAGGTAGGGGCGACATCGGCGGCACTGGGCCGGACGGTGGTGGTGGCGAGCGGGTTCGAGGACGGGTGGCCGGACATCGAGACGAACGACTCGGCCGCACGGATGTACCGCAAGTACCAACTGGTCTACCGGTACGCGGGAAACAGCCGAGGGTGGCACCTGTGCATTCGTTGCGACGGTCACCTGCACGTGGACGAGCGCGTGGCGATTGTGGGCGTGGGCGACTACATCTTCGACGTTGTTCAGGGCGCGCAGGACTTCACAGACCGGATCACGGTTCTAACGAATGGGCGGCCGCATGGAATGTCGCCACCCGTGCTGGCGGCGCTGCGCGAGCGAGGGGCGGACGTGGAGGAAGGCCGGATCGAGGCGCACATCGGGCAGGGGCTGAACCTGCTGGGATTCCGGATGGCGGACGGGCGGGAGCTGTTTTTTGACGGGTTCTTCGTGGACGAGGGATTGAAGGCCAACGACGAGTTTTTGCACCGGTTTGACGTGGCACACGCGGACGACGGGTTGTTGCGGTGCAGCGACGATCACGAGGTGCTGGATTCGTCCGGCGAGCCGATTCCCGGCATGTGGGCGGCGGGGGACATCGTGGCGGGCGAACGCAATCTGATCGCGAGCGCGTTTGCGAGCGGCCAGGACGCGGGGCTGGAGGCTTCGGACAGTCTGCGGCGGTGGGCGGCGCCGGAGGCGCACGGGGACCACTAGGCGGTCAGCTGGATCGCGTGGCGCGGATCAGCTGGCGGAAGCGGCGATCCGGAAGGAGTAGAGCTCGGCGTCGTGCATGTACAAGCGCAGACGGCGGCGAGGAATGAAGGTGGGGTAGACGGTGCCGGAGTCGGATCCCCGGGGTAGGGGCAGCGTGGCGTCGCCGTTCCAGGTGACGGTGTGGGCGACGGAGTCGCCGGTAAAGACATCGCAGTCGGGGGGCGGCGGCGGCGGGGGGGGAGGTGATTTTTGTTAGTAGGCGGGGGCGGGGGTATATGAAGAGTGTACCC
>VXPS01000330.1 GCA_009839425.1 Chloroflexota bacterium
TGTGATAACGCCACAGCCTTTCCGTAATCAGCAGGGCTTCGGGTGGGAGGGCCATCAGGTCGCCACCGTCACACTGATCCCGGCCGGCATGGCGCCTTCGATGAACGGCGTGGCCAGGGTCGCCAGGTTCGGGCGCGGATCGGTGCCCACGTTATGGACGGTCACGGTGCCGTCGGCGTGGTCTTGGACTCGGGCGGTCGGAAAGGCGCACTGCAAGGCGGCCTCCAAGCTTGGCCGGCTTCCGTCGCTCAGTATGGCATGGGCGCAGAACTCGATGAAGCAGCGGTAGTACTCGTCGCCCAGCGGATTGCGGCTGGTCAGGGCCTCCTGCGTCGTGGCCCACGGGCCCTGGCCCCCCCCGCCGCCGGCGTCGCCGAAGCCAAAACGATCGAACGAGGTGTCCAATACGGAGGGCCGCAGGCACCCGATGCGGTGCCCCGCGTAGTCCAGCCAGACGCCGGTCGCCGTCGTGTAGCGGATCAGCGATTCCAGGTCCTCCAACGGCTGGCCCAGCGTGTCCGCCACCAGGTCCAGCAAACCGCGGATGAGGGCCTGCAACCGGGGCGCGTCGTCCCACTGGCTGACGCGCAGCTCCGCAATCGCGGACGGGTCAATGCGCTGGGCAATGTCACTCATGTGACGATGACATCCGCCGCCGCAATCGTCAGGCGTTCCAGCAGGGTCACGGTCCCGATCGCCGAGCTGTCGGCCTTCCGCACGGCGGTCACGGACTGGACGGCGTGCCCCGGCACGCTCTGGATGGGCGACAGCAGCCGGTTCGCGTCCAGCGTCTCGCCGATGCCCAGGCCGCTCACATCGAAGTCGCCCGCGCCTGAGGTCCAGCGGCCAGCGGCCCAGTCGACGACCCGCTCGATGATCTGGGTGATGCCGTCAGCCGGGAACCCGACACCCGCCGTGGTGTCGATCGTGACCGTCAGCGGCACTTCCGTCACGCGGCTGAACTTGATCGGGGTGTTGAACGCGCCGCTCGCGTGCGGGACGTTTTCGGTCACCGCGCCGGACATCGCCACCCCCACCGGCTTCGACTGCTCGATGGCCGCGGCCACCGCCGCGTTGGCGCCGCCCTGCACCACCACAAGAAACGATCGGGCGTCAATCGTGATTGTTTGCACCTGGATGGCTGCGGCCGTGTTGTTCTGGCGCACCAGCACGTCCTCCACGCCGTCCACGTCCAGCACGGCGGCCTGGATGGCGTCGAGCGAGGAGCGGGCGTTCTTCGCGAGCATCCGCCCGCCACGCGCCCGGTAGGCCACATCCGTCTCGGTTCGTCGGCCCTCGGCCGCGGCTGCTTCGTTGGTGATGGCGGTCCAGCCGGCGATCAGATCGACGATGGATGTCAGCGCGCCGGCGGCCGCACTGACCGGCCCGGCGTCCACCGCGCGCATCATGGCCGTGACCGTGCCACCGGCCCCGATCGTCGCGTCAGCGGTGAGCGCGAACACGTGGCCGGCGGCGGTCCGGGCGCGGGAGCCTTCCGCTATCACCGTCGACGGCGTGCCGGTCAGGATCACGGCGACGGTCGAGTGCGTTTCAAGTCGGCGGGGAATGTCCAGAAGGGAGTGCTGGTCGTCCAACTGCGTGCCGAGCGCCCGGTGCCGGTCGAAGCCATTGGCGATGGCCACGATGGCTTCCTCGATCTCCGCGAGGATCAGGGCGGTGCCAGCCACGATCTGTCCCTGGGGCGATTCCACGGCGAGGTCCAGGTCCTGCCCCAGCGCGTCGCGCCACACATCCTGCAACCGCCGCGTGTATCCCGCGAGGCCGTCCGTTTCAACGCCGGTGTCGGTGACGCGTGCCATGGCTACAGGGTAACGCTCGCACCCACCGTGGTGCCGTCGTCGGCACGCGCCTCCACGTCGATACTGAGTTGCCGGGTCGACCCGTCCAGGTCCACCTCGATGCGCAGCACATCCTCGACCCCGTCGACGCTCAGCAGCACGGACCGCACGATCGACGCGGCCAGGGCGGACGGGAGGCGCGCGCCGAGCAGGTCGGGGATGTACGGCACCCCGGCGTCTGCGTCGGTAAACGCCTCGCCGCGAAACAGCCGCAGCCGCTGTACCACGCGTTGCCGGACGGCTTCGGTGCCGTCCGCCACGGCAAACCCGGGGGCCAGATCGTCACCAGCCGAGAGCGTGCGGGTCATGCGGTCGTGATGCTCACAATCGGGGACCACGGGGACGGGCCGTCGTCATTGTAGGCGCGCACCCGCAACTCCACTGCCAGGCGGCGCGGTGCCGGCGTCCAGGTCAACGATGTCGCCACCTCGCTGGGTTCCAGCCTGGGGAATCGCAGCCATGGGCCTGGCGGATCCCCCGCCCGCCGGTACACCGCATGGTAGGTGCGCAGCGGGATGGCGGGCGAAGCCACGCCATCCCACCGAAAGTACAGAAACTGGGCCGCCGGGGTCTCGGCCCGAGCATTCTGCGGCGTCGGCGGCGCAAACTCGCCGCCAGACGTGATTGGCTCCCCGTTGTGCAGCAGCTCGCCGTCCGCTTCGAGACTCAGCGAATACGTTGCGTCGCCGTCCACGTGCTGCATCGCGATCCGCCCGTCCGGGTCCAGGACGAGTGACACCGACCCATCCACGGACTGCACGGCGAGGCCCTCGGCGCTCGCCGGCGTAATCTGCCTCGGCCCGAACCCTGGCACCGCCACCGCGTCGCTGAGCGAAAACAGGCGATCCACGTCCGGCATCGCCCGCTGGTGGGCGCGCTTGAATCCGGTCAGCCCCCGCTGGCTCCAGAGCAGCACCACGGGATCGCCCTCGGCGAGCGGCGCCGCGATGGTCCACTGGCTCGTCGCCGGCCACACCACGGGCACGTCGGGGATCAGCGGCGCAGCCACGGACGTCATGCGGGTGGTCAACAAATCCAGCGCCGGCCGTACCGTCGCCCGGCGGCGTTCGGCGTCGTAGCTGACGACGTGCCCGGGCAGGCAGACGTTCAACCCTTTGGTCCACTGTTCCAGCGCAAACTGCACGCCGGCCGCCAGGCTGTCATAGCGAGACTCGGTGTCGCGGCTGGTCACAGGGCTACGGCCTCGATCTCCGTTGCCCACGGCCCATCCCACGTGTCGCCGACGTGGGCAATCGTGATGACCTTGAACGTCCCGCTCAGCCTCTGGCTGTCGATTCGCACCTGTTGGTTCAACCGGACGAGGGCGTTGAGCCGCATCGTGGCCCGCGCGCCCTTCTCGGTCCGTTCCGGCGATCCGATCATGCCGGTGCGTTCGTTGAGCACGAACCCGACGCGCGCGTCGGGTACCCCCCGCTGGCGGAACCGCAGCTCGCCGTCGGCCTCGTACCACTCCACCCCACGGGGCCGTAACAACCCGGTCAGCGCGTCCTCCGGACGTCCGGCGTGCACGTAGTCGGACACCGTCAAGTCGGGCACCGCGTCGAGCGACACCACCGGCAGCCCCATCCGCGCGGCGATGTCGGCCACCACCGTCGGCAACGCCACCACGCCCTGGTAGGCGGTGGCGATGATGGCCGTGGTCCGCCCCTGGCGGCCTGTGGGGCCCAGCGTCAGGGTCGTCAGGCGGTCCCGATCCTCGAATCCCTGGTCAATGCTCGTGATCTCGCCGGCGAACAGCAGGTCCAGCGGATGGCCGACGTAGTTGGCCGAAAGCCGCACCGTGGCCGGCGCCACCAGCTGGCGGGCGGTGTGCTCGGCAAGGTTCGTGATCGTGATCGTGGACGGGGGCGGTTTGTCCTGCACGGCCGTCCGGACCTCGAAGGCCAGCCGCAGCGACTCGTCAACCGCAATCCCCGGCGGGGCGATGGTCAGCCGGGCTTGCCGGAGATACTGCCTCACAGCCCCGCCTGGGCCAGCTCAGCGTTCGTCAGATACCAGAGCGCGTGGGTCTCGGTCCACGCCTTGCGCCCGAGGGCCGTGTGGTCCTGCCCGCGCGCGGCGATGATCAGGAAATCGCCGTCGAACCCGCGCGCGGCTTCCCGCAGCACGCGTTCCCAGGGCGTCAACTGGCGGGCCGTCACCAGCCGCGTGTCGCCGTGGTCCATCGTCAGATACCACGCCTCGGACAAGGGCTGCCACCGCAGCCGCAGCGTGACGATCTGATCGCCCAGCGTGGTCGTGAGAATCTGCCGGGCGGTGCTGGTCAGCGGGACCACCTGCATGGCTAGGCCCCACCGCCCAGGTCAAACGATCCGCGGATCTCCTCGATCTTCGCCCCCGCGCCGTCCACCAATTGCCGGCTGCCGGTGCCCAGGGCCGAGAACACGCCGCCCACGTCACCCTCGCGTCCAGCCGCCAGAATGTTTTGCACGGTCGAGCCCACCACATTGGCCAGATCGCCGATGAACGCGAACGGATCGGCGCTGTCTAGCACCTCCTCGGCCGTGGGACTGTAGGTCGTCGGACCCTGGGCCAGCTCGTCGTCCGCCCCGCCGGTGGGCGGCACCCGATCGGCTGCGGGCCCGCTGGCCGTGGGCCGAATCGGGATCGTGAACTCGACCCGTTGCAGGGGCGCGGTCTGGACCTCCTCGAACTCCACCGTGAACAGCAACCCTCGGGCCGTTTGCATCGACACCGGGGCGGTCGCGCGCACGATCAGCATGTCCTCGTAGACGCCCAGGATCGTGACCACTTCGAGCGGTTCCCGCGCCGCCGCCAACCGGCGGATCTCGGCCCACGCCTGCGCGGGGCGATCCGTCTCGCTGATGTTGGCCGCGTCCGACGGGTACAGGTCCGAGGTCCAACCCACCAGCCGCAGGCGGTCGGGCCGCTTCACCGCATGGTCGCCTAGCGTGGCGCCGCTCTCCACCGGGAACCGCGTCACGTCGACGGCGATCTCGTGGTCCTCCGACAAGTAGCCGTCGGCGAGGCCCACCAACGGGGCCACGCTGGTCGAGCGCGGCGTGTAGATGGCAAACGGGCTGGGCATGGCTAGCGCAGGATGTCCGAGTCAAACGCGTGCGTCAGGTCGTCCACCTGGGTTTCAATCGCGGTGGCCGTCGAGCGGCCGACTTCCTCGGTGCTCTGGCCGGGGGCGGCCACCACCTTGATCGCGCCTTCGGCAAACGTGTACTGGCGGGTGCTGGTGCGCGCGCCGCCCACGAACGCGCCGGCCGGGGGCGGCTGCGGGCCACCGGCGAATCCGAGCAGGGCGTTGGTGGCGTCGGATGGCAACCCGCCGTCCGCGCCGCCGCCAAACCCGAGCAGGCCACCGATGCCGCTGACGAAGGCTCCGGCTCCCTGCAACAGCCCACCGATAAACGGGGCGTCTTTCAAGTCGTTCAGCCGGTCCTCGACAAACCCGATCGCGCCGTCCCAGGTGGTGCGGATGCCGGTACCCAAGCCGTCGAACCGATCCCCGATCCAGCCCACCGACGTCTCCCAGGCGCCGCGCAGCGTCGTCCCGAGCGCGTCGAATCGATCTCCGATCCAGCCGGTGATGCCGTCCCAGGTCTCGCGGAGGCGGGTGCCGAGCGCGTCGAATCGATCTCCGATCCAGACGGTGATGCCGTCCCAGGTCTCGCGGAGGCGGGTGCCGAGCGCGTCGAACCGCTCGCCGATCCACGTGGTGAGCCGGACCCACTGGGCGATGAGCCAGACACCGAAGCGTGCCATCTGCTGGCCGAACCACGTGCTGAACCGCGTCCACGTCTCCCGCAGCCACTCGACCACCCGGTCCCAGTTCTTGACCAGCAGGAAGATGCCGACCCCCAGCG
>VXPS01000092.1:0-1347 GCA_009839425.1 Chloroflexota bacterium
GTTTAGCATTTCACCTCTACCCGCAACTCATCCCCCAGAATTGCAACTCTGGTGGGTTCGGACCTCCACGGAATGTTACTTACGCTTCATCCTGGCCACGGGTAGCTCACCTGGTTTCGGGTCTACTCCACGCGACTGGTCGCCCTGTTCAGACTCGGTTTCCCTACGGCTCCGGACCAAAGACCCTTAGCCTTGCCGCGTAGCGTAACTCGCCGGTTCATACTCCAAAAGGCACGCCATCACGCATTCCGTCATGTTGAGACGCAAGCTCACGCATTGCTGCGCGGGCCGTGGTCCGAAGACCGCCGCCCACGCCTCGCCGCGCAAGCTGCATCTCTAGTCGGCATAGCGCTCTGACTGTCTGTAGGCGCTTGGTTTCAGGTTCTATTTCACTCCCCTTCCGGGGTGCTTTTCGCCTTTCCCTCACGGTACTTGTTCACTATCGGTCGCCAGAAATATTTAGCCTTGGAGGGTGGGCCCCCCAGATTCCCACAGGGTTACACGTGTCCCGTGGTACTCAGGAACTCCGGTCGCAGGCCGCTTCACTTTCGCCTACCGGGCTCTCACCGTCTTTGGCGGGGTGTTCCAACCCCTTCGGCTAGTGAGCGGCTTGGTAACTGCGTGACACTCCCACGAGTGTCCACCGGCTCCTACAACCCCGCGATTGCAACGGCGTGGGCCTTACACAATGGCGGTTTGGGCTGTTCCCCTTTCGCTCGCCACTACTCAGGGAATCTCGGTTGATTTCGTTTCCTCGGGGTACTTAGATGTTTCAGTTCCCCCGGTACCCTCCCGGGGCCTACTACAGCTCGAAAGCCTTCAGCCGCGGGTGACGGGGCATTACCCCCGCCAGGTTTCCCAATTCGGGCATCCACGGATCAAAGCCTGCTCGCGGCTCCCCGTGGCTTATCGCAGCCTGCTGCGCCCTTCTTCGGTTTCTGACGCCAAGGCATCCGCCAAGCGCCCGTTATAGCTTGATCTCCGTTAGGCCGGCAAAACTGCAGCTTTACGCATTTCGCGTAAATCTTCACTTGTCAAGGTTCGCAGCCAAAACGCCTAAGCGCTGGGCTGAGGGGCCGCGCACGGATTGCTCCGCGGGGCAACGACCCATCATAGGCGAGCCTATCCGCCCGGTCAATGGATTCCTGCCAATCAGGGCCGGTACCGGTCGCCGAAATGGTCCGCGGCGTTGTCTCGCCCAGATGTGTTCATCGGGAAACCCGGTCCGCACCGGGCTCAGGCGGCAGACGCCACCAGGCCCCCACACCCCACCCCCCGGCCGGAGCCGATGCAACCCCACACCGCGCCCCAAAAAAGCAGAGGGAATAGAAGGCGTTAGACAAAAAA
>VXPS01000092.1:1357-5646 GCA_009839425.1 Chloroflexota bacterium
GCGCCGGTGTGTGGCGTCCCCGATCGTCACGCTCGGCGGCCCCGCGGCCCCCGGGGCCCCGGGCCCCCCCCCCCCGGGCCCGCGCCGCCCCCCCCCCGCGCCTCGTGAGCTGCGACCGCGAGGCGGCCGCAAATGAAGGCTCGCTTACAGAGCGGCGAAGCCGAACTTCTGGCGCGCCGCGTTGAGCTGGTCGCGCTGCGAGTCCAGGGTGCTGGAAACCCAGCCCTCCGCACTGGCAATCGCTTCGTCCACCGTCACGTCGCCCAGGTAGGCCGCGGAGATGAACGCATTGCGCCACTCGTTCATTTCCCACCAGTTGGGCAGGGCCATCATGAGGTGACGGCTTTCCGGCGCCTCGGCGTAACGCTGCAGCCACTCCATGCCGTCGGGCGGCGGGTTGGTGGCGCTGGCGTCGTTGAACGCCGTCTTGATCATGGGCAGGTGACCGCGGTCGATCGCGACGCGGCCCTGGTAGATCGCGCTGCCCAAGAAGACCGACAGGTCAACCGCCTGCTCGGTCGTGCCCAGGCGAATGGAGCCGTTGGTCACGAGGTTTGGCTGGTCGTTCCAGGAGTGCACCTCAACGCCGCTCGGCCCGATGGGCATGGGGCCCAGCGACCAGGAAAAACGGTCCTTGATGCGCGGTACGTGGAAGCCGGACGAATAGACGCCGGATCCAAGCCACGACCAGACCTTGCCGGAGGCGAAGGGGTTGCCGAACTCTCCGGACACCCGCTTGCTCTCGCCGTCGGGGAACGACACACCCGTGTCGTGGATCATCCCGACGGAGAACTTCAGGCCCCAGTCACCGCCGTTGTCGAACACGGCCAGGCCGGTCTCGTCGGCGTTGCGGTAGGACAGACCGCCGGAACCGAAGCACATGGGCGCCCACTGGAACTCGTAGTCATTGCGAGCCCAGGAGCCCCACTCGTCGGTGTCCGGGTTGGTCGCCTTCTTGGCCGACTCCAGGTAGTCCTCGGCGTAGGTCCAGCCTTCGCTTGGGAACTCGATCCCGGCCTTTTCGCCCAGATCCACGTTCATCAGGATGCCGCCGGTCGCGCCCTGGAAGGGCATACCGAACTGGTCACCCTCGATGACGGTCGGAACCGAGCCGCCCGAGGCGTGCGAGCTGTCGAAGTTGACCGTGTAGAGGTCCGGGATGAAGTAGTACTCGTCGATGTTGTAGTCGTCGCGCTTGGCCAGCACGTCGTTGATCTGGGTAAAGCCGCCGTCGGCGACGAAGGCGCCCAGCATCCCGCCGTCCAGCATCGCGACTTCCGCCTGCGTCCCGGCCGCCATTTGCAGCGGGAAGGTCTCGCGGTAGTCGGCCGGCTGGGGCTCGAAGCGAATGTTGATGTTCGGACGCGACTTGGCGTATTCGCGCAGACCCCACTGCATGGCCGCGCCGCGCGGGCCGGAGGTGTGGTCGCTGACGTAGCGGACCGTGACCGACTCCATGGCCGGCATAGCTTCCGCCATGGCCGGGGCCGGAGCCTCCGTCATCGCCGGGGCCGCCGTGGCGGCCGGTGCTGCTACCGCAGCCGGCGTTGCCGGTGCTGGTGCCGGTTCCGATTCACCGCAAGCGGACAGGACTGCCGCCGCGCCGACGCCCATTGCGCCGACGCCAGCCGCGCGGAGCGCCGCGCGACGGCTGAGAGTCTTTCGCATTCAAGCCTCCTCTTGCTCCCCTGCACAACACAACAAGCAATAGGGGAGCGTGCTTTGTGCGCGGCGAATAGTACCGGCTTGCGGCAAGGCCTGTCGCCCTGCCGACGCGTCGCCGACGCGAGCTGCCAGCTTCCCCCAGGGCAGTTCGAAATCAGAGCGTCCGCACCGGGTATATCGCCCCGACCGGACTGCGGACGTACACTCGCGGCATCTCCCATTCGGCTCCACGTTGACGAAGGACACGCCGCAATGAAGCTGACGCCGGCCGAGGCGCTTGAGAAGCGCGACCAGCTCGTAAACGACGGCTACACGGTCATTTCGAACGTCGTCGCCGAGCCGATGCTGGAGGAACTTCGCGCGTGGACGGAGGACTACTTCGCCAACCACACGGTCGATCCGAAGTATCGCTACCAGGGCAGCGACATCCAGGTGATCTCGCCAGACCGATGGGACGAGCGGCCGCGTGAACTGTCCGAGCGCGTGTTCCCCGACCCCGTCGCGCATCGCTTCTTGGCCTACCCGGACTTGCGCGCCGCCTGCGAGGCCATTCAGCTGGAGGACTTGACGTCCACCGGCGGCATCATCGTGCTATCCAAGCCGCCGAAGGGACCGCCGCTGTACTGGCACCAGGACTTCATGAATTGGGAGAGTCCGGAAGCCGCCACGCCCTGGCCCACCAAGGTCTTCCTCTCGGTGTACCTGACCGACACGACGCTGGCGAACGGCTGCCTGCAGGTGATTCCGGGAACGCACACCAAGCGGATCGAGTTGCACGACACGCTGCCGGACGCCCACGAGGCCGACATCCAGGCTGTCGACGATCACGAAGGCCATGCGGCATTCGCCGAACATCCGGATGCGGTGGACCTGCCGGTGCGCGCCGGCGATTTGATAATCGCCGACGCACGGGTCATGCACGCGGCGCGGGCCAACACGACCGACATGCGGCGCACCCTGGTGCTGGCCTGGCACGACGTCTTCCCATTCCCCAACGCGCCGACCTGGTGGACTGGACCCATCCCCCAAGCGATCCGCGAGGCGGACCTGACCGCGACCTACGAGCGCCGCCGAACACCGACCGCATATATCCGGTAGGACGGCTGCGGGTCGGCTGACTTCGTCTGGAGATCCGGCCGGGCCGGCTACGCGTGCCGGGTGCGCCAAGCCGCGGAAACAGGAACTTGCAGTCGTTCGTGGGTGGTTCGGAGCCGACGGTCAGACTCGAACTGACGACCTGAGCTTTACGAAAGCCCTGCTCTACCAACTGAGCTACGTCGGCACATGCGCTCGAATCGTAGCACCGGGTGCTTTCCATTCAGCCCGCCGGCCGGTGCTGTCAACACGGCATAAAGAGTGACGCTTTAGCCTCCCGCGAATGTCACAATCTCGTCGAATTCGGGGCTGTATCCATCGCTGGTGTCGACGACCAGCGTAGGCAGATCCAATCGGATTGGCTGATACCCGCCAGGTGGATCAACCGACGGCGCATCCATCCCGGCCAGTTGTTCCAGATCGGGATCGGCGTGGAAACGCCGGCGCCAGGGCTCGTTGATCCAGCGTTGACGGCGGCGTTGCCGAGCGACCACGTTGTCCACCACGCAATTGATGACCCGCGCGTCGGCCAGCTTGCGAAACGCGCTCAGCCGCGGCTCCCAGCGGTGATGCTGGAAGGCGGCCTCCGCCACCAGGGTCACGCCGCGCCGGAGCATGAGGTCAACCACATCAAAGAATGCCGCCGTGGCCATCTGGTTCGCCGCGTCGCCCCGTTCCGGTACGAAGGACACGGGCTCCGCGCCCGCGACGAACCCCTCCTTGATCTCGTCGCGGCAGATAGCCGGACAATGCACCGCTTGAGCCAGCGCGTGAGCCAGGGTCGTCTTGCCCGAGGCAGGCGGACCGCTGACAACGATGAGGGATGGGCGCATCCCACCCATCGTATGTTCACAGAGCCTGCCGATCAGACGCAGCGGTCCGATCGGCGGGACCGCACTCAGACGCCGCTCAGCTCCTCAAGCACGCGCCGCAGGCTGTCGCTGTCATCGGGAACAACGGCGTCGGCCACGTCAACCAGGGGTTCCGGCGAACCCTGAATGGCAAGCCCTCGACCGGCCCAATCCAGCATTTCAAGGTCGTTGAGATCATCGCCGACGGCCACGGCGTCGACGGCCCGCACGCCCAGCCGCTCCGCAAGCTGCGCCACGACCGCGCCTTTGGTGACGCCCGGCGGCAGGACTTCCAGTCCGACCGACTCCAGTCGCCGGCTGCGCCAGATGACTATTTCGGCCCGGTCGCCCAACGTGTTCCGGAGTTCGTGCTCCAGATCGGTGCCGACGTCGGAGGGTGCGAGCCCGAAGATCTGCGCCGGCGGCGGCGCCAGATCGGGATGGGCCAAGCGGACGACGCGCGCTCCTTTTGGATCAAGATAGAGGCGGTAGGCGGGAATCGTTCGCCAGTCGCCCTCGACCAGATAACGGTAGCCTGACGTGGCCGATTCGATCCAGATCGCCGGAAGCCCGGCCGAGCGAAGCGCCAGGCGCGCCTGATTGGCCGCTGCGTATGGCACGTCGCGCGACTCGATCAAACGTCCGTCCGCCACGGCACGTGTCGCGGCGCCGTTGTTG
>VXPS01000361.1:0-28067 GCA_009839425.1 Chloroflexota bacterium
GGTACAAGGGGCGGGTCCGGGAGTACCTGGTGGTGAACGAGCCCCTCCACTCCGATTCAAGGCGTGATGAACTGCAACCGAACGTCTGGCTGACGACGATCGGGCCCGAATACATCCGGCTGGCGTTCGAGCAGGCCCGCCAGACCGACCCCGACGCGCACCTGATCCTGAACGAATGGGGGGCGGACTATCTCCACCAGGAACACGGCCCGACCAACCGTCCGGCGCGCTACTACCGCCTGGTGAAAGCACTGCTGGCGCAAGGCACGCCGATCGACGGCGTCGGCTTCCAGTTCCACCTGGAGGCGGGGCTGAGCAAGCCGACCGTGGCGCGGATCGTCGACAACTTCGCACGCTATCACGACCTCGGTCTCAGCACCCATGTGACCGAGCTCGACGTGCGCGTGCGGAAGCCGATCACCAAGGCCAAGCTCGAGGAGCAGGCCCGCCTGTACCGCACCGTGATCGAGGCCGCGATCGCGAGCCCGTCCACGCGGGACGTCATGCTGCTGGGGTTCACCGACCGCTATTCCTGGATCACCGCGGGGGCGCATTACGACGGTTCGAACTTTCCCGACCACCTGGTCGGGACCCTGATGGACAACGATTTCCGGTACTACCCGTCTTTCGAGGCGGTGCGGGCGGCGCTGCAGGCGTCAGCCGTCTGAGGGCGCCGTTCGGGAAGCCGGCGGAACATACCCGAAGCGGGTGCCGTCCTGCGCGGGTGCAGCAAGAGGTGCCGGCCTTCGAGCTAGGCTGTAATGCGTTCCCAACAGTCCTCCAGCCGGCCCAGGTCATCGTGCAAGAGGGCGAAGTCTCCACGCGGCGGAGATACTCTCTGGCGCGCAGGACCTTCTCGCAGAAGTGGTCCAGGCCGTCGAGGTAGACATTGGCGAAGAACTGGCTGATCAGATTGCCGATCAGCAGGCTGCGACGACGCGCGATAGGCGCGTACAGGTCATCGCCCGGGAAGTACGCGTGGACAGACTCCTGCGGGTTGGAGGCGTCGATGATCGTGCCGGCAAGCGCCTAGATGCCGGGGCAAAGAACGCGCCGCCGCAGGTCGCGCTTGAGAACGGCGTGGTCGATCGCCGGGATGTACCGGTAGATGTTGCATCGGAGCAGGTACCGGAACCGGTTCCGGAATGCCTCGTAGCGTGCGATCACCCTGGGCGTCCCCTTACGCTTGCGGTTGGCGTAACTGTCGTGAATGAAACCGCGCTCGAACGCCGACTCGACGCCGGCGCAGAAGGCGTGGTGGACGACCTGGTCGAGAAGCGGCGCCCCCGACACGATCCGGCGCTTGGGCGCCACGACCTCGATCAAGTGGTAGCGGCCCGGTCGGTACCGTCCGCTGTAGAGCTCGCGCTCAAGACTGACCACCTGCTTCTCTAGGTCAGCCAGCAAGGTCGCTGCCCCCGGCTTGCTCCGCTTGCCCCCCGCCAACCGCGGTGGCGGCGCGTGCAGGCCCCAGTAGGACGCGATGTGATCGAACCGCAGCGTCCGCGCTCCGGGCCCGATGCGCCTTGGCCCACGCATCGACCCGACGGCCCGTTCGGTCGAATTCACCGGCGGCCTGCTCGTAGCGTCGCCGGTCGGGATACCGGAGATCGTGGGCCACCCAGCGGGGGAAGCGCAGGTTCTCAAGGTTCAGGTTGGCCCGCGCCAGCCGTCCCAACCGCTGGCGCGTGCAGGTGGCGCCGGTCAGTGCCTCCAGGAGGTCCAGCGCCGCGCCCTGCATCCGGTCGTCGGGCAGGAACTATTGCGCGAGGAAAGCGCTCCAGCACCGGGACCAGCCAGACGACGAACCGGTGTCGCGATTCGAGTGCCGGCCCCACCTCGCGCGCGCCGCAAGGGCCGGTCACCCGGCGCAATGCCGCTCCCTGGAACCCCGGGGGTATCGAGGCAAGGACTCATGGCGCCAGCGGCCGGGCAACGCGGATACCGCTGCTGCTGCGGAGCCCGGACGCGACCCAGTCGCGGTTGGCGGAGCGCAGGAAACTGGCGTTTCTGTACCACGAACCGCCGCGGATGACACGCCGGTCACAGTCCCCGCCGATCCTCGCAGCACCGTCCGACGGCGCGTCCTCATAGCTGTCGCTATAGCAATCCTCGACCCACTCCGACACGTTGCCGTGCAGGTCGTGGAGACCAAACGCATTCGGTGCAAAGGAACCCACCGGCGCCGCTGACTCATTATCCCAGCGGCTGCCACACCTGTAGCAATTGGCCCGGTTGTGGCCGATCCTGTCGCCCCACGCGTATGGCGCCTGTGAACCCGCCCGAGCCGCGTACTCCCATTCTGCCTCGCTCAGCAGCCGATACCTCTCCCCTGTTTTCTGCGACAGCCAGCGGACATAAGCCTGTGCATCGTCCCACGATACCCAGATGACTGGATGGTCGCGGCCCCGGTGCCTGTCATACTCATACCGGACGTCCCGGCAGCCGCCGCTCGCCCAACACGCGTCCCATTCCGCACGAGTTACCTCGTGCCTACCGACCGCGAATGCTGCCGGGATCATTACCCGGTGGGCCGGACTCTCGTCAGCATGCCGGCCCTCTTCAGAGCGGGGCGAGCCCATCATGAATGACCCCGCCGGCACCACCACCATCTCGGGACACACTTCGCAGTCGCGGAACGTGCCCCCAGGCATTGACCGCGCCAGCTCTCGCGCCTCGACGGTCGATACGCCCTGGATGAGCGCCTGCACCGCTAGGCTCTCGCCGTTGCGCCGAGCCGTCGCCATATCGCCGTAGCGCGCCTTCGCCAGATCCTGCGGCGTCCTGCCCCGTGGTCCCGGGATCGACGCATCGGCCCCGGCCTCCAGCAACTTCCCGATCACTTCAGCGTGCCCGTGCAGCGCCGCGATGAACAGCGCGGTCGCCCCGTCCGGCGCGCGGACATCCACACCAGCCCCTGCCTCCAGGAGCGGCGCCACCACCCGAGGGTGGCCGTCGTTCGCCGCGTGCATCAGCGCCGTCCAACCCCGCCCGTCGCGCCCGTCAACCTCCGCGCCGTCCGCAAGCGCCGCCGCGAGAGCGTCGAGGCCCCCCGCCTGCACGGCCCGGTGCAGGGCGTCCGAGGGCAGCACGGGTCGGGATGCCGGGACGCCGACAGGGTCGGGAACGGGATCGGGCAGAGTGGCAGTTCGTGTCGCCCTCTGGCCGGGAGCGAGATCCCGCATCGCCTGCAGCGTCTCCGGGGTCAGAGTGTCGGCGTCCGGCTGGCCGATGTCCCGGAGGAAAGCCCGGTACGCCTGCACCGAGCGCGTTCCCCAGACCCCGTCGGCGGGGCCGGGCGCGTAGCCCAGCGCCGAGAGCAGCGTCTGCGCCTCTCGCAGTGCCTCGACCGGAGGCGGACCCGCGTCCCCTTCGGCAGGCACCGCCGCGATAGAATCCGGGGCATCGCCGGGTTGCCAGGCCGCCGCCCGTTCCTGCGCTGCCGCTACCTGCTGCGGCGTCATCCGTGCGCCCAGCGTATCCCGCTCGCCGGCTGCCGCCGCGTTGCCGCGGCTCGCGGCGAGGTTGAACCACATGTGCGCCTCGACGAAATCCTGCGGCGCCCCCAGGCCCTGCACGAAAAGGCGACCCAGTGCCAGCATCGCACGGTCGTCCCCGGCGTCGGCCGCCAAACGCCAATGCTCGAGGGCTTCAGCTGGCCGGCCGGCATCCCAGGCCTGCTGGCCGGCGTCGTAGTCAGCAAACGCCGCCGCCGATGGACACGTCAGCAGTGCAAGGGCCGCTGTAAGCATCAGCGATCGGAACGCGATCAACCGTCTCACTACGCCATCCCTCACGATGTCACTGATCCCCATGTCATTTCATGCCATCTGGCGCGTCGCCGCCGGGTTCCCGGCACAAGCTGCCTGCGGAGGGCTACACCAGCTACTGCACGCGACTCGACCAACGAGCCCCGCCATTTGGGCTCCCGAGGCAAGGAGGCCGGAACTCACGGGGAAAGCGTCCGGGCCACGCGGAAACCAATGTAGTTGTACCCGTCTCCGGGCGAATATATGTTGCGGAAGGCAGAACGCAGGTCCCCGGGCTTGTTGAGCCACGAACCGCCGCGCCCCATGCGCCGATCACAGTTCCCGCGGGTCCAGGCCGCTCCGTCCGACGGGGCGCCCACGTAGCTGTTGTTCCAGCAATCCTCCACCCACTCCGAGACATTGCCGTGCATGTCATGCAGGCCAAAGGTATTGGGCGGAAAGGACCCCACCGGTGCCGTCCGGCTGTTGCCCCAGCGGCTGCCGCAGCCACTGCAGTTAGCGCGGTTGCGGTCGATCTCGTCGCCCCACGCATACTGCGTCTGCGAGCCCGCCCGCGCTGCGTACTCCCATTCCGACTCGCTCAGTAGCCGATACCGCTTGCCCGTCTCCCAGGACAGCCAGCTGACATACTCCTGTGCATCATCCCACGACACGTTGATGACCGGCCGGTCGCCGAAGCCCCATCTGTTGTCACCCGGGTCCCGCGAGCAGCCGAAGTCCGCATGGCACGCGTCCCACTCGGCAAATGTCACCTCGTGCTTCCCGACCGCCAACGGCGCCGGGATCGTCACCCGGTGCACCGGGCCCTCGTAGCTCCGCCGGGCCTCCTCCGAATCCGGGGAGCCCATCATGAAGCTTCCCGCCGGCACCACCACCATCTCGGGGCACTCGTCGCAGTCGCGGAAGGTGGCGCCAGGCACCAGCCGTGCCAGCTCTTCCGCCTCCGCGATGGTCACGCCGTGGATCAGCGCCTGCACCGCCACGCTCTCGCCGTTGCGACGCGCCGTCGCCACATTGCCGTAGCGCGCCTGCGCCAGGTCGCTCGGCGTCCTGCCCCGCGGTCCCGGGGTCGACGCGTCGGCCCCGGCTTCCAGCAACTGCCCGATGACCTCCGCGTGCCCGTGCAGTGCCGCGATGAACAGCGCCGTCGCCCCGTCGGGGGCCCGGAGGTCGGGGCCAGCCCCAGCCTCCAGGAGCGGCGCCACCAGCCGCGGGTGACCACCGTTCGCCGCATACATCAATGCCGTCCAGCCGCGCGCGTCGCGCGCATCCACCGCCACGCCGCTCGCAAGTGCGGCCTCCAGAGCGTCGAGCTTCCCCGACTGCGCGGCCCGGTGGAGTGCGTCCGGGGGGCGTACGGGCTCGAGCGGCGCTGCGGCGTCAGGGCCGGGAATATCGGGCACCGCAAGAGCCCGCGCCACTTCCGGGGCGTTGGCGAGGTTCCGCATCGACTGCAGCATCTCCGGGGTAAGGGTGTCGGATGCTGGCCGGCCGGCGTCCCGGAGGAATGCCCGGTACGCCTGCACCGAGCGCGTTCCCCAAACCCCGTCGGCAGGGCCCGGAGCGTAGCCCAGCGCCGCCAGCAGCAACTGCGCCTCGCGGAGCGCCGCCACCGGCGGCGGACCCGCGTGTTCGCCGGGTGCCGACGGCTCTGCGGCAGCGGGCTCGCCGACCTCACCGGCGGGGCGCCACGCCGCCGCCCGCTCCTGCGCCGCCGCCACCTGCTCTGGCGTCATCCGTTCCGCCAGCGCTTCGCGTTCCCCGGCCGCCGCCGCGTTGCCGCGGCTCGCGGCCAGGTTGAACCACTTGTGCGCCTCGACGAAGTCCTGCGGCGCCCCCAGGCCCTGCAGGTACAGCCGCCCCAGCGCCAGCATCGCCCGGTCGTCCCCGGCGGCGGCAGCGGCTCGCCAGTGCCCGAGCGCCTTGACCGGTTCGCCCGCATCCCACGCCCGCTCACCGGCGTCGTAGTCCGCCAGTGCCGCCGACCCGCACACGGCCAGCAACGCGAGGGTCGTTGCGATGGTCCCCCTGCGGAATACGCCGAACGGTCTCACCACGCCATCCTTCCCGGCCTCACCACTCCCCCCGTCATGCCGTGTCGCCCGCCCCGCGCCGCCAGGTCGGAAGGCCCCGCAGGTATCGGGAGCAGGCACCGACAGCCCCCGGCTTGGCCCGCAACCTCGGTTGCAGGGCTCCCGGTGCCAGCTGTCAGCCGGTGCAGCGTCCGCCCGGGCGGCGGCAGTGGCGCACTATAACCCGAGCACCCATGCGCCGGCTTGCGCAGCCGTGCCCCATGAACCAGACTGTGACGCACCATGGTTCAGTCGAAGCGCGCGTCACGAATGAAAGCGCGCGTCCTGTCAGGTTGCCTTACCTGCACGGCAGCCGCCGTCCTGCTGCTGGGGTCGGCCGCCAAGGCCTGGAGCCCGACCCAGGCAGTAGCGCCAGTGACCGGCGCAGGGATTTATGCAGCGCATGCGCTGGCCCTGCGCGCGGCAGGCGTCTCCGGCGCCAGCGAGGCGGTGGAGGTCATCGCCACGATCCCGGGGGTAGGCGCCGTTCCGCGCGAGGCGCTCGCTTCCCTGTGGGGTCCGTTCTTTGCCAATGCCATCGTGGCGCTGGGGCGCGTGGACTCACCGGGCCCGATGGCCCTGTACTACAACCCGCTCCTCGATGTCGCGGTAGTGACCGTGTGGACACGCGACGGCGACGGCTTTGCGGTGCAGTCGGCCCGGGCGCTGCCGGGTGAACGCCTGCTGGACCCGAACGTGTCCGTTGAGCTGTTTCCGGTATGGATGACGGCGCCGGACGACGTAGGCGAAGCGCTGGACCGGGCCACGGCCGCCCGGCTCCGGGCCTTCGCACGCGCCCACCCGCCGGACTCGGCGGAAGCGGCGGTCCGGACCGTCACGTTTGCCGCCGCCGCGAGGGATTTGCGCGCGCTCCTGCCCAGGCTCGTCTGGAACGGGCTGCAGCGGGAACAGTGGAGCGACGGGTCGCAGCCGTGGCTGGAGACCACGTTGGTGGCCGCCGAGGCCGCGCTGCAGGCGGGCGCCGCCGGGCTGACCGCCACAGCGCCCTTGACCGACGCCGTGACGGCGGCTGCGCTGGCTGAGCTGCCCGCGCAGTTCGCGGGCGGGCTGGCCCTCGACCTCGCCCTGGAATTCGGCGCGGCCGAGCGGCTGCTGGTCGCCTCGCTGCCCAGCGATGGCGACATCT
Source organism: Chloroflexota bacterium (assembly GCA_009839425.1). Taxonomy (GTDB): domain Bacteria; phylum Chloroflexota; class UBA11872; order UBA11872; family UBA11872; genus UBA11872. The sequence continues at coordinate 6,990 of VXPS01000361.1, forward strand.
ACCTTGCCATTGAATGCCAGTTGGATGGCGCCGGATGCAACTTGCAGCGCTTCACGCTGCTGTCGCTGAACACCGACGTTCCGTAGTCTAGGTAACCCAACAGGAGGCTGGCCCGATGAACCGTATGCACCTGGTGCCCAGCCGGACGTCCGCATGCGTTCTAGCCCTTGGGGCTTTCATCACCGCGGCCCTGCTCGTTGCCGCTCCGGCCGAAGCCAACATGCTGGCCCGCGGTACGGTTGTCGGGGGCACCTTCCATACGCTCAAGAAGAACCTCGGGGACCTGGCCGACCAAATGGGCGAGATGGCCGGCGCCGTCATCGAGGGCGACGACGAGCGGGCCAGGCAGGTATGGCAGGAGGTCAGGAAGACGCCCTGGAAGATTGCCCGGGATGCGGTCCCTGTCTTCAAGACCGGCGCGGAAACCGCGGAGCAGCTGCAGGCGGCGAACCGCAAGATCAGGCGTTTCGCCGGTGGTGCGGTGGCGGATGCCCGTGCCGCGCTCGCGGGCGGCGAAAGCACGAACGCGATCCTCGATGGGGAGGCGCCGTTACTGCCAAAGCTGCGCAGGTCCAAACCGGCCGCTGCCGCAGCGGCTACCGGCTGGGATGCAGCACCAAAGGCAACGGCGGCATCGACCGCGCCTCGGACCGGCGCCTGGGACGACGTCACGCAGGCGGCGGAGGACAGGAAACGGCAGGCGTGGCTGGAAGAACAGCGGCGCAAGGACTCGCGGCCCGCCCGGTGGGAGGCGGCTCGCAAGGAAGCCGAGCAGCTGGAGGCGGAGGAGGTGCGCCGCTACGCGAACGACTACTGGGCCCGGAGAGAGCCGGATGCCAATGCGCGTCCGAACATGGAATCCCTGCAGCCCGGCACCTTCGCGTACGACAACTACCGGGAGATGATGCACGCCGAGGGATGGGCCGATTCGGGAAGCGCCGCGCCCGACGACTACTCGGCGGCTCTTGCCGGGCTTCCGGACGAGGAGTACGGGGTGGTCGAGGACGACTACCAGGCGGCACTGGGCGAGATCGAGGAAAGGGAAGCGGAGCAAAAGCGACGGGCGGAGGCAGAGGAACGCCGTCGCCAGGCGGCGCTGGAAGAGCAAAAGCGACGCGCGGAGGAAGCGGAGGCGCAACGCCAGGCGGAGCTGGAGCGGCAGCGGCTGGAGGAAGCGGAAGCGCAACGCCAGGCGGAGCTGGAGCGGCAGCGGCGCCGGGAGGCCCGCGACCGGCGACGGGCTGAGGAACGCGCCGGGCAACGCCGGGAGGCGGCTGCGGAGCGCCGTCGCCAAGCGGCGATCGAACAACGCGAAGCCAGAAACCGGGCAGCCCGACGCCAGCAGGTGTTCGACGACATCGCGGAATCGATGCGGCAGTACAACGAGCAGATGCAGAGGGCGATTGCCGGCGGCAGCCAGGGAGGGCGAACATCCGGTGATGATCGCGGAAAGACCTGGATTGGGGGGTGCACTGCTCAGCATCCATGCGGAGGGAACCGATGACCGTCCGGGAAGGCATGCAACCGTCGCACCGGGCCGTTCCAGCCGGGGCGTTGGCATCGGCACGCCTGCAAGGAACTGCACGCTGCACGATGAATTGAGCCGCCGACTTGACGTCGATGCCCGGCGTGGTGTCAAGATCGATCCTGATGGCAGTCGGCAGAATTGATCGCGGCCCTCGGGTGCTTGACAGGCAACTTCTGTGCGGAGTCCGCAGTTGCTTCGACGCCTAGCTCCTGTAACGGCGCTCGCTCTGGCGCTGGCACCCCCCTCGGCGCTGGCCGACTATGACGCCGGCCAGCAGGCTTGGGACGCCGGCCAGCCAGCCACGGCGCTTGAGCACTGGCGATCCGCCGCCGGCGCCGGCGACGAACGGGCGATGCTGGCGCTGGGGCGACTGTACGTGCAGGGCCTGGGGGCGCCGCAGGACTTCGTTGAGGCCCACATGTGGCTCAACCTAGCCGCGAGCCGGGGCAACGCGGAGGCGGCTGGCGAGCGGAATGCGCTGAGCGCGCGGATGACGCCGCAGCAGGTCGCGACCGCCCAGGAGCGGGCGTCGAAGTGGCGCCCCGGTGCCTCGCCGGATTCTGTCGCGGCAGCGCCCACCGACGGGGATGCGGGTCCACCGCCGGTCGAAGCACTCCGCGAGGCGCAGGCGCTGCTCTCGGCGCTGGGCTACGCGCCCGGACCGGCCGACGGGATCTGGGGGGGGCGGTCGCTGCAAGCGTACCGCGCCTTTCTACGGGACGCCGGGCTGCCGCCGCTGAACAACCTGACGCCGGAGACGCTGCAGGCGATGCGGGACCTGATTGAAAGACCGGACAGCGGCCCCTCCTGGCGGGCCCGCGCTGACGCCCCTTCCGGCACTTCTGACCGTGCAACGCCGCCGCTTCCGCCTGGCCCGCTGCGGCTGGCGGCACAGACGGGGGACCTTGACCGTTTGGCGTCTTTGCTGGCGGCCGGAACCGACGTGAACGCCCGCGACGGCCAGGGCTGGACGGCGCTGATGCACGCGGCGAACAAGGGGCACACGCTCTTGGTGACGCCGCTCGTCGAGGCCGGGGCGGACGTGGACCTCCGGGCCGCAGACGGGGCGACGGCGTTGTTCATCGCCGCGCTGCACGGCCACTCGGAGATCATCGAGCAGCTGATGGCGGCCGACGCCGACATCGCGATTCCGGGGCCGAAGGGGCGGACAGCTGCGGACGTGGCGAAGGCGCGATATGGAACCATGCACTCGGCGCGCGGAAACGGCGAGAGCCGCGCCGTGCTCGCCCTCCTCCAGGAATGGGCCTGGTCAGAGTCGATACGGTGCACGCTCGTAGACGACGAGGGCGGGTGCTGGATGGAGACTACCAATCGAACCGGCTGTTTCGTTTGGAATTCGAATCCGCAGCCTGAAGAAACTGTCACGTGGTCCGGCAACTGCGTCGACGGGCGGGCGACCGGAAGAGGTACATTGACCTGGCGCTACCAAGGGGAGGATGGTGTTCCAAGGTCGTACACCGCCAAAGGCGCTTTACGCAGGGGATTTACACACGGCCTCTGGTCCTGGCGTGATTCCGACGGTGACTCCGCTGAGGGTAGTAGGATGTGGGGGGTGAGCCACGGCCATTGGTCCTGGCATTTTTCCGACGGCGAATTGAAGAAAGGGCCGTTCGTGTGGGGCAGGAGACAGGGCCACTGGCGCGAACAAACTACCGACGGCGAGTTGTGGGAGGGTCCGGTTATCGATGGCAGGAAAGACGGGCTTTGGGTCCAGCGCAACGGCATCCGGGGACGCTATTGCTGGCGCGACGGAACCCGGCTTAGTCGGCTAAATTGCCGGGAGTCATCGTCAAAGCGTGCTCCGATTGCGGTTGCGGAGGCAGCGGTGATGCGATTCGGGCCGGGCAATGCCTACACAGAGGTCGGTGTGCTCAGGGAAGGGCAGTTGGGAGTCACGACGGCGAGAACCGAATCGGGCTGGTTATGGATTGCGCTGGATGATGGCCAGCAAGGGTACGTGCCGGAATCGACGGTTCGCGTGTTTGCTTCTGAATAACTGCGGGCAAGTTCGGCAGCTCAGCCCCTCGCAATGGCGCAAGAACGCGCGGAGATGAAACGGAGGAATGTGGTGTGTTGCAGTTGGTCGCTACCCTCGAGTTGACCAATGATGGCGTTGTTCGCGCCCCCGCAGGCCTCGAGAGTCCCGCATTTTGAGTCTGTTTCCCTGGTTCGCGTTTGCCGTGGCGATGCTGGTGCCTGCAGTCACGTCTGCAGCACCGGGACAAGGGATACCTTCGCCCCCAGCTCGTGAGCGCATCGCCGACTGGGCGGAACGGTGCGACCATTTGTGGACGGAGGAACTGGTCCGGTTCGGCGGCGATGCCGGACGCATCTTTGACGGCAGCTTCGTTCACGAATTCCTGCTGCGCCTGCAGGTACAGGAAGGGCCGGTCGCGGCTGCCAAGGAGTACTTCGATACCTGCGTGCCCGTCATGGCGCAGGTTCGGGCTGCCGGGCACTTCGAGCGGTGTGGCGCATTGGAGGAAGAACTGTCTCGCCGGGGCCGCCATTACCTGAGCGTGATACGGGGAACCACAAGGGGTACTGCGCACCGCATGGGCTCCGACCGGCCCGTAGACGGACCCCTGAGGCAGGCGGAGGACGACTACCTCCGAACCTGCGTCACGGCGTACGCGGCGGCGTTGGAAGGGGGACGACCGGACTGCCTGCGCTGGACGGCCGACATCTTGGCGTTCCACCATCGAAGGAGCAGGGTCCTTGCCGGTCATGGCGTCACCGCAGGCGCGGCTGCGCGCGATGCGCGCAGACAGTGCCTGAACCTGGCCGCAGGCTGGGAACGAGGCGGACAGATCTTCTGCGGCGAGGCCTTCGATGCCTATTGTTCCGAGTATGCGGACACGGTCGTTGACCCCGAACCAGGCGCTCCGGAAGCCGCTGACGCCGCCGATGCAGCGTGCCGGTGGGCGGTTGTCATCCAGGAGGAATGGAGTCCCCCCATGCCAACCGAGGCCCCCGTTTTTCCCAGGACCTCCACCTTCTGGGGTGCAACCTGGCACCAAGCGGAGACGCAGGCACGGGATACCTGCCGATCCCTAGCACGGCTGCTGCTGACCGAGAGCAACAGCAGGCACACGGTCGAGTGCACGGTTCTGGAATCCTGCTGCGTCACGATTCCAGGAGGCGTGGACGAGCCCAAATTTCCCTGCAGCCACACCCTGCATGAGGCTGAGCCCGATACAGGCGAGTGAACCTGGAGCGCGGAGCCGGCTAACTCTCACCGTCCGGCTGGCAAGGATGGACACGGAGCGAACCGGAATCAGGCCCGGTTCGGGATGGGGGGACGCTAGGTAGCGCATGAGTCAGAGTACGGCCTCCGTCAAAATTAGCCGGTGACCGAGTTCCATGGTCCCAATAGGCAATGTTGCCCCATTCACGCAATTGATCTGACTCGACTGTAGCCGGTTCGCTTCCGGGCCAAATGCCGGTTCCCCGCATGGCCCTCGGTGCCGGAAGGCTGTCTGATGGAGGACCGTTATTCCGACAGCTGCGGGAGCACGTGCCAACGATGGCTCCATCTCCTGGCGACTCCCGTCTCAGAAAGCGCCTTGCAGATGCTGGGGCTCCACCGTCCATGGTCCCAGAGGAAGACCCCGCCGATGTTCCTGCTCCAGAGCCCTTGCGCTTCCTTCCGGCTGCATGCCTGACGTGCCCCCACTGATTCCTGGTCCTCCGTCAAGGTGAGTGATCGGTGGACGCCGCGCCCCCGGGCGCGGGCCGCGGCGGCGGCGCGCCATCTGGAAGCGGCGGCTCCTGCCAACTGGCGCGCGAATACAGCCTGGGCGCTGCAACCCCGTAAACCGGCCTACTCCCCCGACCACGCCACCGGCGCCCCGGCCCCCGCCTGACCGCGCCGTAACGCGCCACTAGCGACGCTTGCAAGGCCGCAGCCGGTACGGCCCGACACAGCTCCAAGGACCGGGACCACCCGTTGCATTCTGTGGGCCTCGAGCCCACGAGACAGATTCGGACCAGGCCGTTGGTGTCCAGTCAAGCCGAGGCCCGGCGACACCGCCAGCCCCGCTCAAGGTCGAATACGAGAACGCAAATTTGTGCCCGCCGGCTACCTTGGCAATCCGGAGGGAATTCATACAAGAATTTCCGAATTGCCTCGCTTCGCGTCGAACTCGGGCGACCCATTTGGTGCGGGGTAGGTCAGGGTGCCGCCCGATACAGCGCCTTTACCGCCAGGCACCGCGCCGACACGGCCGCACCCCAGTGTTGCCAGACCCTGGACGTCGGGCGGTGAGGACCGTCGCGTTGTTGTTCCGGTATGGCCCTGTCAATCAGCGTAGGTACTGACTTGCGGCGTGTCGGAAGGCCACATTGAAATGGGGTGGTTGTATCCAGCCGCGGCCACCGCCGAAACCGCCATCGCCATAGGGCCCGCCACCGGCAAAGAAGCCGCTTCGGGCACCGCCACCGATGCCGCCACCACCGCCGCCTCTGACGAAATTAAACCCGGCGAGATAAGCCCCAAATCGCTCCTGGGGCGTGCCGTGGTGACCGGGCGAGTTGAAATTCGTATCGCCGACGCTGGCCATCCCCAGCATGGGGGCGGTGGGGTCAGACTGCACGCCGGCAAAGGCATCCTTGTATCCGAGATACCAGCCTGCAATGAAGTCGGCCATCAGTTCCGTGTGCTTGACCCGGGAGGCTCGGACGCCGTAGTTGAACTGGGCGATGTGCGCCCATTCGTGCACCAGCGCAGCCTGGATGCAGAGCGTATTCGTGATCGGGTTCGGAGTCGGCAGCCGCAGAAACTCCTGAATCAGGCGCACGCCCATGGCCACGGCGCCGTGCGGCGAGCGGCCGGCAATGATGTCTTGGCGGATCGCGAACGCATTCTTCGATGCAAGGTCGTCCAGGAACGCCAGCGACGGCTGCATTCCCGTCACGCGCGCCAGGTTGTTCGCTTCCTGAAACGTCGCCTGGTCGATTTGCGGGATGCCGCTGCTGGCGAGAAACCGGAACCGGTTCGCAAAGTCGCCGCTGAGAGCACAACCTTCAAGACGATACGCGTCGCCATCCCCACCCCCCGGTTCTTGTCTGCGTGGGACATCGGGCTGGGTGTCCACCCAGGGGGGGTCATCACTGCCGGGCTGTTCGATATCGTCCAGCCATCCGACGGCGGATCTAGCACTCATGCAAATGGCTGAGGTGGCGGCAATATACGCGCTGAAGTGACGCAGGAACTGTCGTTTGTTCATGACCGGCACCTCTCTTTCACCACCGGCAGTAGCTCTTCCCTTTAGGGGCGTTCCCGACGGACAACACGACCCCGGCGCCCACATCTCGATCGTCGTATTCGAAACATACGCTTATGGTCCTTGGGCGCTCGCCGGCCTTGCGCTGGACGAAATAACTCCTGAGCCATCCCCCGGACGACCTTCGTTTCTTGAACGAGCGCCACTCATAGGGAATCGCATCCTGTTGGATGCACTGCTGGATGGCACCCGCCAGCTTCTTCATGTCCGGGTAAATGGTGGTCTGTAGCCACTGCCGAAGCACCTTACCGTGACCACCCGGTTCCGGCTTTTGCCAAATGCACCTGAAGGTCCGTCCCGACGCACGACAGATCGCACCCGGCACGGTGTAGAATTCAAGCTGATCACGGCTCATCGTCAGGATGTCCGTCAATCCTTCACATATGGACTGGGCGGAGACGGAGCCTGGAACGCAGATGCCAGCGAACAGGATTATCCAAAGCCATCGGTTCTTGAACGCATTCATCATCCGCTCAGACGATAGTCGACAAGAGCAAGTCACTATATCAATTTGATCAATGGCCGTTGCCGATACCGGCCCTGTCCTGGGTACTGCTCCCGCTAAAGGCGAGGCGCCCACTGTTGACCTGCGATTGGTTCCCTGCCCAATGTCAGCCCTCGCAAGTCCCCGGGAGCTTGCGTGAACCTCCACCTTGTTCGCAAGCCGGAAGCTGCTCTTGTCATGCCGACAGATGACGATAAATGTTCAGCGGCCATTGAACGGCCCTGCCTTGGAGAAGAAGAGCCCGAGTGCCGCTCGAGGGCATTGAACAGCCGTGACCAGTCGCCCCAGGAATTGCGCCCTCGACGGGGATTCTCAGCTTCCGGTGCCGCAATATTCCCCGCCTGCCCGCCATATCCGCCACGCCCGCCACAGCCAACGTGGACCAACCGGTCTGAGCAGATCACCACCAACAGTAGTTGTCCCCTTTGTCTGATTTGTGAATTTTCAACAAGATCCCGGAGCCAACGACATCGTCGTTGGCTTCATAGCAGACGGAGATGGTCAACAGGTCTTCCTCTTCTTCTTCGTCGTCAAGCTGGACGAAATAGCCATCAACAATATCGCGGTCGAGCATGTCCCTTTCAAATTTCCCCCATTTGTAGGGAATTGCTTCTTGTCTAATGCATTGCTGAATCGCGCCCGCAAGCTTCTTCATGTCAGGGTGAATGGTGGTCTGCAGCCACCGCAAATACACTGGGCCGCGTCCTCCTGGTCCCGGCTGTTGCCAGATACATGCGAATTCGTCCATTTCGTCCCATTCGCACATGGCACCCGGCACGGTGTAAAATTGGAGTCCGTCATCTTCACGTTCCAGCATCGTGAGGATGTCCGTCAATCCTTCGCAGATGGACTGGGCAAGGGTTGCGCCGGGCATGAGGATCGCGATCGCAACGGCGATAACCGCGCAACGGCGACGGATTTCTTGACAGAGATTCATCGTGCCGCCAATGGCAAACGAGGCAAGGCAGGCCAATCACCATACTCCATGGAAGGCAGCCCGGTGAAGCGGACGACAGCCAAGGGCCAGTGCGTTGAGCTTGCCCAACAGACCGGCCAAAGGGCTCGAGATCGGTCAGAACTCCCGACCAAACACACGTCATCCTCCCGAGCGTGTCTGCCAGCGAACGGCAGATCTTCCACCTGACCAAAGCCTTTGAGAACGTGGTCGAATAGCCAGATTTGGGCCCGCCCGACAAAGTAGAACTCCGCGAAAGTGCCATTGCCGGTAGCCGCCCCGCTCCGTGGAGAGCCGTTCGCCGACAAGAACACTGTGAAACTGCGTGGGTTGCACTGGACATACTCTGCGCGAGCCTCTGGACCCGCACTCGCTTTGCCGTTTCCGTCCACAATCAGCAACGAGCGCAAGCGGATCCCACCGAATCCGCCTTCGAGGAAATCCGCAATCGCCTGAATCTTCGGCTGTGGGCGCTCCCGGTCCTCACGGGAAATCGGGAAGCCGCCGATTCGGCTCTCTCCCGTAGCAGCGCAGACTCACGGACCTGGCGGGGGTTTCGAGAACAACGCCGGTGCCCGGCAGGTAGGCCTGCATCTTCAGCGTGTGGCGCCCTGGCCTCAACGCATGACCGGAGTGCACCCCGGCAATTCGGGACCCATCGCAGGCGGCGTACACGTCGTCGTGACCCACGGCCAGGGCGGTTCTGCCCGGCACATCACCGGAGCACATGGAGTGCCTCGGACGCCAGTGGATCCCGTCGTCGATGATCGTGCGGTAGAGCAACTGCCCCCGCCAACGCTCGGCGTCCCGGGACAGCCGTCCTTCGATGTGAACCAGGGCGGCGTCCAGCCAACTGGCGCAGGACACGGGCCGCGGCGCCGTTACGCGTTCGGTCACGAGCCTGCCGACCGCCAGGTCGAAGGCGGTCCCTTCCACCAGCGTGTCGCGGTCGACGGTCACGATCACTTGCCGGTGGCCTTCATCGACCTGGTCCACCGAGAAGCGATAGGTCGCGCCAGGCTGGAGGGGCTCGCCTGCCGGCGCCACGACATACACGCCGGAATCGTCGGCGGCGAACCCGTCCAGCCGCCGGACGCTGACCGGCAGCTCACGGAACTCCGATCCTTCCAGGATCTCTCCCGTGAACCGGCGTTCGAGGTCCTGGGCACGGTGCTCGTCCTCCCAGAACCGGCCGGCCGGCCGGAACCAGGGGACGCCGGCGGCGTTGGCGGGCAGGCGGCCCTCCGCAGGCCCCAGGAACCTCCCGTGTTCGTCAACCAGACACGAGCAGGCCTGCGCTGTCGACGGTGGCAGCGCGAGCAGGGCAAGCGCCAGGAGCGCCATTGCCGTGCCCACGGCGATTGACATACCATGACGTGACGGGCGGTTTGAGCGCATGCGTCGTTCTCCCTCTGCAGTGCGCAAGCATCACTTGGACGCTCGGGCAAGACCACTTCTTGGGACCGGGCAGCCACAGCATGCCATCGGCCTGGCGAAAGCCGGCCGAGCGTGCCGAAGGGACCCCTGCCGGGATGAAGGGTCTCACCCCGAACGAGCCGGGTCGCGCATCGCGTGGCGGGGGAAACCCGTTTCATCTTCCGAGGCACGGGGCCGTTGTTGATGGTGTCCCGCGCTCGACACCGCAGTCGGTTGCCAGCGAGCGTGCACTGGCGGGGGCGAGGAATACGCAGCCGGCCATTGCGCCAGGACATCACCCGTGACGAGACTGACAGATCGGTTTTCGGTCTGCCGGCTCTTGCGGCAATTGCGTTAGTCTGCCGGCGTTCGTTCGCAAACCGGGGCCCCGTCGCATGTCTGCATTTCGCTGGATCAGTCTCGCCGCTGCTGTTCTGCTCACCGTTGGCTGCCAGGCCACTTCCGGGACGGGTTCCGCCGTCCAGATCGAGGTGGATTCCCGCCTCACGCTGACCGGGACGCTGGCCGCCCCCGAGGGGCCTGGCCCGTTCCCGGCCGTCGTCCTGATGCATGGGTGCAATGGCCTGGACCCGGAGGTGCTCCGCGCCCTCAAGGATCACTCCCGTCATCTCGTGCAGGCCGGCTTCGTCGCGCTGGTGCTTGACAGCTTCGGGCCGCGGCGGGTTCGCCCGCCGGTTTGCGCCGGGAAACACGCCGTCTCGGCATCCGACTACCGCGTAGACGACGCCTTCCGGGCGCTGCAGTTCCTGCGGGCGCAACCCAATGTCGACGACACCCGCATTTTCCTGATGGGGCAGAGTCAGGGAGGCCACATCGCGCTGCATGTCGCCGCCAGGGGCGATCCGGTATCCCAGTCGCTCAAGGACGCGCACGGCGGCGGCTTTCGCGCGCTCGTGGCCTACTATCCGCCTTGTGCCGTGCCGCGAGATATCGACACGCCCCTGCTGATCCTCTCGGGTGCAAAGGACAACTGGACCCCGCCGGCAGAGTGCCAGCGCGCGAAGGCACGGGTGAGAGGTGCCCCGTACGAGGTCATCGTGTATCCCGGTGAAGTCCACAGCTTCGACCTGCTCATGGGATTAGAGCGGTTCCTGGGCTTTCCCGTGGGGGGCAACCCGGGAGGACATCCCGAGTCTCGCAACGCCATGATCCAGTGGTTCCTGACGCATTCGCAATCGTCTTCGGCGCCGGACGTGAACCTGCCGGCGCGGCCGCCCGCATGCTGGTTGCTGCCGGCGCAGGATGACGAGACCCTGCGGACGGTGCTGTCGCACCTCGAGTTCTGGCGGTATGCAACGGCCGACGACGTGCAGGCCTGCATTGACGAACGCGGTGAAGCCTTCCTCAACACAACGCGTTACGTGGCGCACGGCCTTGATCTGGAAACATCCACGCCCATCATGTGGGCGACGGCCCTCGGCAACGAAGCGGCGGTGCGCGTGCTGCTCGACGCGGGGTCCGACCTGTCGGCGCGTTCCAATCGGGGACACACGCCCGTGGAGGTCGCGGAGTTCTTCAGCCGTCCGGCGATTGCGGACCTGATTCGATTGCATCCGTGAGAGGCGGCCGCACTGAGCCGATACGGATCACCATGGCCTGACGGGCGCGTCCGAGCGCTTGCGCGTGACACACCCGTCGTTGTGGGGTCTCCAGGGCGGCGGCGGCTGTGACTCTCAGGCGTGGTCCGGGCCACGATTACGAGGAGCCCGGCCAGCTGGAAGCCGGTGCCACGGTGGAAGTGACGGGCCGGATCTGAATGTGGGTGCGTATCGAAACCGCCGACGGACGCGGGGGATTGGTCCAAGAGCGCGCACTGGAAGAAGCTAGCGTCGGGCCCTGCACGATATGGGCCGGCAAGCACGTGGGGATCTGGTCAGGCCCCAGCGAAAATGGCTAGGCTTCAGGGGAAGGCGTGGCCAACCTCTGCCCCACTGCTGCCGGTACCGATCGAGCCCTCCCGGATGAACGGCCGCCGACAGCCTTCCTGCGTCATGATCGACCAGATCATCTCGGCTCGGGCCCGCCGCATTGGCGATGTCTTCGGACACCTCCGTGATGCCGATCGGGTGGCCGTCAACCGCCCGCTCGCTGTCTTCGTAGGGATCACCGCCTAGCCCTACCGAGTCGTCACATCGTGACGCAGGTCGTCGATTCTGAAGCCTTGCTGATCTCCTTGTGCCGTTGCAGGCCATCGAGGGTACCCAGGCACCAGCGCTTGCTGGTAGCGAGGATCTCGTCGGCGGACTTGGTCCGTCGAAAGGGCCGCAGGTCGGCATTAACGGTGTCGATGGCGCCACGGATGGCCGGTTCGAGTTCCTGCGTCGACCGATGGACCCCGCGCCGGAGCTGTTTCCCTGGCAAGAGCGCGAAGAAGCGCTCGACCTCGTTCAGCCTGCAGGCCAAGGTCAGGGTGAAGTGGACCTGCCGGCGCGGATGGCCGGCTGCTGCCGGCACCGCATCGCCGCACCGCCGTGCCGCGGCAGCACGCCGTACCACACGCGCGGCCCCGGCCGGGGCCCGCTCCTCCTGCACGGGACCCAACGCCCCAACGATGAGCCCGTAGGCATGTTGAAATACTGCTCGTATGGTTTGCCATGTGAAGACAACGCTGAATATCGACGAGACCGTCATGCGGCAACTGCGGGAAGAGGCGGCGCGGCGGGGAACCACCATGTCGTCCCTGGTGGAAGCTGGGCTCAGGCGGATTCTTGCGCACTCCGGACCAGGCGCGGAAAGCCCGGACGCCCTGCCGCCGTTGCCGACCTGGAGAAGCGGCGGGCTCAGGGTTGACATCGCCAACCGGGAAGCGCTCTACCGGCTTCTCGACGAGGCGTGAGTGCTGGTCTTTGACACCAATGACCTGATCTACGCAGTCGACGAGGATTCGCCGTATCACGACCCCTGTCGACAGCGTGTCCTGCAGGCCCGCGACGATCCGTCGCCGGCGTATCTGACCTGGAGCATCTGTTACGAGTTTCTGCGGGTCACCACCCATGCCCGTGCGTCCGCGTCTCCGTGGGAGCCGGGACAGTCCTGGGATTTTCTCTCGGCGCTACTCGAAACTCCTGGCTTCGATCTGCTCGTGGCGACGTCTCGCCATGGGGCGGTATTGGCTCAGGTCATCCAGGAGTTGCCGGACGTGCGCGGGAATTTGTTCCACGACGTGCACACCGCGGTCCTGATGCGTGAGAATGGCGTCAGCCGGATCTGCACCCGCGATACCGACTTTCATCGATTCCCATTTCTCAGCGTGGTCGATCCCTTGCGATAGCCTCGGGCGCCGGCCAATCCCCGGGCCCTAGGTCAACATGTTGCCCTCGCCGCCATGCGTCTCGGCCAAGGCCCGCCCCTGCCTGTTCGCCTTCGCACTTCCATCCCGGACTTCCGCTGCACAAAGAGGACGCCCGCCAGCCGCGCCGGCACCGCCACCGTCGCGCGCTCCCTCGACACCGGTCTCGATGCCCGCTACGTGCCCGGCCTTGCCGGCGCCTGCAGCCAGGGCGCGACGCCAACCTCACCGACGTCGTTGCCCTGAAGCCGGTGCGCAACATCCGTTCCGATCCCTGCGCCAGTCCGTCGCGTCGCCCGCCCGGCGGCATGATCGCGAGGCCGATGCGCAATTCCGCCTCGCTGACCGCCGTACGGTGCAGGGTCGATGTGGCGCGTTCCGCGACCCACGAGGCGATCGCGGTACTCAGCGTGGGTCGCATCAACCCGTACCGCACATTCGTGTCAAACACCGGCACTGCCGTCGCCGCAGTCAAAACGCGGCGGCTCGCGCATCGGTCCGCGCGGCGGCAGTTCGCGTTCGACGCCACCGTAGGGTGCGAAGCATTCGTGGATGAAGGCAGCCAGATTCTCCGGCTCGGCTTATCTGCCGACCGCCTCGCGCAGAATCCGCCTCGCCCCTGCTTCCATCGAATGTCCATTGCCCGCCGCACGCGTGCGCAGTCGCCCCATTACGCCGTTGTCCGGGTTACGGATCGTGGTGCTCGCCGTGTCCGTGCCCGCCGGTCCCCCCATGGCAGCGGACCCCACGCAGTGATGGCGAAGCAATCAGACGGCCGGCCACCGATCAGGGACATGCTCCGGGCCGATGCGCCCCAGCCGGCGGGCGGGGACTGTGCCTCGGCGATTGGGGAGTGTTCGGCCGGCCCTGACAAGCTTCAGCGCCGCTGCCTCGACCGAGACGGGGCAGCATCTGATGACCCGGTCTACCCGGCGCCACACCGTGGTGATGAAACTGCGCGCGAGGCGCGGCCGCTCCATGCCTGCCGGGACGGCCGGGGCAACGGGAGGAAAGCGGCAGGGGCCGGCACCCCCGGGTCTCGCCAGACTGCGGGAGGGAACGAATACACCGCGGCCGCCACGACCGGGCGAGCGGCGTTGCGCGGGGGCGCGGATTACAGTACGCTGAACCCGATGGTCGGTCTGCCCCGCTCACGCGGGGATCATCCAACTTCAGAGCCTGAATCGACGCTTGGCTCGTTACCGACTATCGACCGGGGGCCGCGTGGACGTCAGTCTGCGCGGTCCCTTTTTTCGTGTGTGGGGGCACGGTCAGACGGACCGCAGGTCCGTGTGCGTCGCGGGCATCCCGACCGGGCACCTGCAGGGCCGGGGGCATCCAACCTAGTATCGATTTCCCGTCCGACGGCTTTCGCGGCAATTGCGTTAGTCTGCTGACATTGGATCGTGAACCGGGGCCCGTCGCGTGTCTGCTATTCGCTGGACCAGTCTTGTTGCTGCTGTGTTGCTGACCGTTGGCTGTCAGGCCACTTCCGGGACGGGTTCCGCCGTCCAGATCGAGGTGGATCCCCGCCTCACGCTGACCGGGACGCTGGCTGCCCCCGAGGGGCCTGGCCCGTTCCCGGCCGTCGTCCTGATGCACGGGTGCAACGGCCTGGACCCGGAGGTGCGCCGGGCGCTTGAGGATCATGCCCGCCATCTGGTGGAGGCCGGCTTTGTCACCCTGATCCTCGACAGCCTGACGCCGCGGCGGGTTCGTCCGCATGTCTGCAACGGACAGGACTCCGTACCCGCGTCCGATTACCGGGTGCGCGACGCCTTCCAGGCACTGCAGTTCCTGCGGTCGCAACCCGATGTCGACGGCGAGCGCGTGTTCCTGATGGGGCAGAGTCACGGAGGCATCGTGGCGCTGCACGTCGCCGCCAAGGGCGACGTGGCGTCACAGCCCCTCAAGGATGCGCTCGGGGGCGGATTTCGCGCCGTCGTCGCGTACTATCCGTGGTGCGCGGCCCCGCGGAACCTCGACACGCCCCTGCTGGTCCTTTCGGGTTCTAAGGACAACTGGACCCCGCCGGCAGAGTGCCAGCGTGCGACCGCACGGATGCGGGGCGCGCCGTACGAGGTCATCGTCTATCCCGGTGAAGTGCACAGCTTCGACCTGCTCATGGGATTGGAACACTTCCTGGGCTTCCCCGTGGGGGGGCAATCCGGGCGGGCACCCCGAATCCCGAACGGCGATGATCCAGTGGTTCCAAGCCCATTCCGGCTCACCCGCTCCGACGGACGCCGGCGCGACGGCGCGGGTTCCCGAATGCTGGCTGCTGCCGGGGCCGGACGGCGCGACCCTCGAATCACACGCCGGCTTCTGGCGGTATGCAACGCCCGAGGATGTGCAGGCCTGCATCGACGAACGCGGCAGGCCCTTCCTCGATGCAGCGGACTTCCTGCCGCGCGGCCATGACCTGGAAACGGCCACCCCCATCATGTGGGCGGCGGCGATGGGGAACGAGGCTGCGGTCAAGGTGCTGCTCGACGCGGGCTCCGACCTCTCGGCGCGTTCCAATCGGGGACACACGCCCGTGGAGGTCGCGGAGTTCTTCAGCCGGCCGGCGATTGCGGACCTGATTCGATCGCATCCGTGAGACGTCGCCGCAGGGAATGGATGCGGACCACCAGGGCTGACGGGCGTGGCCGCGCGCTGGCGCGTGACACGCCCTTCGTTTTTTAGAGCTCCGGGGCGCCGGCGGTCTGACCGCGTTGCGGCATTCCTGCGCGGATTGATGTTTCTGCCGCACGAAGCGAGTCCTCCACGGTACCGCTGGCTGAAATGGAGGTTCGTGGGCACTCCAAGACAGATGAGATGGATGCCTCCGCGCTAAACGGCATCGTGCGTGCCGGCCTGATGCGTTGCGACCGGGGCGAAGACAGCGGCGGCATCCATGCAGAGTGATAGGTGCCCCCGGGTGGAGACCGTCGGGCTTGATCTCGGGAAGCGGTGGTGGCACGTCGTGGCGCTGCAGGCAGGCGTCGCCGCGCCTAGAGGTCCCCTTCAGCTTCGTCTTGCCGTCGGTCCCCTCCTGCCGCGGCACTAGCCCCGGAGCGGCCGCAAACTGCCAGCCGCTTCGGTACCGGGTGCCGGCCCCGGGCACCGCGGTCGGGGCCGTCGAGGCGCGCACGCCGACACCGGGGATGGCCGCGAAGCACTGGTTCACCGGGTGCCGGCGACGCCAGCCGGCAAGCTTCGATTCCAGTGCCGCGATCAATCCGTCGATCGGGAGCAGCTGTCTCGCATGGATCCCCGATGCCGAGCGGGCCAGCGCCGGCCACCGGTCATCCTCCGCATCCGCGACGGTCGCGAGCAGCCGCCGACAACCCCGTTCGCAACCAGCCCGTCAGCGAACCGTCAGAACACCCGCACGAAGCTGAGCTCGCCACCGGTACGCCGGTAGTCGTAGAGCTGCGCATTGGTATCGCGTACTTCATGTACCACCGACAGGCGCGGACTGAAGCCCTTCCAGGCGAAGGCCCGGTTGTGGACGGAGAGGCGGAGAGAACGGGTCCGGTCCTCGCGCGGCTCCCCGCCGGTGGTGTGCGGGAACCAGTTCCCCTCGTAGTCCGTCCAGCGCAGCTCGGCGCTGCCGCCCACGGTGAACCCCCGGGGCAGCGCCACCGACACGCCCAACCGGAGCCAGTTCCGATCGTGGCGCCACCGCTCCCGGTCGGTGCGCTCCTGTCCCCAGCCGAGCGCTCCGTTCGCCCGAACGGTCGCACTCACAACCCAGCTGCCACCCAGCATGATGTCTGCGACCGGGCCATCGAGGTAGGTCTGCGTACGGTAGCGCCGATCGTGAACCGACGCCCGTGCGTGCGTCGTGACCCGGCGGCTGACCCGGCGTCCGGCCTCGAGCACGGCACCGGGTGCGTCGTACAACTGGTCGCCGGCCGTCCAGCGCCGTTGCACGCTGGCCAGCACACTCACCTCGGCACCTGCGCCCACGAGCCAGCGCGGCCCGCCGTGCACCGATACGAACGTCTGGTCGAAGCGACTCCCCCCGTAGTCGCGCCGGGAGACGTCCGCGCCGGCCCGAAGACGACGGCGCTCGCCCCACGGATACTGGTACTCGCCGCTCAGCCACGCGGACAGGCCGATGCCCGACGTCGACAGCTCCTCCGCATCCCGCTCGAACGGCAGCCCGCCGATATAGATGATGCGCTCTTCCGACGTGGCGCCGATGTTGGTATCGGGCGCCAGGGAGAAGCCCCCGCGCAGCGTCCAGCGGCGCTGGGTCCGCATCTGGGCGAGGAAGCGCCGGACGTTGGCCACGACCGCTGCGGGCGGATTGCTGGCCAGCACGTGTTCGAAGTGCGCGCGCGCGAGGTCGTATTCGCCCTTCAGGAAGAACGCCCGGGCGAGCTCCAGGCGCACGCGCACCAGTCCAGGTCGGTTGATCAGCATGAAGCGGAACGCTGCAATCGCCTCTTCCAGCAAGGCCTCGCGGGCGCTCGCCGGCACCCCCGGCACCTGCGAGAGGGCGGTTGCCGCCATGCCGATGAGGAACACGACGTCCGCATCCACCTCCGGGCCCTGCACGAGGGGCCGCAGCAAATCGAGTGCCTCGGCAAACCGGCCCTCCCGCACCAGGGCCTGGGCTTCCCTGGTGGCGGCGGCGGGATCCGATGCCTCCTGCGCGGGTGCCGCCACGGAAGCGTCGGCTCCGTCCTCCCCGACCGCGCCAACCGGGGTCGTCAGCACCAAGGCGACCGCAGCGAACAGTGCGCATCGCACGGCGTTCATGACCATGACGTCGGATCCTGGGCCACGTCCCGTTCCGGACGGCGACGTGGCCGTCGTCGGCCCGGTACTGCTGCCGTCCCCTGAGCCCCCGCTCGGTACGTGAATGTCGAGTAACTGGAACGCAAGGACCAGCCAGGCAATACCATTTTGGCGGCCCTCATGCCGCTACTATGACGTGGTACGCGAAACGAGCGGCAGCCACCGCCCGCGGAAGTAGGAAATCGAACACGGGCATCCTCGCTGTCAACTCTGTCGAAGTTTCGACGTTGTCGCGGATCAGGAAATCGCTCGCGCCCAAATCCGGACCGTCAGCGTACCCTTCAAGCCGGCCAAGGGCATGCGAAGGACACAAATTTGCCTTCTGGCCCGGCCCTCGCGACGACGCGCTTGCGCTTCGCCGGGCCTTCGCCGCCATCAGACCAGATGGAGGGCTTCCACCTCCAAGCTGCTGGTCATGCTCGGCACACCAAAAAAAAGGGGCGGCCCGAGGGCCGCCCCTGATACACCGGTGTCCCGGTGCGTCGTTATCCTACCGAGTCGCGCCGAACGCGCCGGTGACAGCGGTGACCGGGTTCATGTCGGCATCGGCGGCGTCAGGATCTGCCGTCTCGGCCCAGAACCGCCCGGCGACACCGCTCGGGGCAATCGCATCCCCGTCGTCCTCGCTCGGTCCGAAGAACTGACCGTTCCACATACCGGTCCACGACACGCCGTCCGCCGAACCTGTGGTACCAGTTGCAGCGATCACGCCAGTTTCAGCGATGTCGACTGAGCCCAGCTCGACGACCCAGTCGTTCTCGCCGCGGCCCTGCGGATTTGGCATGTCTCCGGTGTCGGCTCCCAGCGCCACGCCATCGGTGCCCCGGAAGTTGTCAATGCGCCCGGAAATCCTGTAGTCCTCGTCCGCCGCATCCACACCATCCATGTTCTCGTCAAACACGGCGGTGAGCGTCGCGCGGGCAGTGAACAGGCCAGAGTCGTCCCCGTCCACGTAGATGCCGGTCGCGCCGCCGTTGTAGGTCGCCGAGCCGCGCAGGCCAGCGGCGTTGGTGGCGTCGAGCGCGTTGGCTGCCGGCGTCCAGGGATCCATGCCGTTGAAGAACACGCCGAGCCTGTGGTCGCCCGCCGCGTCGTCAGGCGTGGTCAGCCAGGCGCCGTAGGCGATCCAGTCCTGATCCGGGACCGTGATCATGGCACCGGGGTCCGGGGTGAACGTCCACCTTCCGGTGGAGGCAACCACGTCCGGGGCGGCATTGGTGTCGTTAACCCTGATGATGCCATCGTCACCCCTGGCTATCCCACAACTTGTCCCGGTGGCCGCGATGCACTGGAACTCGCCCGGAGCACCGAAATACGAGCCGCTGAATGTCTCGGTTGCGTTGACATTCAGATCCTGGGACTGGGCCCCGACCAGGGAATCGCTGTCGAACTCCATGTTCGCCCACTGCACGGAAGCCGCCAGCGGAAGCGTGACGGCACCTACCGTAAGTTCGTCTACACCAATGTACACCGAGGTACCCAGCGTCGTGACACCGGGCGCCGTTCCATCGGCCCGAACGCCCAACGTGAACATGGCCTGCGCGGCCGTGTTCACGTAATTGTCGGCCAGGTCGCGGTCGAACGGGTGCGGCATGCCGTCGCCCAGGTTCTTGACCACGATGGCGGCCGTCTCGAAGCCGCCGTCGCCGTCACCCGCGGTGTCGCCCCAGTCCCGGAACAGCGTCTTCATCCCCCAGCCGGCGGGCGCCGTTTCCATGTCAGCGCTCGGATCGACCGCGTCGTCCGCCCCGGTGATCGTGGTGCCATCTGCGAGGACCGGCGCTAAACCTGGACCGGCGGCCTCGACAGGGTCGCCGTCAGCATCGGTCAAGGCGTCCCCGTTTGCCTGGAAGTCGCTTCGCAGTCCGGCATCGTCCGCATTGAGAACGCCGGGGCCGCCGATGCCCATCCCGATGAGTTCGGTGGGAGTGAAGTTGGGCCCCGCGGTACCAGCGTCCACCTCAGTTCCTGCAGTTCTGACCACGTCGTCGCGAATGGAGTCGGTGCTCCCGGCATTCAGGAGCGGGAAAGTATCCATCGGCCCGGGCGGGACCATGGCCGTCGCCGTCGGGTCATCCTCGCCCGCATGCTTCTCGGAACTCATGGTCGCGACGATCGTGCCGAGGTTGTTGGTGATCGTGAACGTGCACTCGTATTCGCTCATGCACGTGAACTCCACATCGGCGCGCTCCTCCGTCTCTCCGGCTGCGACAGTCAGCGTGTCGGAGTCGCCGGTGTCCTGCAGCACCATCAGAAGCGCGGCCTGCTCCGCCATCCCCAACGCCACATCCACCGTGACGGTCTCATGCGCCGGGTGGTCCGGCTCCATCGTGACGGGCGGCGGGGGTTCGGCTGGTGGCGCATCGGCCGAGTCATTGCTGCTGCTGCACGCTGCGAGCCCGAGAGCGAGCACAGCAGCGATGCAAGCCGACGTCAGATTCTTGTAAGTAGACATCTTTTCGAGGCTCTCCACATGTTGAAAGAAGCGGCCTCGATGCGGAGGCCAAGAGGGTGTATTGGGCACACGGCGGGAAAGATAAAGGACGACGAACGTGATGTCCATGTATCAGGAAGCTGTCTTGCCACAGCTAGGCTCCGAATTCCTCCGGGCAATTCCCCCGACGAGGAATGCCGCAGACTGACCGCGAATCGATACCATTGCAACGGCCAACCCGCACTGAGCAGAATCCTTCGCCGATTCTCCCGAACATCGGTGTCCCACCTTGTAAACCCGAGCCTGCGCCGTACGTTGAACGCAGAATGTGGCGTCGCGCCACGGATAGAACAGATACACGAAGGCGCGACCCGCAACAAGTATCACAAATTGCGGGAAATTGGTAGTGGACCGCGTGGGCTGCCGCCGGAAACACCGCATCAATTTCGCTCCTTACACGGACGTCGCCCGGGACGCGGCCAACCGCACGGCGGCGCCAAGTCACTTTGCACGCCGCCTCTCATGCCGCGTCGCGCTGCCCTTCGCAGGCCGGGTTCGCGTGCCGGCGATGCCGTTCGTCGGGTTCACGGACCCGGACACGCGGTCTGGACTTCCCGCGCATGCCTATCGGGGACCTGTCGGTCAGCACAAGCCGCGCCTGCCCAATGCTCGGGCGCGCTCATCCGTGAACCAAGGCGATCAAGGGCTGCGTAGGCGAAGCACGACCCCGGCCCCGGCCCCGGCACGACCGGCATGAAGCCAGGCGGGCGGCAGCCTCCGGGCACGTTGCGCAACGCCGCCGGCCCAGCGGGGGTCGCCGGCGGGCGGGG
>VXPS01000361.1:28077-41569 GCA_009839425.1 Chloroflexota bacterium
CCGCAAGTCCGCCCGGCGGGGGGCCCCCCCCGGCGCCGCCCCCCCCGGCCGCGGGCCCGGGGGGGGGCGCGGGCGTCCGCCCGGCCCCCCGCGGGACGACCTCCGCCATGCAGTCCCGCGGCTGCGGTCGACCCGCAGCAGGCCCACGCGGTCGTGGCGTTCCACACGCCTGCGGCACACCGGTGTGACAGGAAGTCGACAGAACCTGTTGCATTTCTGTCACGCATCCGGGTTGGCTTGTTTTCGCCACCCTCAACGGGCTGTCGCGCGCCTGCGGTCCGGGGCTTGCGAACGGTTCGGGCCATCCGTTCTTGTCCGCGCTAAACATGGCGGACCGCCATTGACCCCGCGTCGCGCCCGGCGATCTTCCGGCATTCCGCAATCCTTGGATCCGGCCTGCGCCCGCCCGGCCGGAAACCGCCACGATTGCGTCCCCCACCGGGGGCCAAGCGCGCGCCCGCAGGTGCCCGATCATCGGCCACGACGACGTCGCCGGCATCCCCGCCGCCCTCGCGGTCCGCCCCGATGGGGCGCTCCGCGTCGCTGCCGGCCTGATCACCGACAACGATGCCGTCCAGGTCTTGATCCCAGCGCACGGGAGCCCAGAAAACCTCGATTTCATCCGCCACGACGCCTCCAGCGCGCTGGCCGGGGCCGCGAAGGCACTAACCCCCGACGTCCACGTCGTCATGAACCCCGAGATCGGGCAGGTCTGCAGCCATATGCACATATGCAGGACGCGCGAGGCCCATGACCATGATTCCGGGATTCCGGCACGCACCAGGGCCGGCAAGGAGATCTGATCGCCATCGGCCGCGGTCCGCACGCCCGGATCCTGTCGCCGTTCGATGCCGGTGCGCGAAAACCGGCGTCACTGGTACCTCCGCCCGCGCCCGACAGCCTAGCCGACGCCGGCGTCCCCCGAGCAGGGCGAAGTTGACAGAGGCGAACACTCCGGCGACCCCGGCATCCGGGCATCTGGCCTGGACAGCCGGCCCCGGCGTGCGGCCGCCGCTCGACAGTCACGCGTTCGATCGGCGGATGGCAGGGTGCCCCAGGCGATCGGCACCGGCCCGGGAGCTGACCCTCGCCGGCACAGACGCGGTCTTCGCCAGCGCGGCATCGATCTGCGAGATCGCACGCGAAGCCCGGCGCCGGCGCGCGGACCAGCCGCCACCGGAACTCTGCGCCGCGCTTCTGCGCAATGCCGTCGAGGAGTTGGCCATCCTCCATGACCACGCGCGGTGCGCCGCCCCCACGGACGCGCTACGATCCCCGGCGTCGATGGCTTGCCGCCCGAGCCTTCCCGGAGCGTTCCGCCTCGGTATTGCTGGAACGCCTGTGCGGCGCCACGCCGATCGTCGGGCCGGCGAACCGGATCGCCTACCCGTCCCGGTACAGCCCCGGAGTAGCTCCCCACCACGTTGCCGGCGCCCGCGGGCTCTCCCCGCTTCACCCTTCCCGCCCCAATGCGCTCGCGCACCCTGCAGCCGAACAGATGGTGGATCGTCCGCTTCCGCGCTGCGCGACCAGGCGGAAGCGCAGATTGCGGTCCGTGCCGCCAGTCCGGATCGACGGAGGAATGCGGATCTCGGCAAGACCGGGATCGCTGCCCGGACATGGTTGTGGGGACCGGAGCCGCGCCCGGCGCACCCACGCCCACCTCGTTCCCAAGGTGGGGGCGCTCGGCTACGAGTTGATCAGGCCTGCTGGTGGTGCCATCCCGGCCGCGGCTGTAACCGCCACCTGGCGGATTTGCGGCGTGAGAGAGTAACGACTAGGCGCTGGACGGCGACCGACGGGGAGCACCAGCGGCGCCGCTTCCCGTGCTCGGAGTCCCCCCAACCCGTCAGGGTCGCGACCGATGCGAGGCGGAAGGCCTCCGCCGCCGTCGCGGCCGACGCCTGCCTGCACGGCCCGCAGGACGGCCAAGTCCTCGGCACTGGCGTCAGGGCAGTTCGCGGTGGTGCGCGAACTGCCCTGATCACGCGGGCCAAGGTCAAGGAGGAGACTTATGGCTGCTTGTGCGCTCCGAAGGCACCGATGATGGCGCCGACATTATGGTACGCGGCCTCGAACGAACCCGCGATGCCGGTGGGCACGGTGCCGGCCCGTTGCGCGGCCGGCAGGTTCGAGAAGAGCGCCGCCTCCCAGGTCCCGGAATCCGGCGCCGCCACGGCTTCGCCGTCGATCTGCCACGACACCGAGTCGGCCGTGCCGGCGACCGTGCCGTCGGTGGCGGTAAGCGCGCTGTGGTTCAGCGTCAGGGTCCAGTCCGGGTGATTGTCGAACTGGTCGATGGTGCCATCGACCATGTTGTTGTCGAAGTTCACCCTGAGCGTCGCCGTGGCGCTGAACTCGCCGTATTCCGACTGCGCCGTGAGCGGCTGATAGAAGGAGAACTGACCAACCGCGGGACCCGAATAGGTGGCCGACCCGCTCAATGCCGTCACGTCGCCCGAGCGGTTTCCGGCGGTCCCCGGCCCGTAGAAGGTCCGGAAATCCCAGGTCCCGTCGTTGTTGGTCTGTCGGGCCCACCAGCCGAAGTACATGAACTGGTCATCGTCGACCCGCACCCGCGCGCTGGTGGACGGCGTGAAGAACCATGCCCCGGTAAAGAGGAAGTGGTTGTTCTGGTTGGTCACGCTGCAGGAATCGGTCGCGGTGTCGCTTGCACACGTGAACGTTCCGGAGGCCCCCGCCAGGCTGCCACTCTGCTCATAGGTGTAACGCAGGGGGTAGCGCTCCATGTTGCGGTACGTCGGCGGAGGCTGGTAATCCGCATGGGTGGTAGGGAGTTGGGAGTTCGTGATGTGTTGATCGTCATCCGTGTAGGCGGGATCATTCCGCCGGGCCGCATCGTACTGGCCCCGGTCGGTCCGGGTGAACGATTTCGCGGGGTCACCCGACCGCGGGAACGGGGAGACGACGACATTGGACACCGTGTCGCCACTGAGGCTGAGCGACCCGACCACGTCTCCTTCGGTGTCGACGACCGCGGAAGGTGCAGTACCTCCGCCGTAGCGGCCGGCGAGCGTCAAGTCGCTGGTATGGGGCACTTCGTTGGCAGCTGTTCCGTCGTTGTACACACTGTCCCTGAACGGCACGTGATCAGGCGCTTCGGCGTCGGAGTACACGTCGATCCGGTCGAAGAACGTGCCGCCCCGGTGCGAGAACGATGTCCGGTCCCAGTTGCCGAGCCTGCCGGTGGTGATGCTGGAGAACGTCACGGAAGGAGCCGTGGTCACCAACGCGCTGTCGCGGTGGCGCGGCGTGACGGTCGGGTCCGCAGTGCCGACCCGAGTATCGCCGGCACCCAGAAAGTCGGAGAGTCCGGCAAAATACTGCCGCGCATTGGCCTGCACCAGCTGGTCGGCCGTGTGCCCGGCCTCCTCCTCCAGGTCGCTCGCCCGGTTCTCGGCCTCCTGGCGCGCCTCCTGTTCTTCTGCAAGCTGCCCCTCAGCCCGGTCCGCCCGGTCGCGCTGGTCCTCCGCCTCCTCGGCGGCTTCCTCGGCCGCCTCCTCGGCCTCCTCGGCGGCCTCCTCGGCCTCCCGTTGGGCCTCGAGAGCGGCGTCCCGCTCTTCCTCCACCGCGGCAAGGTCCGCAGCGGTGATCGAACTGCCGCTGCCGCCGCATCCCGCGAGGAGGATTGCCGCAAGAGCAAGTGCGGCAATTGGAGCATATTTCATCGTGTTCTCCTTGGGCCACGTCATGGGGGCACGTCGTTGGGTCATGTCATCTCCCTACGCTTGCGGTCAACGAGGAACCAAGGCAGCGTCAGAGCAACCGGCGTATCGAACGATGGTGCCCATGCGGCGCGGCGCCCCGCGATGTCGCTGGAAACCAGGCTGCGATTCCCTAGCATGGCTGGGCGTAGTCCCCATAGCATACCGTAGCATAAGACATTGGATAACGCAGGCACGCGTCTGCTTCGCGCCCCGCCCAGCGGCTGATTCGAAGAGCGGCTGACACGACGCCAGCCGGCAGGCCCCGCACACGCCCGGGCAGCCGCGGCGGCTGGCTGGCGCCGGACGACCGCTGCTCCGCCCGAGCCGCCGAGGCGCGGCCGCCGGGCACTGCGAGGCGGCAGAGCTGGCCGCAAGGGGAACTGTATCCCGATGGCGTCCGGACGGCGCGCGGGCGCCCCTTGAGCGACCGCTGCCGACGCCTGGCGGCGCCGGCATGGCGTCGCCGGGTTGGCCATCGACCGGCAGCAGGCGGACGGCCAGCACGGTACCTGGGCGTAGCGGCGCCACGCGGCGAACGACGCTGACGCCCCGCCGCCTTCCAGCCGCGCACTTCCCGACGACGTTGCGTCAAGCCGCCGAGCAACCTCCGCTCGAGCGAGCTTCGCTGCTGTCCGGGCGCTGACCAGTGCCTCGGCGAGCGCGTGTGCATTTGAAATCATCTGGCAGGCACCTGATGTCGCCGCCTTCGCCGAGGGCGCGTGGGGTCGCAGGGTGCAAAGCGGCCATGGGCCCCGCGACGTGGCGCGGGAGATCGTGAGCGTCGCGTTCAACCGGAAGCGCATGGACATGCCTGCCGGCCGGGTGCAGAACCGACTGGCGGGCGGGCGTCTGATCCGCGCAAACGCGTGGCGGCAGCGTACCCGCCATTGGAGAGAGCCGCATGATCTCCCGGCGATCCCTGCTGCAGGTCCTGGCCGCCGAGGGCGCCGTCCTGAGCGGCGTCGCCCTGGCGGCCTGCACCCCGTCGGAGCCGCCCACCCTGGGCCCGTCCGCGCTCACGGATACGGGGTCGTCCCTGCGCGCGCTCGCGCGGGACCGGGGGCTCTCGCTCGGCACGTCCGTGGTCGCCCACTGGCTGATCGATCGGGACTACGCCGCCCTGGCCGGGCGGCATTTCGACCGCGTCACGGCGGATGCCGCCGGTTTCATGAGCATCATCCAGCCCACGCGGGGCGCCACGAACTTCACGAACTTCGACCGCGTCGCGCAATTCGCCCGCGAGCATGACCAGACCCCGCGCCTGCAGGCCCTGGTCTGGGGACGCCACACGCCCGAGACGGAGGACATCTTCGGCGGCTGGACGCCGACGCCGGGATGGGTGCTGCGGGGAGACCTGTCCCGCGACGAGGCGATCGCCGTCATGCAGCAGCACATCGAGAAGGTCATGCGCCGGTACCGGGGCCGGGGCCGGGAGTACGTGGTGGTGAACGAGCCGCTGCACGGCGACAGGCGCCGCACCGGGCTGCACCCGAACGTCTGATCGCATCTCGTCGTTCCGGCCCACGCAAACGCGTCCGGGCGGGGGCGGGGCGGCTGCTGCCAGCCGCGGGCGGGCACCCTGCCCGGCGGGCTGTCGGCTTGCTGCCGGCAGGCGCATGCCTGTGCCTGGTGTGCATGCCGGGCCGCAGATGTCGAGCGTCAGGTCGGCCCGGTCGCCGCTGCGGCGGCCCGCGCCGGCGCATGGTGTGTCGTCCGGTGGCGGCGGATGGCTGCCGTCATCCGTTCGCGCTGGTCGTCATCGAGTTCGGTCGCGGCGAGCCGGTCCTCGATCGTGACCGGGTCCAGGTATCCCGCCTTCCACAGATCGGCGTTGTAGCGGAGGTCTTTGGCACGGCCTGCGAAGTACTTGGCGATCGCGATGTCGTGCGCTTCGATGCACCAGCCGCCCGCACCCCTCGTGTTGGGGTTGCGGATCAGCGTCAGCCGGTCCTCCCAGCCGGACGGCAGTTTTGCCGTGCTCGGGCTCACGCCGTCGGCGTGGTAGCCGAAGGTCTGGTCGAAGCGCGAGTCGCGACCGAGGCTGCCGTCGATGAAATCGCTCTTGTCCGGCGCGTAGCGGGCGTACAGGTCCGCCTCCATCGACATCAACAGCGGCGCGGGGGCGTCCGGATACTGGCCCAGAATCGCCTGGCTGCCGATGACGATGAACTCCTTCTCGCCGGTCACGTCGGCAGCCGCCCGGATAATGTGCTCGAGCTCGTCACGCCGCATAGACTGCGGCCCGCTCCTCGTCGGTGATCAGTCCGGTGAACGGGTGGCTGCTACGCAGGCGCTGGCCCTCGTCGCTCTCGTCAAGCAGCATGGCGCGGAGTTCGCGCCACGGCCGTTCCTCGATCAGTGCTTTCCATTCGACATGACAGAGCGGGACGTACCCACCCTTCTGGCGGGTCCAGCGCGCGATGTTGTCGAGCCCGGTCTGGACCAGGGCGGGGTCGGCGTCGATCTTGCGGACGACAATCCGCGTCATGGCAAGGACCCGCTGGTCGATCTCGGGGTGCCCGTGCCCGGCGGCCGGCGGCAGCGGGTCGGTATCCGCACCTCGGCGGCGCTGGCGGATCGCCTGCCACATCGCGGCGCTCATGCCCGGCGGGCGCTTCTCTTCACGGTGCGGTGCGGATCCGGACATGACATCCTCCGTGGCGCGGGGACCTCCGGCAGCATGATAGGCGCGGCGGCGCCTGCTTGCGCCGGTCGCTGCGGGCGCTGCCGGTTGCGGGCGGCGGCGCAGCGCACGACGGGATGGGCCGCGGGCCCTCGGGGGTTTCTCGCGTCAACCGCCTTCTCGCCCATCGAATGTGATGGCCGCCAACTCCTGCGCACAGACCTGGATCCGGCGCCGGCGATGCTTGCCAGCGATGCCGGCACCCGTGTCCGGGTTCCAGCGTTTGGCCGTGGCTTCAACGCGGTCGACGACGAAGTGGCCGGCTGCGAGCGCACGCAGTCCTGGCACTGGCAGCGACTTCATCCGACGCATGGCTGGCGGGCATTGCTCGAACCCGCGAAGCGCATGGTCAATATCGGTTTCCGAACCTGCCGCCAGCAGTGTCAGGGCGCGGCCGACGTCGCCGCCGTCGGGCACGGCGATCCCGGGGGGGGTTCCCCTGCGCGCCGCCGTACCGCCGGTGCCCGGTGCCGCCGGCGCTCGCCGCGCGGTACATGCCCCGGACTTCGCCGAGACCGTCGCACCGGGGCTCGCCCGCCAGGCTGTCGCCGGCCACGACGAGGTGCCTGCGCTCCTCGTGGTCGCCGTGCCGGATCGCGCCCGGGAGGGCGGCGGTGCGCATGCCTTGGCGGAACCTGATGGCCCCCGGCCGAACCGGTCGGGGCGCCTCCGGCTCGCGGCGGCCGTCATTGCGCTCGTACGAGCAGTCTTCAGCCGATGCCGGGCGGGTGCCTCCATGGCGGTCTCTCCGTGCGGGCGGCCGCCCGCGGTCAACCGGTGGTGCGGCCGGGTCGGCACTGGAGCCGGCGGTCGGCAGGGTCGGGTGCTCGGGATCGCGACGGCGGCGCGGGCCAGCCCCTGCACCCGTCGAGCAGCTGGCTACCTCCGTTCTCCATCGCCGGCGCTGCCCGCGTGGCCCGGCCACCGGAATTGTGCCTGGCCTTCAGGGCCAGCTCGACGCGCGCCGGCTCCATGCTCGGCGCGGGCGTGGGCTGGCGCCGTTCGCGTCCGGCCCAGTCATCCGGCCGGATGCAGGGTCGCGGCAATGACGACCGCGATCAGCGCCTTGCGTGCCGGGTGCCTCTCGGTCCGTTGGGCCGCCGCCCCTTCCGGCGGACGCGCGGCGGCCGCGCCGCCGTCTCCGCCCCCTGCCGGGCTTGGCCACGGAACCCGCCCGGGATAAGGTCTACGACTGGCCGCATCGATCGGGGCTGATCACTACCCGTAACGCAGGGTGTTGCCGGGTGATCCGCCCCTGAGATCTACCGCTGTCACGGCCACTCTCCAGCGGAGCCAGCCGCATGCCTTCGGATTCGATGAAGCCGATATTTGACGACTTCGCCGAACTCCTGGATTCCAGACTCCAGGGGGACATTCCGACGACCGAGGATTCCGTTCGGTACACGTTATTCGCATCGATGCTTCACCACCGCATGCGGCCGGACTCTGTGGTGCTGGAGTGTCCGCATCCGGCGATGCCGGGAGCACAACTCGACACACGCGTTTTCGGATATTGCGAACATGACGTCGCCATCGAGTTCAAATACGACCGAAGACCACCAGGAGGAAAGAACTCAAACAGGACCCAAAAGGCGGGCTCCGTGTTCCGGGACCTGTTTCGGTTGCAGCGGGCAAACAAGGAAACTGGCGACACTTGCTATTTCATATACCTCACCGACATGGAAATGCATGGTTACTTCAACAACCCCGAAAATCGTCACCAGGAGCTATATGCGCTAGCCCCGCATGCCGACCTTCTGATCAACACGAGCTATTTCTCAAACCGACCGAAGTCATTCATGGATGAACTTGACGACCCGTTCGAAGCGGTCATCACCAACAGGTCGAAACGAACGCTTTCCGGCGGTCATCACCTACGGATATACGGGGTTCGGGCACCAGACCTGGATTCGAGGCTGTCGGCATCCGGGTAGCCGGGCAGCTTCACGCTCGCTCCCCGGCAGAACCACGACCGCAGGACGCGTTGCGGACAATCTGCCGAACTTGATTGATGGGAACCGCTGGCATGGCCGGCAGTCGAGACGGACAAGTACATGACGGCGGCGATCGAAGGTGCCTCCGTGTCGATCGTGGACCGGCGAAACTTCCACTGTCTCGAGCCCGGCACTGGGGCGCCGCTGTTTCTTGAACTCGGTCGGGTGCCGGCACGGGCCCGCACCTGGCCATGCTTCCGGACGTTCACGACTGCAGGCCCGCGTGACTCGGCGATCTTGCCGACTTGCGCCTCCCAGAACGCGACGCCCGCGGAGCCGGCGCCCCCGTCCGGCGGACGCGCCGCGGCCGCGGCGCCCGCCCCCCCGGCCACGGGACGTCCTCGCAGGTGAGCGGCCGCTTCGCGAGCCCGAGGCGCATCGCCGGCGTCCTGCCGTCCGTCGCGACGCCGATGAAGTTCGCCGCGGTCCGGAAGATCGTGAGGCACGTGCCGATCTTGGCCGGGTTGTTCGACTGGTAGCCGGGCCAGCCGGGGTCCCGGCCGCTCGACGTCCCCGGCAGCCGCCCGAACGGGTTGATCAGTCGCCGGGTCATCTGGAAGAAGTGGTCCACGCGGGCAAGCCCCGCGCCGAGGAACATCCGGGCCTTGGCACCGGGCTCCAGGCTGTCGTCATGGTGCCGGTCCTGCTGGTGTCGGCCGGCGCGCGGCCGAACCCCGCCAGGTCGCCGGCCGGCGCCTCTGTGATGCCGCGCGGTCCGTCGCGGCACCGGCTAAGGGGGGCGCCGCCCTTGCCGCCGAAGCCCAGCCACCGGACACGACCGGCGCGACCGACCATCCGGCTGATCACAGCGGACCGGCCGGGCACCGTTCCGTTCGCGCCGGGCGTGGGTTCCTGATCAACGAACCCGTCCGGAAGCCCGACGGCCGGGTGAAGCGTCGTGCTGCACGCGTGCGGTTCCACCGACCGCCCGAATGCCCCTCATCGCCGCCTTGGCCTCGGCGTCGCCGGCGTCAGGATGTCGGCCGCAATGCTGGCCGCGACCCGGCGGGCAGTTCCCCTGACCGTGTCGCGAGTCGGATGCGCATGGCGCCCGGCGGTCGCGAACGCGTCCCAGTCGGTCATCCGCGGCCGAGGGCCGCGAGAGATCACCTTAGATATAAGGACGTGATATCGAGTCGATCAGAAATCGGTATTTCACAGCTGCAGCGCAGTCGTTCAAGCTGGGCGCCGAGCTATCCGGCTCGAACCACCGTCCCCAGGGCGACCGCTCCGTCACCGCCACGTTCCGGTTGCGCGTGCGGTCCCTGGCGGTAGAACGAAGGAGAATGCCATGCGAAGCGGTGACGACATGCTGCGGCAGATTGTCGACAAGTCCGCCCTGGACCCGAACTTTCGGCAGCAGCTTCTGGCAGATCCGAAGGCTGCCATCAGCGGGGAACTGGGCATCACGATCCCCGCCTCCATGAATATCGAGATCCACGAGAGCGACATGCAGACGGTGCACGTCGCCCTGCCGCCGGACCCGAACATCACCGAGGAGCAGCTCGAAGCCGTCTCGGCGGGGCTTTGCTGCTGCTGGTGACCCCGTGGCCGGCAAGCAGCCGGTCGGGCCGGGACAGCGCCGGTTGATCCGCCATCCCGCCGCCGCCGAGAGAGACCCAGGAGGTCGATGGCGAGAGGCCAGTCATCCTGACGCCGGATGCCCGGCGATCCCTGGCCCGCGGGCGGGAGCGGGCCTGATGGTCTCTTGGCCAGCGGATGCCATGACCGCACCTTCCGTGACCGCGCCGGTCAACCGGCTTGCCGACGTCGACCCGCGCCGGGGCAAGCCCACCGCTCCCGGCTGATCCCCGGCGGCCAGGGCCGCCAGCGTCCGCGCGGCCCGTCATGGCGATGGCGGAATGTGTCTCCGCCCTTGCTGTCGAAGCGCAGCCGCCGGGTGGAGGAGAACCTGCAGCGGCCACGACCGACTGATTCGCAGGTCTCCCCAACGCCCTTGGCGACCGGTTGCCTGCAGGCCAGCGGCAGGGCCGTCGCCGCGGTTTCGCGAGACCCTGGACTGGACGGTCCCGGAAGCCTCCGCCCGGTATCAAGCAGTTGACGCGCTGGTGCGGCGGCGACTCCCGCCGGGACCGCCCGGGGGCAGCGCCGTTCCCGTGAACGGCCGAGTCGTTTACGAATGCCAATCGGGGCACGACGGGCAAAAGAACGGTCACACCGGTCGAACTGCCCTTTCGCTGGCGGCCACAGTTGCACGACGCGGCTGTCGAAATGGTGTCGGAAACGACTGTCAATGCCGGGGTAGCAACGATCGTGACCCACCATGGCACGGACTTCGGACGAGCGTCCGGGCGTTTCGGATGCGCAGTCTGGACACCTGCTCAGGCACTGAGGAGACGTTCATCATGAAGGCACGCGTCTGGTGGAACCTGCCGAGATCGCTTAAGGCGGCGGAA
The DNA here is from genome assembly GCA_009839425.1 of Chloroflexota bacterium. Taxonomy (GTDB): domain Bacteria; phylum Chloroflexota; class UBA11872; order UBA11872; family UBA11872; genus UBA11872. The sequence goes on from VXPS01000361.1 coordinate 38,900, forward strand.
GCCGGGTGCCGCGTGCCCGGCGACCCTCGCATGCGCGTCACAAGCAGGCGCCTCCCATCAGCAGCGGCCCGGCGTGCCACCCGGCGACCCTGGCCGCGGCCACATCCGGGTCCGCCCAAGCGTCTTCAACGAACAACATGACCGGGGGCGGCCTAGACACGCCGGAGGATCATGCCGAAGGGTGGCCAGCGGTGACGACGCAGCCTTGACTCGCGCCAGTGGGTGTCCGGGCGTCGGCAATCATTTGCCGCAGCATGCTTCCAGGGCCGAGGCCCTCGGCGAGATGCAGCAGCGCCTTGCGCAAGACAGAACGGCAAGGTGCGCCCCGTGGAGCGTGCAGCTTTCTGAGGAAGTGGTTGCCAGCTTGTCGGTACGGCTGCTTCCCACCCGGCTTCGCGTCATCCCATGGATCGGGGAAGGTTGATGGGTTCATCGAATATTCGTTCATAAATCATTATTATTCATATTATATTCTTGTTATCGCGTATACGTGCCCACGTTACGTCAGTATAATTTCATTTTCTCGAACTGCGGTTCGTCTGCTGGAGATCGGCACGAGACCTTGGATTCCAAGCAGCCCGATCGACTACACGGAGGGCACGATGACGTTTGCCAGTACGCCTCACCAACGGATCAAGGTTCTTTGGATCGTAATTCTCGGAAGCCTCCTGACGGCATGCGGCGGTAGCAGCGATTCCCCCATGAGCATGGATGGCGGCACGGACATGGCCCCCAACGTGGTTGATCTCGGGCAGTGGAACATCATCGAAGAGGAGGTGCAGCCCGGTGTCATCTGGGAACTCGGATTCGAAAACACCACCCATGGTCTCCGGGTGCGTTACGACCCCCAAGGTGGCCCTACTTCGCTGACCGCCTCGTCACCGATGCACCAGCCCACGGTGGAAGCTACCTGGAGGGGTGAGTACTGGGGCTACTACCAAACTGCTACGCGGTTTATCGGCAATTCGGAAATCGACGTCACGATCCAGGGGAGCAGCGTGACGGCCTCGGTCACGTATTACGACTTTCTGGGAAACCAAGGTTGGCACATCACATTGGAACCCGCCGATGTCGTAGATGGCCGCTTCGCCCTTACCGGTAACGTACCCTTCACCGACGGCGCCGTGCCGCTCACGGGCGAAGGACAGTTCGGCGGAACCGATCAGAGAGGGGTCGTCGGTTATGTCACCGGCACAGACATCAGTTCAGCGTTCTATGGCGACCGGAACTAGATGAAACCAGATACCTGAACGCTACAGGGATCCAAGCCTCCCCCGATTGAACCCGGAGGTCCGCGATGAAATGGAGCGTGCCGCCGGTTGCAGTACTTGGTCCCCGAGCATCGGTCACGATGGCCCTTGCGGCCGATTGCCACCGGCACCGCGCCGAGTCCGGCCTGAACGGCCCGAAGGTTCACCTCCGGAACGCCTGTCAGCAAGCCCTGGACGTCGACGTCTGTCTGAAAGCCCGTGGCAGGCCTCTGTCTCTCGGGCACCGAACTGCGACGCGCATGGGAGCCGGGGGCTTGCTCCGGCCAGGCCCGAGCGTGCAGCGCGGTCGCAACGCCAAGATCCGTAGCGCGCAGGAAACGCTGGTACCGGCACAAAGGAATATCTCGAAACCAGCACACGATGGGCGGGCATTCATCCCGACGAACGCAAGCGAGGGATGACCCGTTGCCGGCACTGGCCTGCTGCTGCCGACCTACCCACCCAACGGTGTCGCCGACACACGCTCGGCAACGGCTCGTCGTGACGGCCGAACCGGCCGGGTATCCCGGTCGCCTACCAACTCAACTTACGGGGCTTTCCCCACCCATTGGAGCCTGATTCATGCAAACCCGCACCCGAATCCTCGACCGCATGGCCGCCGCCCTCGCAACCGCACTGCTCCTGTCCGCGTGCGGCGGCGGGGGATCCGGCAGCAGCTCTTCCACGGCGCAGCCCTTGGAACCCGGCACGCCGACGGTGATGCCCGAGCCGCCCACCGGCGTCAGCTTCACCCGGGCGAACCCGACCGGCCAGGACCTCCTCGACCACTGGAACCAGACGGACGCCGCCCAGTCGGCACTCGGCCTGACCACGGCGAACGTCGCCCTGGGCACCCTTCGGAGCCTGCTGAACGGGGCCGAGTCGGTCAGCGAGGGTTCCCGCGCCCTGATGCGGAACGCCGATCCGAGCCGCGTGGAGACGATCGGTTCGGCCAACGGCATCACCTACGGCACCTGGCAGGACGGCCCCGCCGGCACGTTGAACATGCAGCTCGACTGGAGCCAGGCGGGCAGCGTCAGCGCGGAACGCCGGGGCGATTTCGAGCGGGCGACCAAGGCGTGGACCTACCGGCTAAACGAGGACTTCCCGGCCCGCCAAGTGCCCGCCCACGAGAACTACACGTTCATGCTGTTCTCGTATGACGAGCCGCAGATCGCGGACGACATGCTGATCGCGGTGGAACTGGCGACATGGAACGACAGCCATGACATCGCCGCTGGAAACTACTTCGAGTGGAGCGAACGGAACGGCGACCTCGAAACGTGGTTCGGGCACATCCAGATTCCGCCGGGGATCATGCAGGAGTATCACGGGAACTTCCACTGGTACATGCACGTGATCACGCACGAACTGGGCCACACGCTGCCGACCAATCCGGCGTACGACGAGCAGTACGGAC
>VXPS01000392.1:0-2892 GCA_009839425.1 Chloroflexota bacterium
GAGCGCCACGCCCCTTGGACGGTGGAGGCCGGGCACGGGTGCTGGCGCGTGGATCGAGACCAGAAGACCCCTCACCGCACCACTCTCCCCCGGAGAGACCCTTGCGTAACCCGAGGCTGGGTGCGCGGAAGACCCCTCACCGGTTTCGGGCGGGGACGCCCGAACCTGCCTCTCCCCTCGGAGAGGGTGAAGAGCGGCGGCCCGGAGGAGGGTGCTCCCTGGTGAGGTGGGTGCGCGGAAGACCCCTCACCGGTTTCGGCCGCGGACGGCCGAACCTGCCTCTCCCCTTGGAGAGGGTAAAGAGGGGAGTCGCCCTTGAGCACGAGGGGAGTTTCGCAGAGGTCTCCAGACGGGTGCTATCCGCAGGAGGGGAAGCGCGCGGGGCGGGGGTTTGGCGCTGACTCGATTGGTAGCCGGTAGCAGCTCACGTGCGCGTGCCTAAGACGCTGGGCGGGCGCGAGATTCCGCCGTTTGCGTGGTTGGCTGCGGCGGCGTTTGGGTTTGGCCTGGCGTTTTCGATCTTCATCACCGTGTCCACGAATTTCCTGGTGGAGGAGATTGGGATCCGGCCCAGCGAACTAGGGCTGCTGGAGACGATTCGCGAAGTCCCGGGTCTGCTGACGATCGTGATGGGCGCGGCGCTGATGACGATTGCGGAGCCGGTGGTGGGCGCCGTTGCGCTGTTGCTGCTCTGTATCGGCTACGTGAACTACTTTCACGTGGAGTCGATGGAGGTGCTGATCATCTTTTCGCTGACGCAGAGCATCGGGTTTCACCTGTGGTGGCCGGTGGCCAACACGATTGCGCTGCGGCTGAGCAGCATCGAGACGCAGGGGCGACGGCTGGGGCAGCTGCGCTCGCTGATGGCGGGGGCGAACCTGGTTGGCATCCTGGTCGTTCTGCTGGCCGTGACGGTGCTGGCGACGGGGATCCGTCCACTGTTTCTGCTGGCCGGCGGGGTGGCGGCGCTGGCGGCGGTGGCGGTGTGGCAGCTGCGCTCGATGGGCAAGATCGGGCAGCCGCCGCGGGTGGTGCTGCGACGGCGCTACTGGCTGTACTACGCGCTGACGTTCCTGGACGGCGGGCGGCGGCACATTTTCATGACGTTCGCGATTTTTCTACTGGTGGACAGTTACGGGGTGCCGGTGCGGACGATCACGATCCTGGCGCTGATCAACAGCATGGTGTCGATCGGCGGCGCTTATTTTTTCGGTCGACTGATCGACCGGATCGGCGAGCGGCCGGTTCTGGTGGTTGCGTTTGGCGCGCTGGCGGCGATTTTTGTGGGGTACGCGGTGGTGCCGTGGCTGGGCGTGCTGTTTGTGCTGTACATCCTGGACCATCTGTTCTTTAGCGCGGAGGTGGGGATTACGACGTACCTGCGACGCATCCTGGTGACGCCGGACGATTTGCGTCCGAGCCTGGTGGCGGGGCAGACGATGAATCACGTGGCGGCGGTGGCACTGCCGGTGACGGGCGGGATTTTGTGGGAGGCGTTTGGGCACCAGGTGCCGTTTATTGGCGGCGCGGGGCTGGCGGTGATGGCGCTGATGCTAAGCATGCTGGTGCGACGCAAGGGGGACGTGCCGGTTGAAGCGCCGGCAGCGGCCGCGGCGGGGAGCTAAACGGCCGGAGGCTGACGCCAGGCTGTCCGGGATCGGGACCGGTGGGGTGGTTCGACACGGGCCGCCGAAGACTCCGGCCCGGCTCACCGCGAACGGGGTTGACGGGCTTCCGCGACCGGCTTAGCGCCGCGTGGCCCAGTCGATGATTTCGGGCGTGAGCAGGAACTGGACGTCGGCGGCGGAGCGGAGGGTCTGGAGCCAGTTGTCGTAGGTGACCTGGCGTCGGCGTTCGGCGGCCGCCGGATCGAGCGGGCGGGAGTCGGACTGCTCATGGACAAGGATCACGTGCCAGCCCTGTGGGGTGGATATGGGCTGGCTGTAGCCCCCGGGTCGCAGGGCGAAGGCGGCCTCGTCCCAGGCGTCGGGCATGAGGCCGCGGGGGAGCCAGCCGAGGTCGCCGCCGTCGGGGGCGCTGTCAGGATCGGTGGATGCCTGCTCGGCGACGAGCTCGAACGGCTGGTAGGCGTCCAACTGCGCGATGACGGTTTCGGCGGCTTCCTCGGTGAGAACGACGATTTGCGAGGCACGAATCTGCTCGGGCGCAGGGTCCAGGTCGGCGGCTAAGCGGTCGGCCACGACATCGGCCAGGGCGCGGTCGGCCATGAAGCTGCGAATGGTGCGGGAATCAAGCTGGGTCTGATCACGGATTTCGGCGAAGGCGGCCCTGAAGTCGAAGTCGTCGGCGACGTCGCCGGGACCGCTGACGAACTCGTAAAGGGCGACATTGACCGCATGGTCATCGATCCCTACGCCGTCGAGCGCCGCTCTGCCGCGCAAGAGGTGTGCGTTCGTGAGTTCGGTTGCCGCGCTGATGGTGAGGGTTGAGAGCTGCGCCTGGGGGTGACTGGGATCGCGGGGATCGGCGGATGTTGGTGCGTTGGCAAGCTCGCGACTGAGCTCGAACCGGCGGAGGGCCAGGAGGTCGGCGTAGCGGGAGGCTGGAATCGGATCGCCGTTGACCGAGCTGACCGGTTCCGAAGGCCGCACGACGAACTCGCCGTGGAGCGCCACACCGACGAGGACACTTACGACCGAGAGGATGAGGGTGGCGGCAACGGCGACGATCTTGGCTGACGCGGCGGTGCGCTGGGCGCGAGTTAGCTCGCTCCAGTCGCGGACGGAGTTGGGGACGTCCCGCCAGCGAACATGGGCCTGGACGGGCTTGCGGGCGGCGCGCCCGCCGGGCGCCCCCGCCCGGCCGCGCCCCGCCCCCGGGGCCGGGGGGCCCCCCCCGGGGCCCACCAAGGTGGTCAAAATAACCACAAAA
>VXPS01000392.1:2902-3405 GCA_009839425.1 Chloroflexota bacterium
TTTTCTTCCTCTCCCTGCGCCACAGCCCCCTTCCCATGTGGGCTGTGGCGTTGGCTGTGTTGTCTCCGTCTCTGGGGGGGGGGGGGCGGCGGGCGCGCCCGGGGGGGGCGACGGCGCTGCGCCCTGGTGCGCGGGGGCATCCGCGCTGGGCCTTGAAGCTAGCCGCGGAGGCGGCGGCGCACGATGTAGGGCAGGAGCCCCAGGTAGCGGGCGCGCTTGATGGCGATGGCCAGCTTGCGCTGGTTCTTGGCCGTGATTCCGGTCTTGCGGCGGGACTCGATGCGGCCGCTGTCGGCAATGAAGCGGCGCAGCAACTGGGAGTTCTTGTAGTCGATGGGTTCGCCGGTCTGCTTGAAGTAGTCGCCGCGACGCCGGAAGCCGCGCCCTCGGCCACGGCCTCGACCGCGGCCGCCACCGCCGCGCGGGCCACCGCCGCCGCGCGGGCCCCCCCCCCCCCCGGGGGCGCCCCCGCCCCGGCCCGGGGGCGGCCGGGCGGGGGGGGG
>VXPS01000392.1:3415-5625 GCA_009839425.1 Chloroflexota bacterium
GGGCCGCCACCGCCACGGGGGCCGCCGCCGCGCGGACCTTCGCTCGACGCGCCGTGGGGTTCCTGGGAGGTGGTTTCCTGTGTCGCCTGGTCGTCCTGGGTCATCAAACTCGTTCCTGTGTCAGGCGCCGTCAGAACGGCAGATCATCGGGGCTGATTTCGTCGTCCTGGGCCGCTGCACGGCCGGCACCCTGGCCGCCAGCATAGCCGCCACGCTGGCCGTCGTAGTCCTCGCGCTGTCCACCATCGTCGCGTCCGCCGAGCAGGATCATTTCCTGGGCGACGACTTCGGTTGTCGTCCGCTCGTTGCCTTCGCGGTCTTGCCAGGTGCGGGTGGCCAGGCGGCCATCCACGTAGACCTGGCGGCCGCGGCGAAGGTACTCGTTGGCAATCTCGGCCAGACGCGTCCAGGCGACGACGCGGAACCACTCGGTCTCCTCGCGCATCTCGCCATCGCGCGATTGCCAACTGCGGTTGACGGCGACTGTGAAGTTGGTGACGGGCGTGCCACCCTGGGTGAAGCGCATCTCCGGATCGCGCCCCAGGTTGCCGATGATCTGGACGCGATTAAGTCCTCGCGAACGACCGCGGCGCTGGCCGCTTTGGTCGGTCACCGATGAAGCTCGGCCAGTTGCTTGGCCTCGTAGGCGGCCACTTCGGGGTCTTCGGCGACGATGAGGAAGCGGGTGACGTCTTCAACGAGGCGCAGGGAAGCCTCGAGTTCGCCGATGTTGGCGGGGTCGATGGTGAACTTGAGGAGGACGTAGTGCCCTTCGCGCTGCTTCTTGATGGGGTAAGCGAATTTGCGACGGCCCCAGGTGTTGGCGGTGTCGACCTCGCCGCCGTGCGCGCTGATGCGTTCGGTTACGGCGTCGATGTGGGCGGCGGTGAGTTCGGGGACCTGGTCGACCCCGTAGATCACCACAAGCTCGTACGTGCGCACAGGCGGCTAGTTCTCGATGGGTGGTTTGCGTCGCGCAACGGCTGGCCCGGCGCGACGGGCTGTGAAGCTGAAGCCTAGCATAGGGAGCGGCACGGAAGACCGAGGGAGAAGTCACGTGGGCAAGCTGGCGGTTGCCGCAGTTCTGGCCGCGGCATGGTTTGCATTTCGCGGCCGTCCGGAACCGTATGACATTACGGATCACCTGGCGGACGGGCGACGCACACCGCTGCGCGAAGGCCGCTGGTACAGCCGTACGTTTGGTGAAGGGCCCGACCTGGTGCTGCTGCCGGGCTTCGCCGGGAACAGCCGCACCTGGGAGTTTGTGACGCCGGACCTGGCCAGCGACTACCGGGTGCACTGGCTGGATCCGCTGGGTCATGGCCTGTCCGACAAGCCGGCGGACGCGCAGTACGACGGGGCCGCGCAGGCGGCGCGGTTGGTGGAGTGGCTGGACGCAAACCACCTTTCGCAGGTTGTCGTATTTGCAAGTTCGGCGGGAGCCCAGCCCGCGGTTTCCCTGGCGGCCGCGTATCCCGAGCGGGTTCTGGGGCTTGTGCTGGTTGATCCGTTCCTGGTGGCGGGTCGGTATATCACCTGGTCGATCAAGCTGGGCAAGCTGATTCCGGCGCAGTCGGCGGCGATGGGGCGGTTGCTGTACTCGCAGCGCTGGTATGTGCGAATCGGCCAGATGCTGGGGCGCTACAACCCCTGGGAGGTGACGGAGGCCGACGTGGACCGGCAGTACCTGCCGTACGGGAGCCCGGGGTTTATGGAGGCGCTGCCGGCGATGTTTCAAGGTGTGGATCCGGCCAACTATGGGGGGGCCATCGCGTCGACGCGCTGTCCGGTGTTGCTGGTGTGGGGTGAAGCGGATCGGACGGCGGCTTCGTCACAAGCGGAGGCGCTGGCAGGGCAGTTTCGGAACGCGGAAATGCGTATTGTGGAGAGGGCCGGACACCTGGTGCAGGAGGAGCGGCCGGAGGAGCTGCTGGCGCTGGCGCGGCCGTTCCTGGAGCGGGTCGCGAGGACAGCAGCCGCAGCGTGAAGGACCCGGCGGCGCTGGCGGGGCGAATCCATGCCTGTCGGCGCTGTCCGCGGCTGGTGGCCTGGAGGGAAGAGGCGGCGCGGACGAAGCGGGCGGCGTTCAGAGACCAGACGTACTGGGGACGACCGGTGGCCGGGTTTGGGGATCCGAAGGCGCGGGTGGTGCTGGTTGGGCTGGCGCCGGCGGCGCATGGGGGGAACCGGACCGGGCGGGTGTTTACGGG
>VXPS01000293.1 GCA_009839425.1 Chloroflexota bacterium
TCGTGATACCAGGACAGCTCGCTGGTCGCTGGCTCGATTGCGCGCTGCAGGATGAACTCCACGCGATCGAAGCTGCTGAACGCCACGCCGGCTAAGAAGACTCGGTCAAGCCCATGCCCGTCCCAGGTAGCCAGATCCGGGACGATCACCGGCTCCGTGCAGACCTGGAACTTCGCGTTCCGCTCGTCGAAGTTGATGAGTTCGACCGGGAACTCGATGGTCACCGTCAGCTGACGAGCTTCGTCGCGATACGAGCAGGCCGCATTCAACAGCGCACCGTCCCGCGTGGCCTGGATAACCGCAGGGACTGAATCCAGTGGTTCGGCGTGCGCGAAGCGCCGAATATCGACGTCAAAATCTGCGTAGTGCTCGGCCAACGAGTGCCGTCCGGCAGACTCGGAGTCCGTTGATGGACGCCTCCCAATCGGGATTCCCAGCGTCTCGGAAAAGACTGCCCGGTATTCGCCGCTCGGAATCTGGAACAGATTTTCTTCGACGATGGTGTACTCGGCCCGGCAGGGGGCAATGACGTAACAAGTAAACGACTCCCCGGCATCAGGGCTGATCGTCAGTCGCGCATCCGCCTTTAGACGCACGCAGATCACGTCGCCCGGATCGGCCAGCAGCCCGCCGGTGTATTTGTAGACCGGGTCGGGTTCGTGCGGATGATGGGTCCAGGTCAGGAACGACCGCGAGAAGTCAATCATGTCGATCTCCAGCGTCGGCATCGAGGTGAGCATAGCCGCGTTTACGTGGCCTAGCTGGCGAGCAGGGCTAATCGATGCGTGTCGTTCCGATGGGTGGGATTCTCCTGCGCGCGTTAGAGTTTGGAGCAGCCTGGCTGGGGGATCGGAACGTTGAATATCACAGGGCTGGCCTGCGACTTCATCAACGATGGGTCGCGGAACTGGCCGATCGTGCGGGTCATGACTGATGCCGGTATCACCGGAATTGGCGAGGCCTATCCGGTCGGTCCTGACAGGGCTGTCGCCGAGACCGTTCGCTATTTCGAGGACTGGGTGCTCGGCTTCGACCCATTTGACGGCGAACGCATCTGGCACGAACTGTATGCCGGCAGCCGCTTTCCCACCGGCTCGGTGATCACGGCTGCGATCAGCGGCATCGACCAGGCGCTCTGGGACATCAAGGGCAAGGCACTCGGAACGCCGGTCTATCAGTTGCTGGGCGGCAAGGTTCGTGACCGAGTACGTGTGTACCAATCGGCGCACGGTGCGACGCCCGAGGCCATGGGCGAGCACGCCAAACGGCTCATCGAGACCTATGGCTATACGGCGCTGAAGATCGGGCCCTCCGCGCCGAATGGCGATGCAGATCCCTGGGGCGTTCAGCTCGACACGGCCGAGCGGCGAATGGCGGCGGTGCGCGACGCGGTTGGCGACGCCGTTGATATCGGCGTGGACCCGCACGCCAAGATCCTCGAGCCGGCGCGGGCCCTGGAAATGGCCGAGCGAATCAGCCCGTACCGTCCCTTCTTCTTCGAGGAGCCGGTTCGGCCGGAGCAATTCGAACCGCTGGCGAAACTGGCCAGCAAGTCGCCCATCCCCATTGCCACCGGGGAATGTCTCTACACGAAGTTTGAGTTTCAGCGCCTGCTCGCCACAGGTGCCGCCGACATCATCCAGCCGGATGTGTGCGTGACCGGCGGCCTGACCGAGATGAAGAAGATCGCGGCCATGGCCGAAGCCCACTACGTGAGCGTCGCGCCGCACAACCCGCTGGGGCCGCTGGCCACGGCCGTGAACGTCCACTTCGCGGCAACGGCGCCCAACTTTCTAATCCTCGAATACCACGCCGATGACGCGGGAGTTCGGGCCGAGGTGCTGGTTGAGCCGATCCAGCTGGACGATGGCTACGTGTCCATCCCCGAACGGCCAGGACTGGGCGTGGAACTCAGCGATGGGATCCTGGAGAAGTATCCCTACCGGCCGTGGCGCCGAGGCCGTCCCACGAAAGCGGACGGCATGCTCGCGTTCATCTAGCGGTGGCACCGGATTCCCGGCGACTGTGGCGTCTCGGACAGCGTCTGCTGATTGCTGCGGTGACGGTCTCCGCTGGGCTGCTGGCCGGATGCGGTGAGAGCGCGGCGACATCTGAAGACTCGGCTGGGCTTACTGCCGCCGTGTTCGACCGTTCGGCGTATGCCGACGCGATCGCCGGCGGGGGATTCGCGGTATCGGCCCGCCTGGCATCTCCCACGAATGACGGTGTCGGCGACGTGCGGGTCGAAGTTGATAGGCGTCCGTCCGACGTTACGATTCGCCTGGCCGTGTCTATTGCTCGCGAATCAGGGCAGGTCGCTTTCGAAGTTATAGAAGTCGGCGACAAGACCTACTTCCGACAGGGACCAGCGGACGCCGATGGCGAGTGGATTTCTACTGATCGCAGCGCCCCCGGCGCCGACACGCCCCGGGTCGAGTCACTGGCGGGAGCCTTTCCGGTGGTCGGAGACATTTCCGGCTCAGTTCGTACCGACGGGTGGACCGAGCGCGGGGCCGAGCCGTGTCCTTCAGCCGGAACTTGCTTTGTGCTCACCAACCCGGCGTTTGAATTCGCCAGCCTGTACGTCGACGCTGACACCTACCGCCCGGTGCACATCCGGCTGGCGCGGCCCGGCATGCGGGCGGCGGGCGAGATCGAAATTGACTGGATGGCGGCCGATTCCGTTGAGCCACCCGCAAATGCTCGGCCGGTCGACGGACGGGAATATGCGGCCGCGCTCGGGCCGGTCTTGCAGGCAATCGGCCTCTAGCTGCGGTCGGCCCCCTTTGGACGCAGCCTTTAGGGCGCTTCGGAAATAAGCGTGAAGCCGTTGACCACGCCTTGCTCAATCGGTCCTGCATGGGCGGTTCGCCAGAACCTCACGAACGGTTGCAGAGCGTCAGGAATCTCGTCCTTCTCGGAGAGGTCGCCGGCCATCTCCACCGTCTTGACCGCGTCGTCCAGATCCGAATAGACGTGCACGCTGCCGAAGTCGTACTCGCTTGACGCCAGGGGATGAGTCTCGGCTTTGAATCCGCGCAGCAGCATGATCCGCTCGATGCCCCAGGTTGGGCGCACGTCCCGGAACGCCTGTTCGAACGCCGCTGGATCGGCGTCGTCACGCAGCTTGTAGAAGCGAATCGACACGTATTGCGGCATTGCGGTGACCTTCCCTGAAGTCTGGGAGTGGCTGGCTATCCCAGGTGCTCGCGAAGAACGGTGCCGGCGTGGGCCAGCGTTGCCGGGGCCAAGAGGCCGAAGTTGTACACCATCACGCGGTCGGGATCGATCTCGCTCAGCCGTCGTGCGCGCGCAACCAGGCCTGGGCCATGTGGATCGACCTCGTGGTGCGCGGTCTGATTGACAGTGATTTCAATGTCGGTGCCGGAGTCACGCACCGTTTGGACCTGTGCGTCGGCGACCTCAGGATTATTGGTGGGATCCGAAATCATGAGCGCGCCAATCGTGTCCAGCAAGTCGGCGAGGCGCAGCCCATGGTTGGCCCAGCCCAGCGAGGCTTCGCTGACACCCACACGTACGCGGCTGCGGCGCAGCGCGTGGCGGATGGCCTTCACCAGTCCAACCGCCGACTGCTCACGCGCTTCCAGGTAGCCCCGAAACTCTTCGTCGGCCTCGCATCGTTCCGCCACTAACGCAGGAAGGTTCTCCTGGGACGCGGTCGGATTCGGCACAGTTTCAAGGCACCCGCGAAGTTCCCGGGCAATCGACGAACGCACCTCTTCAGGATCGACCCCATGGGCCCGCGCCGCCGACATGGAATGTTCGTTGAAGCAGAGGCCCGCCAGAAACTGCGTCCACGCGTCCATGTGCACCAGGATGCGCGGGCGAACCCAACCATAGGTGAAGTCCGGGTAGCCGACGTTTTCAAGCGTCAGGCCGCTGATTGAGTATTGGTCGCAAACGTCGGCCAGCATTTCGGGCAGGTAAGTCTGGATGTCCGGATGGGCCGGACAGGTCGCGGCAAAGCTGCGGTGACCGAACGCGTTCTCGACCGCGGTGTCCGGATACGTACGCGCGAGCCAGGGCTGGAACATCCCGATGACCCAGGCATTGAGTTGCATTCCTCGGGACTCGGCGCCACGTGAGGTCTGTTCGTAGACCGCCAATACCTCGGCTTCGGAGAAGAGCGCCGGTTTGATTCGGCCATATCGCTCGGCTCGGGCGGGAAAGTACACGGCGCCCTGCTCGGAATAGAACTGCGAGCGCCGCCGATTGCGCGGCGAGAACGTCGAAATCGCGTGGTAGTTGGGGCAGAGCTCAATCGCGTCGAAGCCGTGGTCCGCCAGCCAGTCCAGCGCCGGGTCCACACCTTCGTCGGCGAGGTCCCACGGGTAGGCCCAAACGGAGATTCGAGGGGGCACGGTACGCTAACGCTGCTGCGAACGGCTCATCCTAGGCCATGGGTTCAGTTGCCGTCGCTCTGAAGGAATACGCCGTCGTGAACGTCTTGATGGTTGGGTCCGGCAGCATTGCGGGATTCCACTCGCGCGCCATTCGCGAGTTGGGCCACACCCTGTATCACGTGGTTGGGCGCCGCGAGTCGCAGGTTTCGGAGTTTGCTGCCGAGGCGGGCTTCGCACGGCATGGCATCGACCTGGAACGCGGGTTGGACGATCCGGCGGTGGACGCCGTCGTCATCACGTCGCCCAGCGACTTCCACCGCGCGCACGCCGAGGCGGCGCTGGAACGCAAGCTACCGACCCTGCTGGAGATTCCCGTGGCCACTTCGCTGGCCGACGCCATCGCCGTGGAGCAAGCCGCCCATGCCGCCGACACGCTGGTCATGGCGGCTCACACCCGGCGCTTTCAACCGGCCATGCTGCGCATGCGCGCCATGATCGCGGACGGAGAACTCACCGTTCACCATGCAATGCAGCGCTACGGATTCATCCGGCGCCTCAACGTCAACTGGGTGGGCTACCAGCGCAGTTGGACCGACAACCTCATCTGGCATCACGGCGGGCATGCCATGGATGCCTGGATGTGGGTGTTGGGCGTGACCGAAGCGGAAATCTCGGCGAATCTTGGTCCGCCGCATCATCACCTCGAGATTCCGATGGACATTTCGATATCTCTGAAGACGTCCAGTGGTGTTGTCGGCTGCATTTCGCTGTCCTATAACACGCACCAGCCGCTCGACGACGCGTTCTTCATCGGCGAGGAAGACACAGTCGCGGCCAACTACGCGACAGGGACGCTTGTTGGTAAGGACGGGGTGCTCTTCGACGCCGGTATGACTGAGGTCGTGCCGCACGACGTCATCACAGCCCAGGACCGCGAGTTCTTTGCCGCGCTGGACGAGCAGAGGGATCCAAGCCCCTCAATCGCCGATGTCCTGCCGAGCCTGCGCGCCTTGCAAGTTGTTCAGGACATCTACACAGCGGAGTACGGCACATGAGTAGCGACAGTCGACCCGGACGCGTCGTGTATCTCAACGGCGATTGGGTTCCCGAGCGCGACGCCGCGATTTCCATCTTTGACTCGTCGCTCGTCTGGGGCGACGCGGTGTTCGAGACCACGCGCACATTCCTGCACGAGCCGTTTCGACTGGACGCGCACCTGGAGCGGCTGGACGCGTCGCTGGGCGCCTCGGGTGTGC
>VXPS01000113.1:0-3481 GCA_009839425.1 Chloroflexota bacterium
CAGCCACCGGGTCACGGGAACAGTGTAGTGAGGCGATTCTCGCGTTGCCGAAGGCGAGCCCCGCCGGGGACCTCCTCGCAGCCATTGCCCACCTGGACGATGACAGAACCGCTGACGGCGGAACGCGGAAGCGGGTCCGCAAGATGCCGGCTGCGGCCATGTCGACGTGGCACCAGCCCGCCGAGGCGCCCCCGAGGTGTTCAGGCGAGTGCTTCAAGGCGCTCCATCAGGTCCACCAGCGGACCGCGGTCGTGGTCTCGGATATGCACGGGACATGCTCTCCGACGACGGCCAAATCACCCGCCCACCAACTCTGCCTAAGCCGTCGTTCGTGCGGCCCAGTCGTCCGGCGGACGTCCCCGCAAGAGCATACCGGCGACGACTGCGTAGGGCTCGGTCCTGCTTCCTTGGGAGTGCAGCGTCGATCGGTCATTGACCCAAGCACAGACGATCACCTTCGCCCGGGTGTCATGGCGGAAGACCGATCGGGCCCGTCCGCCGGTCCTGTCCTGCCGCCAACGGCGGTAGCGCGGACCAAGCGACCCCGACAGCCAACTGACGAGCGCGGAACACGGCCTGCCCGTTCGCTCAGGCAGGGCCCGTGCTTCCGCAATCCGTCGCAACCGCGTTCGGCAGCAGCCCCGTCAGAGAACTGTCAGAACACCCTCACGAAGCTGAGTTCGCCGCCGGTTCGCCGGTAGTCGTAGAGCTGCGCATTCGTCTTGCGCACTTCGTGCACCAGGGACAGGCGCGGGCTGAAGCCTCTCCAGGCGAAGGCCCGGTTGTAAACCGAAAGTCGGAGAGAACGGGTACGGTCCTCGCGCGGCTCCCCGCCGGTCGTGTGCGGGAACCAGTTGCCCTCGTAGTCTGTCCAGCGCATCTCTCCGCTGCCGCCCACGGTAAACCCCCGGGGCAGCACCACGGACACTCCCAACCGAAGCCATTTCCGCTCGTGGCGCCACCGCTCCATCTCTGTACGCTCCTGTCCCCAGCCAAGCGCTGCATCTGCTCGAACCGTCGAACTGGCAATCCAAGCGCCACCCAACACTATGTCGGCGACCGGGCCGTCAAGGTGGGTCTGCGTGCGGTAGCCTCGAGCGTGATACGACGCCTGCGCGTGCGTAGTGACCCGGCGACTGACCCTGCGTCCGGCCTCAAGCCGGACACCGAGCGCGTCGTAAAGCTGGTCGCCCGCGAACCAGCGCCGCTGCACGCTGGCCAGCGCGCTTGCCTCCGCATTCGCGCCTACAAGCCAGCGCGGCCCTCCGTGCACCGATACGAACGTTTGGTCGAAGCGACTCCCCGCGTAATCACGCCGGGAAAGGTCAGCGCCTGCCCGCAGACGGCGACGCTCACCCCACGGGTACTGGTACTCGCCACTCAGCCACGCGGAAAGGCCGATGCCCGACGTCGACAGCTCCTCGGCATCACGCTCGAACGGCAGGCCGGAGATATAGATGATGCGCTCTTCCGACGTGGCGCCGATGTTGGTGTCGGGCGCCAGGGCGAAGCCCCCGCGTAGGGTCCAGCGGCGCTGGGCCCGGATTCGCGTGAGGAAGCTCTGGACGTTGGCGACGACCGCAGCGGGCGGATTGCCGGCAAGGACGTGTTCGAAATGCGCGCGCGACAGGTCGTATTCCCCCTTCAGGAAGAACGCCCGGGCGAGTTCCAGACGCACGCGCACCAATTCCGGACGGTTGATCAGCATGAAGCGGAACGCTGCAATCGCCTCTTCCAGCAGGGCTTCACGTCCAGTGTCCGGCATCCCAGGCACCTCTGAGAGTGCGGTTGCCGCAATGCCAATGAGAAACACGACGTTCGGATCTATTTCCGGGCCCTGCGCGAGCGGCCGCAGCAAATCCAGTGCCTCGGCAAACCGGCCTTCCTGTACCAAGGCTTCGGCTTCCTCGGTGTCGGCGGTTGGGTCCGATGCCGCCTGCGCGGGCGCTGCCACGGAAGCGTCGCCCCCTTCCTCGCCGACCGCGCCGACCGGGGCCGTCAGCACGACGGCGGCAGCAGCGAACATTGCGCATCGTACGGAGTTCATGACCATGATTTCGGATCCACGGAGAAGTCCCGTTCGGTAGGAAGATGTGACCATCGTTGGCTTAGGTCCGCCGTCGCCACTTGATCTGCCGCTCAGAGCGTCGGGCTATCAGCACGCCGGGACCAGCCGACCGCTACAGTTATGGCAGCCTTCATGCCGTTGCCATTACGCGGTACGCAAAACGGGCGGCAGAAGCCGCCCGAAAGACAGGGAAAATGACCATGCGGCTCCCTCGCCTCCGGCTTTGTCGAAGTTCCGACGGTGTCGCGGATCAGCTATTCGCACGCGCCCAGACCCGGGACCACAGCATATCAGTCGCGCCGGCGACTGGCATGCGAAGGCCAAGGTGCTTTCTGCCGACCCCGCCTCGCGGACCACGCCGAAGCGGGTCGGAGTGTGATCGCTGGCCCGTTGCAGCGCCGCGTCGCGGTCAAGATCGCCGTGGCACAACACATTCGATCCTCAGTTAGCGGAACGCCCCAGCGCATTCCAAACGGCACGCGAGGACCGATTTCCCCAAGGTCGCGCCTCACGCCATGAGCGCCCGAAACCTCGGCAAGAACTCTAGCGGCTGCATGGGCGCCGGACATGGCCTCCACGCAACCAAACCGACTAACAACTCCTGCATGTTTGGGCCTTTGAGCCTTCCGGAAATCCCGTGGCCAGCCGCGTGCTGGCTGCTCGCTGCAGCATCGGCACTCATAGGGTCGATTCCGACCGAACCAGACCGCATAGGCAACCCGCGCCAACGCGTGTCTTCGAGGTCCGCACCTGTCGCTTCATACTTGATATCGGTGAGCCTTGCATCAACCTGATCGCGTCGCCTGGATCCGGGGGTCGCTGCCGGAACGGCTACGTTGGTGAGAAATTGCAAACGGGCACGTATGTAGTGCACGATCGGCATTCAGGTACCGCAGGACCAGTAGGATTGCCGGAACATCCTCCCGCGACTTCAGGTCGAGCTTGCTGTTCTCAATCCCGACCGAGACGAGTCCGGGTTGCAGATCCTTGACATGACGGACGGAGATGCCCCCGAGTACTCCCCGGCGGCCGGCTGCAGGCGACCGATTGGACTGTCAGGCGGAAATCTTCGCAGCCGAATACGGTAGGAACTGCCTAAACAATCAGAACAAGGTACGTTTTCTGGCCGACACCAGCTGGAGCTCTATTCGAGGGTGTGGCTTCAATTACAGAAGCCAAGCATCGTGATCGACGGAAATTGGCTCACCACGTCCTTCGGACGAGGAACGTCGGCGATAACGCGCCTCTCCCCCAGCCACATCACAAAAAGGGCGACCGAGGGCGGACCGACTGTGATCGGATCCGCCCCCGCGCGCGCCCCGTAGGAGAGCGCAGCACACAGATGGGTGGAGCCCGACCCCAACCGAAGGGCAGAAAAGACCGAGTTGATGGTAGGCACGGCGGACCTTAAAA
>VXPS01000113.1:3491-5562 GCA_009839425.1 Chloroflexota bacterium
GACCGACTGTGATCGGTCCGCCCTCATGCTGCAACGGTTCGCTCCTTCGACAGCTACTTGCGGGCGCCGAAGGCCCCGGCGATGCGTCCAACATCGTTGGTATTGGTAGCGTCCGTGTCGATATCAAATACCGCCGTGAACTGACCGACGACACCGTCGGGAGTTTGCCCCACGTACGGCGCCTCCGAGAAGAATTCGGCCGTCCATGCGCCTTGCCCGCCGCTGGTGTTGCCGGCGATGGCCCAGTCCACGGTACCGCCTGAAGTTACTTCACCGCCCGCCATGGACGCCGTGTTCAACGTCACCGACCAGTCCGACGCATTGCTGAAGTTCGCAATGGTTCCCGACAGCATGTTCGAGTCGAAGTTCGCCGTAAGCACGGCGTCGGCCGTGAACGAGCCGGCCGAGGACTGGGCGCCGAGAGGCTGATAGACCGCATACTGGCCCACTGCCGGCCCTCGGTATGTCGCCGTACTGGTAAGAGCATTGAATGCGGCGGGGCCGCCGGTTGCGTCTGCGGCCGAATGCTCGGTGGTCATGCCGCCGGCGAACGTCTGGAACGACAACGCCTCGTCGCTTTTCTGCTCGCGCTTCCACCAACCGAAATACATGTAGCTCGTGTCGTCAACCAGGGCACGGGCGGTATCCGTCGCGTGGAACGCCCACGTGCCTCCGCCCACGATCGTGTAGCGGTTCCCTCGCCTTCCGATCGTGCAGGGCTGTGCCGTGCAGTGGAAATGACCCGATGCGCCATCGAAGGTGCCGCTGAACCGAACGATGTCCAGCCCATCGCTGGTAGCATCGTTCTCATAGTTGTTCGGGAAGGTCTTGTCGTCGCCGTCAATGGTCGGAAACGAACCCGATCTGATCAAATGGGCGTCGGCAGTGGTTATCGCCGCATTGATCGGACTACCGGCCGTATCAAGATCATTGTCGGTGAAGCGATCGGAATACTGCTGAGTGAGCAGGACACGGGTTGCAGGCCCAAGATTCGAGTAAACGATGAGATTGTCGTTGTGGGTGAAGCCCGCGTTTAAAAGCGTGGTGATTGACCAGACGCTCTCGGAACTGCGCGACCTAGATGCAAAGCTCACCGCACTACCGCCGGTCGGAGTGGCGGCAACGTCCGCCGTGGTCCCATGCCGCGGAGTTACGACTACTGTGCCGACGGCAGTGGTACTCCTGAGACCCGTGATCGCCGCCCGGGCGTCGGCCTGACTCGCCCTCGCCAAGGCTTCGGCCGCCTTCTTCTCGGCGTCTTGGCGCTGCCGCTCAGCGGCCTGGCGCTGCTGCTCGGCGGCCTGGCGCTGCTGCTCGGCGGCCAGGCGCTGCTGGTCGGAGGTCTGGCTCTGCTGCTCCGCCTGCTCTGCCTGTTCCGTAAGTTCCGCCACCTGCTCCTCGAGCTCCGCTATCCGTTCGGAAGCCGACGGGCCGTCGCTGCCGCCGCCGCTGCCCGAGCAGCCAGCGAGTACGAACGACCCGAGGATCAAGGCCGCCATAAGCTTGATGTTCATTGCATTACTCCGTTGCGGCCAGCGTTGTGGCCAGATCCATCGTCAATCATCCCGAGCGACGGCCCAGCGACATTTCTTGGCGGGTGAAACCTCGCAAGTCGGTCGCGTTTCGCCGTCTCTCTTCTGACCACGCTCGTTCTCCACGCTGCCGCTCGGGTCGCCGGATGCGACGCGTCGTCTGGACAGCCGCGTGACACGACACTCACCAGGGAGGTGCCCGAAATCGCGTGACTGAACGTTGGCCGGATGAACGCGCACCAACTCCCGGTCAGGCAGCCTCGGGGAACTCCGCTCGCAGGCATCTGCTCAACCGTGGTGCTGCCACGCCGGGAGCAGAGAGCCACCTGTTGCGATCCTGGGGCAACGGCGGACCATCGGAATGTGGCAGTCGTTCTGCCGCTCGGACCCAGGCACCGGGGCCTCCTCCGTCGCACCGAAGCGTGGGTAGGGAAACCCGGGGCGTTGCACGCCCCGGGCCGGGCCGGGGGGCGGGGGGGGTGTGTCTTTTAAACATATTACGCTGGCGACGATATTTCGCGTGTAGATGGGGGGGGGGG
>VXPS01000321.1:0-257 GCA_009839425.1 Chloroflexota bacterium
GGGGTCGCTACCGCCATTGCGCTCGGCGGGCCGGGCGCGATGTTCTACATGTGGCTCATCGCCCTGTTCGGCATGGCCACCAAGTATGCCGAGGCCGTATGCGCGGTCACCTATCGCGAGGTGGACAACTCGGGCACCTACGTCGGGGGGCCCATGTACTACCTCCGCAACGGCGTGGGGGGGGGGGGGGCCCCGGCCGCCGCGCAGGAGGGCGCGCAGCGGTAGACAATGAAGAGCGGCCCCCCCACCGCCCCGCG
>VXPS01000321.1:267-5552 GCA_009839425.1 Chloroflexota bacterium
ATACAGGCACGCACGTCGGGGGGCCCATGTACTACCTGCGCAACGGCGTGGGCGCCTTCGCGCCCGAGCTGGGCAAGTGGCTGGGGCTCGCCTTTGCCCTTTTCGGCGCCGCGGCTGCCTTTGGCATCGGTAACGCCGTCCAGGTCAACTCGATGGCGGCTGCTCTGGGAAAGAGCTTCGCCGTTCCGACCTACCTGACCGGAATCGTGGTGGCGGTGCTGGTGGGAATCGTCATTGTCGGCGGCATCCGACGGATCGGTGACGTCGCCGGCAAGCTGGTTCCGGCCATGATCGTGCTTTACATCGGAGCTGCCCTGCTGATCCTCATCGTCAATATCGCCGACGTTCCGGCGGCCATTGGCCTGATCTTTACGCATGCGTTCACGCCTGCGGCGGCCATGGGGGGCTTTGCCGGGGCTGCGGTGGCGGCGGCCGTTCGTTTCGGCGTGGCCCGCGGCGTGTTCTCCAACGAGTCCGGCCTGGGGTCCGCTGCCATTGCCCACGCCGCCGCCCGGACCGACAATCCGGTGCGTCAGGGCATCATCGCAATGCTGGGAACCTTCATCGACACCCTCATCGTCTGCACCATGACGGCATTGGTGATCATCACCTCGGGCGCGTGGACGGCTACGGGTGCGGGTGGCGGCGGTCTCACCGGCGCGGTGCTCACCTCCACTGCGTTCCAGGCTTCCATACCGGGGGGGCAATACGTCGTCACCATCGCGCTGGTGGTCTTCGCCTTTACCACCATCCTGGGGTGGTCCTATTACGGCGAGCGATGCTGGCAGTACATGCTTGGCGAAAAGAGCCTGATCGTCTACCGCGTGGTGTGGATCGCGGCGGCATTGAGTTTCGCCAATGTGAAGGTGGATTTTGTCTGGAACCTGTCCGACACGCTCAACGGCCTGATGGCGGTGCCAAACCTGGTGGGGTTGCTGTTGCTGGCTCCAATGGTCTTCAAAGTCACCCGGGAGTACTTTGCCGCGCAGAAGAGTGTAGCCTGAGTGGCGAGAACGCCAGGTGCATTCTTCGCCTGAATCGAGAGGAGGGCAACGGTAACCAAATGAGCTGTCGTGTGGCCAGGGGTATCGCCGGAGGTTGGGCTTGGGTTGTTTTTCTGCCGTTGTCGCTGGCAGTTGCAAAGGGTGCGTCGCCGGAAAAAAAGGACAAGGACGACGATGTCGATATCTCTCTGTACGGCAGGTTTTGGCCGAGGTTGACCTTTCGTGATGGCAGCCAATCGTCCACCGACATTACCGACGCGCTGTCTCGGGTCGGTATCGCGGCCAAGTCCGAGGTGACGGACTCGGTAACCGCATTGCTCACGGGCGAATGGGACGTTGACATCGAAGCCAACGGTGACTTTGGCGATGCCCGGCAGGCCTTCGCAGGTTTGCAAAGCACCGACTACGGTCTCGTCGCCATCGGCAAACAGTGGGACCCTCACTACAACGTTGTTGCCCAAGTCACCGACGTGTACTACCACCGCTCCAGCCCCTTTGGCTACGATTACGAGGGGCCATACCGTACCAACAATCTGGTCAGATATGCCCACAGCTTTAAAGGTTTCAAGGTGGATGCAAGTGTCCAGGTCAACGGAGAGCTTCAGGATGGCGCGGGGCAGGACCGGATTTTCCGCACCAATGCCGGCGTCAGCACGGCTCCTGACCATGTCGATGCGGCTTCCGTTGGTATCGGCCACCGGTATGGGCCCGTATACCTGGGCGTGTCCTACCTGCGACAGAGCGGTGCAATAGCGAGAGATGAGGAACTCAGGCGGAACATTTTCGGCGTCGGTGGGAGTTGGGACGTAACCGAGGATCTCTACCTCGCCTTCACCTATCAAAAGATTGACCATGACTTTGTGAAGCAGGATGAGAGGTCGCTCGTGGACAATCGCGCCCCGTACACGTTTGACATACTGGCATCCTGTTCTCTCGGCAGGGGCTACAGGGTCATCGCCGGCCTTTTCGCATACGACGATGATCGGGACGGTTTTGCTTCCGACCGGGTGCTCGGCTCGAATCTTACGCTGACCAAAGAATTGAACAGCAGCATGGATGTGTTTGTCGAATGGCTGCAGAGGGATTTTCGGAAGCGGGAGAACGTCAGTACCTTCAGCCTCGGATTCCGCTTTGACTTCGATGCGGCGATTTTCTAGTTGACCGCTGATTCCGTGCCAGGGTCGTTCAAACCCGCCGCTTCCGGATCTCCGCGGTTCCCCTGCGTACTTCCTGCAGATCGCGCACTCGGGCCTGGACGCCAGGAACCATCCAGACCGGAATAAAGGGAGGTTGAGAATGTCGAGACTGAAACAGTCCGTCAACAAACTGATTGCCTGTTGGGGGTTGCCTGTCCTTCTGGTCCTGCCCGCCTTTTCCGAATCCCCAATTGCGGAAAGGGAAAAGAGGGAGGTGTGGAATGCCCTTAACCCGGCAGGCTTCATTCCTGTCGCCGCCAACAACCCGGGACGATTCGGTGCTCACTTCAAGACCCGCGTGGTACTTTTCAATTCCACCGCCAGTGACTATTCCATAACGGCGGTTTTGTTCGGCACTAATGGTGCGGTCAGTCGGATAGAGATGCCGATCATTGCCCAAGGGTACCGCGTGTGGGACAACTTTCTCGAAGAGGTATTCGACTATAGGGGCAGTGGGGCCGTCTGGCTGTCAGCCCCTGATGAAGACAATCGGTTCTACCTGACTGCCGAGGTTTACACCGACTCGCCCAACGGCCGCTTCGGCACCACGGTGGTCAATGGAATGCTTCCCGTATTTGTCCCGGGGCGCGAGCCGGAATACAACTTTGGAATCTCTGCCAACGAGAGCCGCAGAACCAACATCGGCGTCTGGAACTGGGAACCGGAACCCAGCTCGATTGAAGCCGAGGTCTTCGATGCATCCGGAACATTGGTCCAATCCATTGCGTTTGAGTTGACGGGGCAATCCTGGCAGCAAAAATCCATCAGCGCGCCCGTGGACAACGGATTCGTCAAGTGGAACATCAACGGCGAGTCCCAGACCCACTACTTCTACGCCGTGGAGGTTGACAACCGGTCCAATGACGGCACCTTGAACTGGTCGGTCAAACCAGGTGCGGCATCGGAAGGCGGCGGGGCACCCGCTTGCGAGGAGGGGAGTGTTATTCAGCCAGGGCGAGAATGCAGTTTGATCCTCGGCGAAGAAGCTGTAGGCACCTTCAGCGTGGACGAGGCTTCACGAGGTTGCCTCCGCGCATTCGGCCTCACCTTGTGTAGCGCCACAAGTCACAATATCCGAAACACCCAGTTCGCAGGCTACGTCGTCACGTTTGTCGCCAGCAAGCAGGAAGGCGGAAGCTGGAAGATCACCATGTTGTTGGCGACTCCGGCCTCTGGATAAACCCTGGCCAAAGCCGGCCAATGACAGATTCACCCCGACGCAACCTGTGCGGGAGGATCCCAGACCCTCCGCCGCTCTTGCCCTTCATCGAGATGAACAGGAAGAACCGTTCATGGCTAACGAGCAGGTAGTTAAAGGGAATCGCACTCTGTTTCCAATTATCCTGATCTTTCTACATGCAGCCGCTCCGGCTTTCGTTGTCCAAGGGGGCGCTGAACCGTTGACCTGTGCAGATCGCTCCGTATCTGCAAGCGCCGTGCGCACATCGGAGGACGTTCGGGCGTTCGTTCAATGCGCCTACGAGTTCGTTCAGGAAGTGGGGTTTGAGCAAGCCCGCCGGGCCTTTCATGAGGACGAGCGCTGGAGAAGCGGCCCGATCTATTTCGTCGTCGACGAAGTGACCCCCATAAGCCATCAGGCTACGACCTTCGTCTACCCCCCTGATCCATCGAGGGAAGGAGCTCCGTGGGGGCTCCTGATCGATGGCTTCGGCAATGACTGGTTCAAGGAACAGCACCGTATCGTGAGCACCTTCGGCGAGGGCTGGATGTACTACTCCTTCACCAACCCGGAGACGGGACGGGATGAACCGAAGTTTACCTACCTCAAGAGCCTTTTCTGGGAGGGGACGCCGGCTGCGATCGGCGCCGGTGTCTACCCCCGCGACATCCCGGCCGCATGCCGTAGGGAAGAAGTCAACGCCAGGGGTCTTGAGGCCGATCCTTCTCCCGAGAAACTTCAGGAGTTTGTCCGTTGCGCCGCGCTCGAGCTGGAGTCGCAGGGGCATTTCGGCACTGTCGCCCTGTCTGCCGATCCGCGCTGGAGGAGCAACTCGATCTACGTGTTCGGTTTGGACACCTACGGCAATACATTGTTCACCGGCCACCCCTACAGCCACGGGAACGGCCTCAGCGAATCCGAGTTGGATGCCGATTTCAACGCAGCCCTTCAGGGCCGGGACCTGGTTAGCGTTGCGGACACGTTCGGGGAAAGCTTTCTCTACTACCGGGCGCACAATCCGGCCACCGGATTGCCGCAGCGCAAGAGGGCTTTCGTCAAGAGGGTCGTGATCCACAGTCTGCCGGTGCTGGTTGGCGCCGGAGTCTACATGGATTGCCCGCCGGCCGGATGCGGCACTGGCTCAGGGACCCCGGAGGGCGCGACCGCGGCGGCCTGCGAAGCGGCCCGGGAAATGCTGGATGACCTACCGGCCATGCGCGTCAATTACGGTTTCTATACCGATTTCAATCCGATGAGCTACTCGGTCGCGTCGGCGGTCCATCAACCGACGGGCTACGAGCCGGACCTGGTCGCTGCCCTCGAGACCTTTTCGAAGGGAAAGCTGAGCTTCAACACGTTGGGGATCGGCAATCCCTTCTCCGGGATCTGGCTCAAAGCAGCGCAAGAACCTTACGACATGGTGGGTGGCGGCATCACCGCGTTGCCTGAACGCACCCGGGATGAAAACGGGCGTCAAGTGATCCGCTTTGGCGTGGCCCATGTCAGCTTCCGCCAATCGCTGCTGGTGCGCTCAGAGAGTGTCATTAACCGGCACGCCGATCTGACGTCAGAACACCACGTGGGCGTGCTGCGGGGCACTACGGGCGAGAAACGGCTACTGGAGCTGACCGGCATCATCGATGCCGAGGGCATCATCCGCAGCGGGACGCAAGTGCAGTTGGCGGGCGGCGATGTCTTGATCGCCGGAGAGCCCGAGAGCGGGGCGGCTCTGCGCATAGCCGCGGGCACGGGGTCTGTTGCCATCGCCACCCGTGTCCGCCTGACACCGGCCGGCGATGACCGCCCCGAAGTGCTCTACTTCAACAGCGACAGCGAGCAGCTTGGTGGATTGCTGGAGGGTGAAGTGGATGCCTTGGCGCGGGGGGAGTTGGGCAACCGGGTGAC
>VXPS01000262.1 GCA_009839425.1 Chloroflexota bacterium
AAAGCATGCCTAACTTGTTCCGCAACGCAACCCGAACCCGGAGTGAGATCCATGTTTGCGACATCCCACACCCCATCGCAGTCCGAAGTCGAGCAGGCAGTGGCCCGTGCCCACCACCTGCGGAGCCAGGCATTCGCGGATGCATTTGCCTGGCTTGGCAGTTCTGTCACCGCCGCCTTGGCAAAGCTGCGCCCGGCGCCCGCCCGACGGTGCCGGGCAGCCTGAACTGCGGTCGCGCGGCTCTCGTTGTTCCTCGTCGTGCAGGGACGATCCCGGCGGCTTTCCGTACAAACGGGCACGGCAGCTTGAGGGCGCAAACTACGACGATTTATCTGGTGGTTAACACGCGTGTGAAACGTCCGGTAAAGAGTCGTGATGAGCTCAAGATTGATGTCGCATGTTGGGTCGTTACAAGGGGTGCAGGGCTCTTGTTTGTCTCACGTAACGTGTCGGATTTATCGCTACGGAATTGATAAGTTGTCTTGGCGGCACAGGACGGAGCGTCGAAACAACGGTTAGTCGGCATTGTGCACTTCGCCTAGTCTATGTACTCAAGGACGTGCAGTCCGCCTTAAGGCCGGTGACCAAGCGTTCGACCAGATCGAGTGTGTCCCGGACCATTGGTGCTCGAACAACGATCCTCTGGCCAAGACGGTAGCGGGTGTCGCCGCTCCGGCTGAGATAGTCCTGGTCAACGATGCCTTGCGTGTGAGCAAGGAGATGGCGTTGCTGGAAGGTTCGGGTCAGTCGGTTCAGCTCGTCTTCCGAGAGATGGTCTCTGTAGCTCTTTCCCGTCGCTGCCCGCCAAAGCTGGTTGCCCTCAGCGAGGTTCTCAAACGCGTTCCGTCTAGCAGTCGGGGCCGAGGGAATGTTGGAGTACATGGCTTCGACGCACCGTTGGAAAGCCGTAACAGCGTTTTTGAGGCCATTCTCGACGATAAAACGGGTCACACTTTCCGCCGTGTCGCGATCTTGAATAGCGGTGCGCACTGAGCCCAACGACTCTAGAGACTGCGTGATGCCGGCGACCGTTCGGGCAAAGATCTCTTCAGCCGCGTTGTGACCACAGGAAGGGCAAAAGAAGGCGGGCCCAATAACCGCATATCGACATTCACAGACAGGACAGACGACCTTTAGTCGCATGGGTTCGGCCACCGCCGGCGGCACGGCGACATGTTGGGGCCGGCTGCCCACTTTCATGGTCATGGAAATCAAGCCGCCGCGTGGTTGTCGACGGTTCCAGCGGTCAGCGTCACGCTTGAGAGCGTTGCCCAGGGTCGCCCGCAAATGAGCAACTGCCGCTTGCGTCAGGTGCTCGATTTGCTCTTCAGTGTGCCATTCAGTGGCAGCCGCCGAATGTCCGCAGAACGGGCAGAACACTTCTTCATCGCGGACCTTGGCCTTCCAATCCGCCATGAGCACCTTGAATTGGAATTGGCATTCCGCTGACGGGCACTCGCGATCGAGGTAGCCATCTTCGTCTGAGGAGATGGCCGCCCGGACGCCGGTAGTTCGCCAAGCTGCTGCATCGCTCGTTTCGTTTCTTCAAACACGGCCTTGCCTCTTCTCCTGAGCGGGAACTGCGTCCAGGTGTATCCCGGGTCTACCGGTCCGTGCGAACGTGTTCCAGATGGGTGTCAGCAACACTGCCTCAAGCGAGGTCAGAACTGGCCTCCTTCGCCGAATTCGCGCTTCTCATAGACCGTTTCAACCTTTCGTCCGTTCCATACGTAGCAGAGGTGACGCTCCTGGCGGGCATTGGAGAGAAGAGGAGGTCGGAACACCGCAGCACATTCGCCGTCTGTCTGGCGGACGCTGTCGTAGGCAATCCCGTTTGAGCCGGCCTCACGCAGCGTTCTCGCCAAATGCTGGCCGGCCGCGTAGCTGTCGTTGTGGTAGACGAGCGGCTGGGTGACCTGCATGCCGCGCAGGTCATGTAAATCCCCGTCGAGGTCGGCGAGATAAACTCGCATGTCCAGTTCCATACGCCCCTGCGCGGTGGCGCTCATGAACTGCTCGCGATGGTACTTCGTCTCAGCTATAGCCGTGTCGAGGTCGTTGGCAGCGTAGAACACACCGTAGGTGCCGTCCGAGAACCGGCTGCCGATCGGGTTCAGATGGGTGAAAGCGGCCATGATGACGGCGGTCCCGGGCCCACTGATGCGATCCTCGGGCGGCACGAGCTTGAGATCACCGACCTCATCGCGAATCCGGGGGTTGGTGAGGGCATCCAGCTCGAACACCGCTTCAAGGTCGTCCGGTTCAGTCACCCGCTCGAAGAGTTGAATGGGCGGAAACCGGCTGGGGATGATTCGCCAGCACGGCTTCCATTCGATGCGGGCAACCGGCAACGTCATGCCCAGCCGTCCCGCTGCGCATCCAGGTATTGCCGTACGACGAAGAGGTCCGCCACCTGGCCGGACAACATGCGGTCAAGCGCTGAGCGACCACTGAATAGCGGCGCTGCGTTCGGACGCCTCACCCATTGGTCGGCCGCCTTCTCGTCGGGGAGCAGGAGCTGGAGCGCCTTGTAGACGCCCAGGACGTAGGAAATGCGCTCCAGCGTGTCCTTTGGCAGAACGGTGTTCGGGTCCTTCTTCCACTTGAAGAAGGTTGATCGGGCCGTTAGCCCGAGCAGGGTCATCTGTTCTTGAACCGAGAGGTCCCAAAGCGCCGCAATGCGAAAGAACGTGCGTAAAGCGGGGCCGGAGAGTTCCTTGCGGTCGGTCGCCGTTGCAAGCCGCACCTGAGCAGCCATGACAGACTCCAGAAATAATCATATTCGTTATCATAGTCTATATATGGATTACATGTAAGATCGAAACTAGCCATCTGACGAGGAGCCCGTGGCAGGTCAAAGAGGGACGTTGCTACGCGTCACCGCCTTCTGGAGGGAAGTCCACCGGATACGGCCTCGCGCAGCCCGGCGGGTTCAGGGGTATGCCGAACTTCGGCTTCGGGCTGTCGGACGCGGCGCGTGTCGGGACCTGCGGGCCCGTCGATGATGGTGAGTGAGGCACCCGCCGACGAGGCGCGAGGCGTTTTTCTCCTGTGGAAGCAGGGGCCGCGTCTTGCGCGGACACACGTAGCCGCAGGGCGCCTCGCCTGCCCTCTACCCGCCACCGGCCTGTGCATCCCCGGCATGCAAATGCAACGCCGGTTCGTCGCGCGCCTCACTGATCGCACGTTGGCAAGCTGCTAGCACGATTCCCGGCATCTGGCGGCGCTTATGGCTGAACCTGTCTGTTTGACTTGCGGGCCCTCACCGCCACAAGCGGACAAGGACCCATAAAGCGACAAACGGCGACAATTTATGTGGTGTTCAACTTATGTGGTGTTCAACACGTTTGTGAAACATCGGATAAAGAGTCGAGGCACGCTCACGATTGATGTCGCATTTTGGGTAGTTCCAGCGTGCGTAGGACCAGTCTCGTCTACCGTAATCTGTCGGATTTCTCGCTGTACCACCAATTAGCTGTGACGTTTACGACTGCCTCCTCTGTCAGCGGGAGGTCAGCATGGCCACCCGAGCCAGGAGGACTCCCCCGGACTCGAACATGGCCGACAGCTGGTTCCGCCTCGACGGCTCGCTGCCGGCGATCGACGCCGCCGGGATCCTCGCGCGAGGCAGCCCGATGGCGAAGACCGGTCAGGCGGTAGCCGGCCCGCGGACGGCAGGGGTTTCCACGTTCGGCGCAGGCGCTGCCGCTCCGGCTCCCGGACACGGAGCCGGCCCAACCGGATCATCCCGAACGCACCTGACCGGTGAGTCCCTGGCGGCCCGCAATTCTCACCACTCTTTGGATTGTTCCGCGTAGACATGGTCGGGCAATCTGTAGCTGATCCCCTCCTTGTCGTACATCGACGCATCAAGGATGGTCATCATGTTGGAGGTAGCGGCGGCGCGGCTCGGGTTCAACCTGTTCCGAATCGCCTCGATCCGGTTCAGCAGCCGGAACTTCCACAGGATCCCCAGGGTCGGGCTCGCTGGATACATGAGCTCATCGGCCAACGCATTGCCGATCAGCGCGCGCGAGATCTGCGCGATGTAGCCAGCCAGTTTCTGGCGTGCGTCCCGTTCGGTCAGTCCAGCGAACAGCGGCGCGGAATTGATAAGGGACAACGCGAGGGCGATCGATTCCATCGAAGGCGAGGGTTCGCAGATGCGGCCGGTGTCGAAGATCCGCAGCGCGTCCGCTTCGTCCCGGAACAGGATGGTTTCCGGGATGCCCATCAGATAGCCGGAGTACCGCCAGACCGCCATGAAGCTCTTGCGTTCCTCGTCGCTGAAGGATCCGCCGAGTCTTGTCAGGTGCCTCAACGACCTAGCGGAAAAGGCCGCGATGGCGAAGCCGGTATGCGCCGCGCTGATGGGCGTGCCGAGTTCCCCGATGTCCCATTCATCGGACTCGCTCAGAAGGCGCCGGATCTTGGCGTGTACCAGCCGCACCCGCACGGAGTGCGTCCACCCGTCGGCGTGCCTCTCCATGCCGCCAGGCATGAAGATCTCCAGCATGTGGCGGTTGTTCTGCTTGAGGCGCCGCGTGCCCTGGTCGCGCAGCCTGCCGGTGATGAAGAACGACTTGGCGATGTTCGTGGAGAACCCCTCCACGAGCACGCCGCCCACCATGCCCGCGAGGATCAGCCGGGTATTCCGGTGGAACATGCGGCAGCCCGGCTGGAACGATGTCAGGTCAAGCCATTCCGGTGGCTCGCCACAGTGCTCGAAGAACGCCCTGACGGAGGCCGGTGCGCCGCGAAGCGCGGTGCGGTCCCGATCGTGCATGCCGAGCCTGATCAGCCTGGCTTGCTCATCCGGCCCGAGGCGGAGGAGATCCGCGATCATCGCGTCAGCCAGGGGGTCCCCGATCGTGGTGTGCGCGACATAGTTGGCGGACCGCTCGGGGTCCACCGCCCGGCCTCTGGCGTAGCCGTCGATATAGGCGCCCGGAATCTCCGCAGGTCCCGGAGTGAGATGTGTGCCGATGGTCACGGCGTCTCGTGCTCGGCCTGGATGGGTCCCTCAGCCAGGGAGATGGCAGCCCGCGTGCTGCGCCAGATCGCCAAGCTCCATGACGGCCCCCGTCTACCCAGTGACTAACCGACACGCGCCGGTCCGGGCCGACTCCCGGTGCGCTCCGGGCGTCTCGCCGACCCGTGCGTGCCCAGCGTGATGTTAACCCGCTTCGCCCGCCAAAGTCCCGGTTACTGCCGTCAAATGGCGCAACATTTATTATTCGGATATTGTGGGATCGGTGATGAACACGAAACGGTTACCTCGAGCGGCGTACAAGGGCCGCGCGGCCGAGCCCGCAGGGTCCGCGGCCATCGGTACCGGCTGGCGGTGCGATGAGGCTTGGCGAGGCCGCGACCGGCCCGTCCGTTGCCCGACGCCTGGTTCCGGGTGTTCGGCGGGACGGCGTCTGACATAGGACCACCCGGAGGGACGCCGAAGCCTTCCCGGAAGGCGGCGGCAGCGGGCGGTGTGTGACATCCGATAAGAGTCGAGGCACGCTCAAGATTGATGCCGCATCCTGGGTCGCTCCTGCGCGCGCAGGACCAATCTCGTCTACTACAACGTGTCGGATTTCCCACCGTAAGGCCAATGGGCCGTGACGTTTTCGACTGCCTTCTCTGTCAGGAGGAGGATACTCGGCCACTTCGTTGCTCATGAGCACCGCCCTTCTCGCAAGTTGGTAGGCCCGACTGTTGCCTAAGGCGGGGTCGTGCAAGTTACTGCCTTCTGGCGCCGAAGGCGGCCGTGAGATCGACGCGCTCAACCGATCCGCCCACGCCTTCGTGGTTCGGGCCGTAGAACTGCCCGTTGACGGTCCCGGTGTCGCCCCCAGTGCTCCGCAGGTAGTTCGTGCCGACGGTGATGGCGTAGCCGAGATCCCTGTCTCCCCACGTGGAGCCGTCCTCGTTCTCGAGCCCGGTGAAATCGGCCCGCCCGTTCATCGTGCCGAGGTTCACGCTGATCTCCGCATCGCCCTGCACGCCGTCGAGCGTCGGCGGGAAGCCGATCAGATCCCCGTTCCAAGTCGCGGTTCCCGGCAGTCGTGAGTTGTCGGCAAGGGCTTGGGCGGGTTCCACGCCCGTCGTCCACGGCATGGTGACCCCGTTGGCGTGCCGCACGCCGAATGAGACCTGCGACAGGCTCCGCGTGAGATCGGTCGTCTCCCCCTCCCACGCGCCGAGGCTCGTGATGGACAGGCGTTCAGGTTCGGTATCCGTTCCAAGGCGCATGTAGAGCGCGAGGATCCCGGCGGCGTCCGCCGAGTACCTGTCCGGCGGGTTCACGAGTCCTAATGCCTCGTCGTGCCGGTGACGGAACCCGCCTAGCTAGCTTTCGGAACCTCACCAGGACAATCGGACAAACACCCATAGAGGGACAAACGGCGACAACTTATGTGGTGTTTGACAACGTTTGTTAAACACCAAATAAAGAGTCGGGGCGCGCTCGCAATTGTTGTCGCATTCGGTCCACTATTGAGGGCATGAGGCTTTCAATTGGCTCCCGTAACTTGTCGGATTTCTCTCCGGATGGTCGATAAGTTGTCATAGGTTTCGCGGCAATTCACGTCTTGGTGCAAAAAAACGCCGTGAACAGGTTTTGAGACCATCTAGCAACCCAACATGGGGACATGAGGACATGGAAAGCGGTAGGAAGCCGCCGGAGCGGTTGTACAAGTATCGTGCCTTGACTGCTCGCACGCTGGACATGGTCGTAGGAGACAGACTTCATTTTGCTGACCCGCGTACGTTCAACGACCCCCTGGATACCCGCCCCTCGCTTCAGAGCGATGTCAATGGCGTTGAACTCGCGAGAATCCTGTGGATGCTGATTGAACAACGCACCGTCGCCGAAATGCGGACGGCGGCTGCCGCAATGAAACTCAAGGATCCCGAAACGGCGAATTGGATCGAAACGCGTAGTGGCGAGGAGGCGGATCAGAGCGTAGCTGACATAGTTGATACGGCATTCGGTGGCAGAGACGTGGATTACGAATCCGAAGTCGAGCCAAAGGGACGCCTCACCTACCGCATCGAGTTGGAACTTCTTCGGAGATACAAGAAGGGGATCGTCTCTTTGGGCGAGCGGGACGACTGTCCGTTGATGTGGAGCCACTACGGCGATCAGCATCGGGGCATATGCCTGGGCTTTTCGGTGCCGCAGCGGGCATCTCAGGATGTTCAAAAGGTCGAGTACGATGGAGGGAGGCTGGTCAGGGCAAGCGATATAGCTGCCATGCTCTACGGAGACGATGAAGCCGGAGCCAGAGTCGACAAATCTGTGCTGTTGAGGAAAGCCAAGAATTGGTCCTATGAACGGGAGTGGCGTCTAATTGGGCGCCAGGGGACACACGGGTCGCCACTGGAACTGGAAGAGATAATCTTTGGTACAGAGTGTAGGCCGTCAACAAAATACACAGTGGTGAAAGTGCTCAAAGAGAGGACCAAATCGGTGAGATTCTACGAGATGCGCGAGCAACATGGCACTTTCGGTCTAGAGAAGTGCGAGTTGAGTGGTAACGAGGAACTCTTTGCTCGTTTGCCCCGGCGGCATCTTTCGACGCTGGAAGCATTCAAACCACTGGCTACTCCACCGGCCACTCTTGGAGAAAAGCCGTCCGGCCCTGCAGGCGGTCGGTCCAAGACAACCGAAGAGGACGACCCGGAGGTGTCGCGCACAGTCGAAGTTTCCGAGTGGACTTTCGGTCGTTTCCAACAGTCAAAAAAGAGCAGCAAGGAATCAGACGATGCCGCGTTGCGGCGGCTGATCGTATCGATGCGCCCTTGGGTGAGTCATGGCGTGTCGCTGCCCCACGGGACACTGCTGGTGATGCACAACCACGGACAGAGGCACTACGGAGTCATCCTGGGGGGTTCATGGATAGTCGGTGGCAAGAGATTTCAGTCCCCCAGCGCAGCCTCACGCGAGGTAGGTCGGACCCTTGACGGACGGAAGACCGAATGGAACGGCTGGCGTGAATGGAGCGTGAAGCGGCCTGGAGATAAGGAGTGGATGTCGCTATCGCTGTTGCGCCTCCAGAGCAAACGGGTGTGAGCATGTGGCTTCATTTGCCCGCTAGGGGTCAATCAGACCGAGACAGCGAATGGTCAGCGGCTAGCCGGCGTGGTCCGACCCTTGGCCCATCGGAAACCGGCGGTTTGGACATTCTACGAACGTTGGCATTTGCTGCATTTTGGGTCACAGCTCTGACAGTAGAAGCGGACGCGGAGCTAATCCGGGAAGAAAGGGGCCCCGGTCACGTGACAGCCGTTTGCCATTTTCTCAGTGATGGCCAGATGCGAAATGACTTTTTCGAGTTCTTTACCAAAACAGGAGAAGTGTGGTTTGGAGACATCTATTCGGGTTCCCGTAAAGCGGGCCGCATAATCTTCGTCAGTGAACGGCTGCTCGCTGCAGAAGTAGCTATCGTTGGCGCCCTGACGGTTCATTACTTCGCGAGTGTCCTGATCGACCTTGAGAACCACAAGTACCTGAAATCTGAAATTCGGCAACACGAGTGTAAGACGTTCGTTAACTGCGATTATGCGGCGACTGCCTTTGAAGGAAAATGTCACCAGATTATCGGAGCGGATGGCCTGAAAGAGAAATGAAACGGACATTAGCAAGATTCGGAACTTTCGCCGTTCGGTCGTGGAAGCTCTTATGGATCGTTTTTCGGACTACCTGGGCAGTGGCGCAGCAAGTGGCCAGAGTCGTGACTGCGGTTGGTTTGATATGGCTTGTTCTGGTGTTATCCAGTGAGGCACCAAAGATCGTTGACGCTATCGACCGAGCGAGTTTTGCAATACGTTACGAAATCCGAAATTTCTCTGTGTTTTAGGAGTGGTGAAGCTCGTCAATCGCCGTAGGAGCGTGACCGCAAAACCGATGCTTGACCCTGAACGCGACTTGAAAGGCGCATAGTGGTGCGCTACTAGCCGCCCGGATATCTGGCTTCACGAAGCCTGGGAACTTGACACTTCGGATCCCGTACGGGATCCGATCACTGGCGGAGCGGTTAGCGGCGTTGCAGACTGTGGACTTGCCCCGAACGTTGGAGCGAGTCTGGGCGGGGTAGATCTGCGTGCATTGAGGGCGCTGCAGCTCTTCCGCGTCGTGCGGAATCTCAAGTTGGCCCGGTACAGCGAGGCGATGGCCCGATTCGGGAAGGCAGTGGCCCTCGCGAAGGAAGAGATTGTGCTGTTCGCCGGCGTCGCCTTGCTCTACCTGTCGGCGGCAAGTATCTGGTACTTTGAGCACGAAGCGCAGCGCGAAGCCTTCGCGAGCATCCCGCACAGCCTCTGGTGGGCAACCGCGACCCTCACGACGGCGGGCTACGGCGATGTCTACCCGGTCACCGCGGCCGGCAAACTTTTCACGTTTGTCATCTGATGTGTGGGCTTGGAATCGTCGCGGTGCCCGCTGCGCTGGTCGCTTCAGCGTTGTCGCAAATCCGCCGGGAGAACGCTGGAACGAGGGAGCTATAGGTTGTGATGACCATGGTAACCGCGCACCAACATTGCGCTTGGACCAATCGTTCGGGACTGATCAAGAACTAGGCGCGGGACTGATGGATTGTTGGCTGGTTGCGCCCGACAGACACAGCAGGCCGTGGGGCATCTGATCAATAGTGACGCTATGTTGACTGGCTGTCACTAATTCGTTGTATTAGGCTTCACGATGCAAACAGTTTGCAAACTTTGCGTAAAAGAAGAAAACACTCTCCTTTCGCACATAATTCCCGAGTGGGGTTATGCTGGAGCGTACGACAATAAGCACCGCTTTGTTCCTTATGATGCACTAAATGAAAAAGAGGGTCGGATAGAGCAAAAGGGTATCCGCGAGCGAATGTTATGCGGCAAGTGCGAGACTGTATTCAGCAAGTGGGAACAATATGGTAAGAGCGTGTGGGAGTTGAAAACAGGCCAATGGAAGACACTTAGTAACGGAAGTTTAGTTGGATTGAACTTGGAGTACAAGAAATTAAGATTATTTTTGCTTTCGATCCTGTGGCGTGCCCATGTTGCAGAAGGTTGTTTCGCAGAAAACGTGGCTCTCGGTCCGCACGGCGAGAGGATTCGTCTCATGCTGTTGAATAATGATCCCAATGGGCCAGAGTTGTATCCGTGCATGATGATGCGAATCTTCGAGGGCAACACGCCGCAAGAGGTTGGATTACGGTTTCCGATCTGCGGGCGATGGTACGGGGAGCGAGCCTACTCAGTGGCCTTCAAGGGTATTGGGTTGCTCTACATTATGAAACGGGGAGCTCGGCGTGAGGTCAGCCAACGAAGATCAATTAACATAGCTGGAGAATTAGTCATCGGCACCAGTCAAGCCCTCAATTGGGTTGGAGGTATGGAAAACCTGCAGATAGCATGGCCAGTAGAGAGACTTGTCCGAGAGGCTATTGGTGACAGCGAGGGGGAATAGGTGCTTGAAAATACTTCACTGCCTCTAAACGCGGTAACTGCCCTTTAATCGAAAGCGTGAGCAAATCTGCAGAGGTGCGAGTCCTCGTGCAGGTTCGGATCACGAAATTCCGCAAATTGCGTTGGTTCCATGCGGACGCGCCAGAGCCCGCGCTAGGAGTCGCCGCTGAACAGGGTGGCGGCTCCGGCCATCAGCCGTGATTTCTCGTATTGTGGTCATTTGTACGAGTTCCTGCGGCGGGCGACCGAGAAGTTTCTCGCCATTCCCGGCCCATAGCGTCCGGCAGGTCAGGATGGTGGCTCTGCTGCTTCGCGTTCGATACGCTACGCCGTCGGAACCGCCGATGGCGTGCCCCAATTTGTTTTCTTGTTTGGTGCATGCCAATGGGCGCGCATGATTGCGTTCTACGACTGAGTTGCCGCAGGACCCGCGCAGATTCCCTCCGGGCAATCGTTGCAGCGATTCCCAACGAAAGGGCACATGCTTCCGGTTCAGGTTTCCCGTGAAGTCGCAGTCATCGATTCAGCCAGGGCTTGCTGGCTGAGTCGCCGTAGGCCCTCGTGGTCTCAGGTTCGTACCCGGACCGCATCAGGTAAGTCCAAGACACGGCGGGCTCCCAGCACGTCCGAGGTCACGATTTCGTCGCCCGTTTCCTCGTCGGTGCTCACTGACAGATTCTCAACCTTCTGCGCGCTCAGGCAGGGATTGTGACCAACAAACGCGATAGGTCCGTCCGCTGTGCGTTCCACTTGAAATCGATATGGCCTGTGGTCCGGTCGACTGTCCAATTCAAGGCTGGCGCGCTCGCGGGTGGAGAGGAACAGGAGGTCGTGCAGTCTTTGAAGGTTGTCGGAAACATAGTCCTCACTCTTTCCCGCACTCACGATATCGACAATCGGGTGCGTGACGGCTGCGTGTTCGCCAAACCATTTCAAACTGGTCACCCAAGCTGTCATCGATTGAACTCCCGTTCCTCGGACCGCAAACGTGCGCCCGAATCTACAGGGCTAGAGCCGTTTTCCACCCGTATGCATGCACGGGCCCGTCGATGAGCCGTACCCGGCCCCAACCCGGTCACGGAGTTTCGGCAGAATGCAATTGCCTTTGTTGCGGGAACACTGTATAACTATATGATTTTATGTGTATTATATAGAAGGAAGAGCAAACGTGACCCATCCGCGCGATAGGGCTGGAACCTTGGCCAGAAGATCCGGGTCACGCGTTCGTCAAGAACCGATCTTCCTTGATTTTCAGGCGACCACGCCACTGGATCCGGTTGTGCTCGAGGCGATGCTTCCCTGGATGAGCGGCGCGTGGAACGCCCACGCGATTGAACATGGCATGGGTCGCACAGCCAGCGCGGCAGTGGAGACGGCCAGGGAACAGGTTGCGGCGCTGCTCGGGTGTCGGTCATCCGAGATCACGTTTACTTCGGGCGCGACCGAGGCCTCGAACATCGTCTTGCGTGGCGCCACAAGTGCTGGCGACGCAGTCGTGACGACAGAACTCGAGCACGCAAGCGTCTCGGAAACCGCCGATGACCTGGAGGCCAATGGCAGATTCATCCATCGCGTCACGGCCAGCGAAGACGGAATCGTCGACGTCGCTGCACTTGCTGAAGCGTTGGACTCGCAGCCAGCGCTCGCGTCAATCACCGCCGTCAACAGCGAAATCGGAACGGTCCAGCCGATCGACGACGTGGCCGCGATGTGCGCGGATCGCGACGTCCCGCTGCACAGCGACCTGACGCAGGCGGTGGGCAGGATTCCGGTGAAGCTCAGCGACTGGTTCGTGTCGTACGCCTCGATTTCCTCCCACAAGATCTACGGGCCCCAGGGGATCGGCGCACTCTTCGTTGCGGACGCCGCCGCCGCGCCCAGGCCCCTCGCGACGGGCGGAGGGCAGGAGAACGGGTTGAGACCCGGAACGCTTCCCGTTGCAAGCTGCATCGGCTTTGGTGCGGCGTGCGACCTGGCTCGGACGCGCCGGGAGCAGGATGATGCGCACGCCCAGACGCTCGCGCGCATGATGCTGAACGGGCTATCCGAACTCGAAGGATGGCAGTTGAACGGATCGCTGGAGACACGCATCCCGCACAATCTCAGTGTGGCCTTCGAAGGGGTGGATGCCGAGATGCTGCTGGCGTCGCTACCGGAGCTCGCGCTTGCAACAGGTTCAGCATGCAGCGCCGGATCGCTTCGAGGATCCGCGACGTTGCGCGCCATCAGCGTGCCGGAACCTCTGGCAAACGGCACCATTCGGATCGGCTTCGGCCGGACCACTACCCCGGAAGAGGTCCGGACGGCCGCGAGCCTCTTGTGCGATCGTGTGCACTTGCTTCGAGGCGACGCGCCATGACGGCGACGGGTGGCCCTGACGCTCCGGAGGTCGGATGGCCGATTGTGCCCGGTCCGCGTGTCTTCTCCGGGCACGAGTCGTTCGCTTGCCGGTACGGCTGGATCCCGAAACTGTACGAAGCTGTGATCGAGGATCCGGACCTGTTTGCGTCGGACGATCACGCGATCCTTCGGCTGGGACTCGGCCGCAACATGGTCAAGTCGCTCCGTTTCTGGGGAGAGGCGCTCCGGCTCACCCAGCGGAACGGGCGGGAGGTACACGTCACGGAGTTTGCCCGGATGCTGCTGGACCCGCGGGTCGGCCAGGACCCGTACCTTGAAACTCCGGGTGCGCTCTGGCGCCTCCACTGGACGCTGACCGTGCACGCCGGCCTGGGGGCATGGGCCGTGGTCTTCTTGGAAATGCAGGACCGTGAGATCACCAGAGAGCGACTGGTGACAGCCGTGCGCGGGTGCGCTGCGCGCGTGCGCGGAACGATTACTTCGGGCACGGCCGCCAACCATGTCAATGTGTTCCTCCAGACCTACGCGGCAAGCGAGCAGGCGGAAGGACCGCCAGAGGAGACGCTGGGCAGCCCTTTCCAGGAACTGGCGCTGGTGCGGCTGGCGGCGCCGGGCGGCGTGCCGACAGTGCGGC
Source organism: Chloroflexota bacterium (assembly GCA_009839425.1). Taxonomy (GTDB): domain Bacteria; phylum Chloroflexota; class UBA11872; order UBA11872; family UBA11872; genus UBA11872. The sequence continues at coordinate 13,442 of VXPS01000262.1, forward strand.
TCCCACGCGGCCCCAAGCGGTCGCTCGACGCGAGCGCGCTTGCCTTCATCCTGCACGACTTCTGGCAGGGCAGCATGCCCGGGAGCGAAACCCTGTCCCTGCGGTCGCTCATGCTCGCGCGCGCTGCCCCCGGTGCAGTCCTGCTGCTGGATGAACCCGGCCTGCACGAGGCGCTCGATTCCGTCTGCTGCCGGTCGGGTAGGCTTACACTGCGGGGCGACGGAGCCGGCGGTCTGGACCTGACCTGCAAAGGTGAGCCATTGCGCGAACTCTGGGAGATAGCTTGGTCATGACCGGACCCACAGTCGCTACGCGGGTCACCGTTGGACGCCGCTACGTGCGGGCCGTCGAAATCACGCGCGACGTCGACGATCCGGATGCCCTCGACGGGTACGTCATCACGCCGTCAGTGCGCGATGCGGCCGTCCGCATTTGCGCTGGGCTGTCCCCCACCTCGACACAGCGTGCGTTCCGCGTTGTCGGCCCGTATGGCGCCGGAAAATCCGCGTTCGCCGTGTTCCTCGCTCAGCTCTGCCGGGAGCACGGAGAAGGACCGGCCATGGAGCTTCTCGCGGCAGCGACCGGCGGCTCGGTGGCGATCGCGCCGTGGCGGCCGGCCGTTGTCAGCGGCCGGCGGATCAGCTTTGCACGCGAACTGCTGAGCGTCGTCGTCCGGGAATGCAGCGCTGGCACGACGGAAGTCGCAGAAGCCGCGGCACAGGCTGCTGCATTGCTGACGCGGGACGATCCACTTGATGTCCAGGAGGTTGTCGCGCTCCTTGAGTCCGCGGCTGCAGCCGTGCGGCAAACCTCCGGCGAGGGCCTGCTGCTGCTCGTTGACGAGATGGGCAGGTTCCTGGAGCACGCCGCGCTGGGTAACGAAGATCCGTCCATCTTTCAGGCGCTCGCCGAGCGGGCGGGCGGGCGCCCGGGAGCCGACCTCGCGGTCGTCGGCTTCCTCCATCACCGTTTTGCCGACTATGTGGCCGGACTGGGCAAGTGGATGGAGGCGGAATGGACACGATCGTCGGAGCGTTACGAGGAAGTGCCATTCAGCAGCTCTTCCGAACAGTCGCTCTTCATGCTGGCCCGTGCACTGACGCCGGTTCGGCGCCACACGCCTGCGGTGCGGAAACGGGCGGCCGAGCTCTATGGAGAAGCGGTGGACCGCGGCCTGTTTGCGGTGGCGCGCGAGGATGCCACTGATGTCTCGCAGACGCTGTACCCGCTGCACCCTGTGGCGGTTGCGACCCTCGTTTGGGCGATGCGGCGGTTCGGCCAGAACGAGCGATCACTGTTCAGCTTCCTGGGGTCCCTTGAACCCTCAGGTTTCCAGCGGTTCGCGCACGCCACCCGGTACGACGCGGCGCACTGGTATCGGGCGCCGCACGCGTTCGACTACCTAGCGGCCATGATCAGCGGCTCCCCGGGGAGCGATCGTGGACGGCGATGGTCGCTGGCGTTTGACGCTGTGGCCCTTGCGGACGGCCTGCCGGGACGGCATCAGGACGTACTGAAGACCGTCGCGCTGGCGGCCGTCCTGGAACCAGTTCCCGGGTTGGTCGCCGACAACGATACGGTCGCCTGGTCCGTCGGAATGGATCCAGCGGAGACAGACCGGATTCTCGCAGATCTGGCGGAGCGCAAGCTGATCTATCGCCGATCGCACCGCCAGGACTATGCCCTCTGGTCAAGCTCCAGCGTCGATCTGTCGCAGTGGCTGGAGGATGCAAAGTTGCATGCCCGCATCCCGGAGCGCCTAGATGACGTCGAGTCCCTGTGGAAGCTCGCTCGGCCGGTGGTCGCCCACCGCCATTACCACGCCACCGGAACGCTCCGGACCTTTGAAGTTCGGCTTTGGGCAGGCGGGCAAGTCGCTGCACGCGAGGCCGACGGGCTGATCCTGATTGCACCGACCCACCCGGGCGAGGATATGGAGGCGGTGCTGCGCCAAGCGGCGGCTGCAGTTGCCGACGACCCGCTTGCACTGGTGTGCGCGCGTGCGATTCACCGGGACGACCTGGAATGGGCTCGTGAACTCACGCTGTGGCGCTGGATACGCGAAAACTGCGACGAACTCAGGGTGGACGAACTGGCGCGAGCGGAGGTGTACGAACGCATTGCTGCGGCCGAGCGAGCGCTCACGCGGGTTGCCGCGCTCCTGTCGACGGTGAGCGACGAACGCGCGGAAGCATGGTGGCATGCAGGCAAGCCGGTCACCATGCCCAAGGGACTAAGCGCTTTCCTCAGCGACATCTGCGATCGCGTGTACGATGAGGCCCCGATCCTGAAGAACGAACTTATCAACCGTAGACGCCTCTCGGCGGCTGGCGCCAGCGCTCGAATGCGCCTGCTGGACAGAATGCTCAGCAGTGCCAATCGCGATCAGCTGGGAATGGACAGCGCTCCACCCGAGCGCACGATCTTTCGATCCGTGTTCCTGACGTCCGGCATGCATACGCCAACAAGCAATGGCATGTTCGCCTTCGCTCTACCCAGTCTGTCGGACCCGTGCCGCTGGAGACCGGTCTGGCAACGCATTGAGGAGCTGATCCACACTGACGAGCCCATTGGTTTCGGCGTCCTCATGGACGAGTTGGGGCGGCCACCGTACGGCTTGCGCGCCGGACCGGCCCTGCTCGTGATCGTGGCAATCATCCTGGCGTCGAGACTTCATGTTGCGGTCATGGAGCGAAACAGCTTCGTGCCTGAACTGTCGGTGGCGCATCTGATGCGGCTCGCCAAGTCGCCAAACCGTTTTGCTGTCAAGTCCCTGCACGAGGGTGCCGCACGAAAGGGAGTTGTGCGGGCACTGGCCGCACGGCTGCAGGTTGCGGGAGCGCGTTCTGCAACACTGCACGCACTTTCCGAGTGGCTCTTCACCTGGTACAACGCGCTACCCGTTTACGCGTTGCAGACCCGGACGATCTCCCCTGTCGCGCTCGCAGTCCGCACCGCGCTGCGCAAGGCATCGGAACCCGGACTTTTGTTCTTTCATGAACTGCCGGCAGCGTGCGCTGCACTGCGCGACCGCGGACGGATCGATATCGAACGCTATCTTGACGTGCTTGACGACGCGTTGCGCGAAATTGGTGACGCTGCGCCCAAGCTACGGATGCGAGCTGCTGCCGCTACCCAGGAAGCATTCGGCGCCGATGATATCGCGACGCTCCGTTCCCGGTTCCAGGACGACTACCCACCGCACTGCCTGGAAAGACTGGATGATCGACTGCGGAACTTCGTGGAGCGAGCGATCGATGCGCAAAGGACCGACGATGAATGGCTGGACCGGATCGCAGGCCATGTGTCCGGTCATCGGCCGGAGAGCTGGGACGACGACACGCTCAACCAGTTCGCAGTGGAAATCCGGGCCATGGCCGGCAATCTGGCGCGCTGGCTCGCCTTGGCCGGAACCCGGCCGGGGTGCGGAACGGATCTGCAAAGCGTCCACGTTGTCGGGCTCAACGGGCAGGAACGCGTCGTCGTTGTCCGCCGTGACCGGCCGAACCCGCAGCTGCACAGCCGGCTGAACGCGGTGCGGGAGGCTCTCGGTAACGAGCCCAACGCCGTGGAGGTGCTGGGGCACCTCCTCGCCGAATACACGGAAGGCCATGTCGGTTGGCAGGAGAGAAAAGCGGTCAGTTCGACATGAGGCACATTCTCAGCCTCTCCGGCGGCAAGGATTCGGCGGCACTCGCCATCTACATGCGCGATCGCGTGCCCGAGATGGAGTACGTCTTCTCCGATACCCGCAAGGAGCTCCCGGAAACGTACGCGTACCTGGAGCGGATCGAGGACTATCTGGGAAGGCGGGTAAACCGGCTCAACGCCGAGCTGGGCTTCGACCACTGGTACGAGGTCTACGGCGGGATGATTCCCTCAAACCACCGCCGATGGTGCACCAAAATGCTCAAGCTCAAGCCGTTCGAGCAATTCGTAGGTGACGATCCCGTACGCAACTACGTCGGGTTGCGCGCCGACGAGAACCGTTCTGGCTACATCAGCCACAAGCCAAACATTACGCCGGTCTATCCATTCCAGCAGGACGGGCTGAAGCTCGAGGACATCGAGGAAATCCTGCAATCTTCGGGAATCGGGATGCCGCCCTACACGGCATGGGGCCGGTCCCGGTCGGGATGCTACTTCTGCTTTTACCAGCAGAAAATCGAATGGGTTCGCTTGAAGGAGCAGCACCCGGAGCTCTTCGAGGCAGCAAAGGCCTACGAACGGCCGTTTGCGGGCAGCGGCAACACGTTCACCTGGAGCCAGCAGGAATCGCTGACGGAGCTGGAACGGCCAGAGCGTGTGCAAGCAATCAAGGACGAGCACACCCGCCGCCAGGCCGCAAGGAAGGCCAGTGGCGCGGACCTGACGCTCGCCGAGGTCTACCGACGCCGCGCCGCACAGGACGACGCGGATGATGACGCCTGCCTGATCTGTCACCTGTAAGGGCGCCACGATGAGCTTCAAGTTTGCGGCCCGCACGATCCTGGAGCTTGGCAAGGAACTGATCAGCTCCGACGAGGTGGCGCTCTACGAGTTGATCAAGAACGCGGTCGACGCCGGGTCGCCACGCATCGAAATTGCCGTGCACAACCTGCTGGGTGGATCCCGATACCGTGAAGCAGTCGAGCGCCTCACGGAAGAAGGCCAGAGCCGGTCCGAGGTTCTGAAGTTCGTCCGCGCGGGACTGGTCGATTCGGACAGACCGGTTTCCGAGGAACTCCTGGCCAGTCTCAAGAAATGTTCGGGCAACAGGAGTTTCCTGCAAACGCTCCGGTCATTCCATGACGACGTGAACTACATCGAGATCCGGGATACCGGACATGGAATGAGTCTGGACGAGTTGAAGGACGTCTTTCTCCGGATCGGGACGTACTCCCGCCGGAACGAAAATCTGAAGGGCGCGCAACACCTGGGAGACAAGGGCATCGGGCGTCTTTCGGCAATGCGGCTGGGCGATCGTTTACGGGTCACCACCACGAAGCGCGGCGAGCAATACTGGAACCTGCTGGACATCGACTGGGCACTGTTCGCGGGCGATGAGGATGTCGATGCAGACTCCATCAGCCTTGAACCCGAACTTGGGGACGAGAAGATCGACCGCGACAAGCAGGGAACGGTCGTCCGCATTTCGGCGCTGCGGGGCGATTGGGACAAAGAGCGGTTTACGGACATGCTGCAGGGCAAGGTTGCCCGGATGGTCGATCCGTTCATCCGTGGTAACGCCAACCGTCTGATCGTTGCCAGGCACAATGGTACGCGAGTGCAAGTGCCGTCCATTCGAGCAACGCTGCTCCGAGCCGCGCATGCCGTCTGCCATGTGGAGTTTCGCATGGAGGATGACACGCCGGTCATCGAAGGCGAGATCAACTACCGGCTTCGGCATCGGAAGCGGCGGATCGATGCCCAAGGCCCCGAGCTCTACTCACTCACGCAGGAAGCGGTCAAGCGGCGGGCAAAACGGGGACACGCCGCGTTCAGATTGATCCCGATACGGCCAGCTGCCCTGAAACGCTTGGATCATTTCAAGTGCGACATTTACTGGTTCAACCGCAATGCGTTAGTGGGCGTCGAGGGCCTCAGCGAGGGACGGGACGAAACCCGGAAGCAGATCTCATACTGGAGCGGTGGCCCGATGCTCTATCGGTACGGGTACCGCATCCTGCCCTACGGGGATCTTGATGATGACTGGCTGGGACTGGACGAAGCAGCTTTCGGGGCCAGCGGGTTCAAGCTCAATCGTCAGCAGGTGATCGGGCGGGTGCGCATCGACACACCCCACAGCGCATTGAGTGAGAAGACCGACCGCGAGGGCCTGATCGACTCCGACACATTCAACGCGCTGCAGAAGATCCTGATTTGGATCGTGCATACGGAAATGCGCGGGTTGATCAACCTGGCTGACAAACTGGAACAGGACAAGGGACGTGAGGCCGATCTGGACACGCAGACCGTCGCGAAAATGCGTGCCCGAGTCGAAGCGGCACTTCAGCGCCTGTGTGAACAGGTTGGTGATTCGTCTGCCGCCGAAATCAAGTCCCTCTCACGCAGCGTAGAGAGCCTTGCGAAGCACTCCCAGGATCTCGTCGAACGGATCGACGGCGTCATCAAAGAGGCTGATCAAGAGCGTGAAAAATACGTCTACCTTGCGGGCATCGGCCTGATGACCGAGTTCATCTTCCATGAACTCGAGAGGGCAGTTTCCCATGCAATGGAGGCCGTGTCCGGCCGCACACTAAGACAGTCGACGATCGAATCCCTGCGCGAACAGCTGAAGACGCTGCACAAGCGAATCGCTGCGTTCGATGAGCTCACGACCGAGAAACGGCAAAGGAAGTCGACTGTTGACCTCGCCGAAGTTGTCGACCTCACCCTGGAGAATCACATTCGCAAATTCGAGCGACACGGAATCGTCGCAAGTGTCGAACCGCCAGACCGTTCCTTCAAGGTGAAGGCTGTGCGCGGAATGGTCATCCAGATCCTTGAGAACCTCATCGTCAATGCGGCCTATTGGCTCAAGGAGCAGAGACAGTTCGAAACCGACTTTAGGCCGACATTGAAAGTGAGCCTCGATGCCGATGCCAAGACGGTGACGGTGGAGGACAATGGCCCGGGAGTGATCGTCGACCGGCGCGAGCATATCTTTCAGCCCTTTATTTCATTGAAGCCGTCTGGGCTCGGTCGAGGTCTCGGGCTGTACATCTCCCGTGAGATGGCCGAATATCACGGTTGGAAGCTTCGCATGACCGAGGACGTCGGCCGTGTGCGTGACGGGCGATTGAACGCGTTTGTGCTTGATATGGGGTAACGATGGACCACGCCAAGCGTATCATTCAGGCATTCAAGTCGAACGAGATCCAGAGAATTCTGCTGGTCGATGACGCGTATGATCCCCCGGATCTCGATGAAGATGTCACGGCGCCGGTGGCCGATTTTCTGTTAACGGAGGAGGGTCTAGCAGCCTGCGAAGACTGCGGAATCGAACCAGATACACGTGAGCGAGCAGCCAGTGCCGCGGAGGCAGGGGATCCCACCAACCCGGCACTTGTGGAAATGTATCATGCCCTCTACGCAAGGTTTACCGAAACCGGCGAGGAGCGGTTTGATCCTGGTGAACGGTTTCGCCTTATCAAGGAAGGCGCGCTGAAGGATCTTCACCCGCTACGCGCTTTCCTGGGACAGTGCGGTGACGGTATACAAGTGCGGACGGTTGGCCTGGACAACGCCCCGGCCTGCTTCGGAGAGTTTCGACCGCAAGTCTTGTTTCTTGACTACTACCTGAGCGACGATGTTCCCCCCACGGGCGACGTGAGCGAAGGCAAGAAGGAACAGGCAAGGAAAGCATCGCTCGATCTGCTGCGACAGTTGGTGGAAACCAAAGACATCGATGGCATTCCGGCGATCGTGCTCATGTCCTCCCGGGAAATAGCTGACGTCAACAGTTACCGGCACGATCTGGGAGAGCCGCACGTCCTCGCCCTCCGGTTTCACTTCCTGCAAAAGCGATCGATCCTGTACAAGGATGGCAAACTCGTCCCGGAGCTGGATGCCGTCAATGCGCTTCTGAATACAAGTCAGGGCTACCTGTTCCGCCAGCAGGTTCAGCACGCGCTCGCACAATGGAAAAATGGTGCGGAAGATGCGCTTCGCGCATTCATGGAAAATGTCAGCGATCTGGAAACGAAAGATTTTGCCTACCTCCTGCGTTTCCGGCTTCGCGAGGACGGACAGACGCTGGGCGACTATTTGGACTGGTTTTTTGGTGAATGCCTGAAAGGCTTCGTCGAGGAGAAGGTCGACTGGCAACACAGTTCGTTCGCGTCCCTCAATGCAGACGGGCGCCCTGAGCAGGGAATCGAAGGTGCCTTCGAAGGACCATCCCCCACTATCGCAAGGTTGTTTCACCGCGTGCGGGTGACAAGCCGTCGGGGACACCCGGGGATGGATTATCGACTGGGCGATCTATTTGCCGAGCGCAGGACGAACCGCATTTGCACAGTGATCACGCCAGATTGCGACCTCGTACAACGAAACGGCCCACCGAAAGCCGAAAGCGTCCTCACCATGAGGGGCACCGTCAAGTCGTTCGATGATGAGAACAGTTCCGCTGACGACTTCCTGCTCCTGAAGGACGGGCTCTGCAGTGTTCGGTGGGATCCGAAAGACCTGCAGACCTTTCCCTACAGCGGGCGGGGGGCGCTGGCCACCCACTACAGGTTCAAGTTTCTCGGTACTTTGCGTCCACTCTATGCGCAAGAGATTCAGCGACGGGCGCTGACGGATCTTGCCCGTGTTGGCCTGCCGGTCGCTCCGGCATTTGGAATCAACACTCCCGCCAGCGTCTGGGTGCGGGAGGCGGGACGACACTTCACCGAGATACACCTGTCGAGTCAGGCAATTGCAACCATGGTTCCGCCTCGGACAGGAGAACACCAGGTTGCCAAGTTCGTGCTCCGGCGCAGGTTTCTTGATGAAATGATCACCAAATTGAGCCAGATAGCACCGGATTCCATGTCCAGCGGAGATCATGGCTCGCTCCGCGCGCTTCAAACGGAAGATGCACTTGAGAAGCTGTATGCCACGTTTCTGATCGACGGCGGCCGGATTGGCGACAACTGTTACGGGATCGGGCTCACCATGGGAACAGAGCCCCGCCAAGGAAAAAAGGCAAATTGGCTGCAGATTGTCCTCGGAACCCCCGCCGACGTGATGGAAACAATCGTTACCTTCGATCCCATCACGAATGCATCCGGTTAGCAGCCCGTAAGCCCGGCTACCGGTTCTGCGACCCCGAGATGGCTCGACGCGAGAAGCCCTTCGCATCCAGGTGTTCGCGCTGATCGATCACACCCGGACCGCGCCAGGAAACAGCCTTGCCGCTGGCCAGCGGGCCTGCCAGAGGACGCTGTACAGCGCCTCGATCGACGGGGTCGGCCCGCACGCCGCGACCACGTCCCCACCTGTCCCAGCACGCCTTGAGGGTCGCCGCTTCTTTCGAGACGCGCAGCCAAGGCCCGCAGCCCTGCCCGTCTTGCGGTATCCAACGCTTCCTTCGAGATCCCGTGTATGTCGGCCGCTTCCGCTGCATGAACCAGCGCGGCCGCCTGCTCCGCATACCAGAGGCGGCGCGCTGCCTCCGAGCTCGGATCGGATCGCCCGAGCACCAAAGGCGGGCCGGCGAGGTCGCGGCCGCGAACGAGCCGTTGAACGACTCGATGAAGGCGTTGTCGGTGGGCTTGCCCGGCCTTGAGAAGTCGAGTGTCACGCCGTTGAGCCAGGCCCACAGATCAAGCGCCTTGCTGATGAACTCGGGCCCGTTGTCGAGGCGGATCGTCTTCGGTGTGCCGTAGACGCGAGTGACCCGCTCCAGTGTCTCGACCACGTCCGTGCCGCGGTAGTGCGGCCGCACGTCGATCGCCGGCGAGAGCCGGCTGTAGGCATCGACGATGGTGAGGATGCGGATCCTGCGCCCGTTGAACAGCTGGTCCGAGAGGAAGTCCATCGCCCACACCTGGTTCGGCGCTGCGGGCGGAGAGCGGTCCCCGCGAAGCTTCGCCGCGACCCGGCGCTTGGGCGTCTTATGGCGCAGTTGCAGGCCTTCCTCGGTGTAGAGCCGGTAGATCCGCTTCACGTTCACCTGCCAGCCTTCGCGTCGCAGGAGCACGTGGATCCGGCGATACCCGTAGCGTACCCGGGTCTCGGCGATCTCGCGGATGCGCTGGCTCAGGACCGCCTGCGATGGCCGGCGGGCGGCGTAGTGGTAGCTCGACCGGCCGGCTCCCAGCACCGCGCATACGCGCCGGATGCTCACCTGCCAGACCTCCCGAGTCTCGTCGACCAGCTCCCGCCGCCGCGCCGGCCCTAGAGCTTTTTTCGCACCACCTCCTGGAGCATCTCCTTGTCGAGACTCAGGTCCGCCACCAGCCGCTTCAGGCGCTGGTTCTCCTCCTCGAGCTGCTTGAGACGCTTCATCTCGGAGGGCATCAGCCCGCCGTACTTCTTGCGCCATCGGTAATACGTCTGCGCGGAGATCCCCGCCTTCCGGCAGACCTCCTCGACCCGCGTCCCTTCCTCCGCCTGGCGCAGGATGAACGCAATCTGCTGCTCGCTGAACTTCGACCGTTTCATGGCCTCTTCCCCACTGGGTCCATGAAAACCTATCCGAGAATTCTCTCGCAATCAGTGGTCCAACTTCCGGGGAGCAGGTCAGCGCGGGCGCGAGCCTACGCGCACTCGACTTGTTCTCGGGCTGCGGCGGATTGTCGCTCGGGTTTCATGCCGCCGGCTTTGACATCGCGGCCGCGATGGACGTCGACCCGGTGGCAGCGGCATCCCACGGCACCAACTTTCATCCCGGCTTCCCGAAGCATGCTCAGGGCCGGGACTTGACCGTGATCACGCCCTGTCGCCTTGCGCGCGAATTGGATGTGGGTGACGTCGCGGGGGCTTTCGAAGTGGTCGTTGGGGACCCGCCTTGCCAGGCGTTCGCACGTGTCGGCAGATCGAAGCTGCGGGCGGTCGATGCCGATCCGGACGCGTTCCGGGCCGACCCGCGGGCCAGACTGAACGCCCCCTACCTGAGGTACGTGGAGTCGTGTCTTCCTCTGACCGTTCTGATAGAAAACGTACCGGACGTCATGAATTTCAGGGGACGAAACGTTGCGGAGCAGATCTGCGCCGCATTGGAGAGCCTCGGCTATGTCTGCGCCTATACGCTGCTCAATGCGGCGTTCTAGGGTGGCTGCCCGCAGCGACCATGTCCGGCTGTCCGGGCATTCGAAGCGCACCGTACAAGAATAGAACACCGGGCGCGCCGCGCGCATGCCCGGGCTGACCAATTTGCAACCTGATTCCGGCTTCACGCCTCTCGAGTACTTGATACGTGATGTCTCAAGTCGAACAATACCGTTGGACCCGTTCTGTTCTGACCGGGTCTGACGCCACCGTAAGGGAGGCGTGAAGCCGGGGTTGAGTTCGTAGCACCGAACCCGACCAGCACACCGGACCCACCTTTAACCGACGATCCGGCATGACAACTCTACCCGCAGTGGCATGCCGTTTCAACGAGGAAACGATTGCCAATGCCGTCAAACGACGAGAATTTCTCCCGCGTCCACGAACCGGACGCAGCCGCCCAAGTCCCTTTCTCCTACGACCTTGCGGAACCGGTTGAGGCCGCCGACGCCGAGGACCTGAGGATCGGCCTCTGGCCCTGGTCCGTACTCAGGGACCGGCTGGTCAACGTCACCGACGAAGGCCTGGACTGGATCCGCGACAGCATCCGCCAGCTGGGCCGGCACGTCCGTGGACACGGCTCGAACGTCCGCTCGCGATTCTGGTCCGAAAAGAACCGGATGATCGTGCCGTGCGAATCCCGCACGGTCGAGCGCCCGCTGTTCACGAGCATGGAGATCGACCGCGCGGTCGCCTGGTATCTGGCGCAGCTCCAGCCGCTGGACCTGACGGGTGTCGATGCGCGGGGCCGGACCCTGCCGATCACCAAGACCTTCGACGCGCTGGTCGGGCTCGTGAGCGGCGAGGTGTTCGTCGCCGAGTTCAGGAGCGAGGAACAGCTCCGGGCGCAGCTCCGGGACCAGCCGCACCTCTACCGGCAGGAAGGGGACGTCGTGCGGTACACGCCGTACGGGGAGATGGCGGAGCGCTTCGGGATCCCCGACCGGGTCCTGACCCCCGCGAACCTCCCGAAGATGGCCATCACCAACTGGGAGCTGCTCAAGGGGTATTCCCGGCGCCGCGTGAGTGAGGCCGACTTCCAACGCGTGCGGGAGGCCGTGCGCGACCGCCCCGCAACCGTGGTCGAGGTCGCTCAACAGGCGGAGGTCCCGGTGGACGTCGTGCTGGCGGCGATCGCCCGCGGCGTGGTCTTCGTGGACGTCAACCGGCAGCTCGTGGTGGAGACGGAGACCACGCTGGTCCACGCGTCGTTCGCGACGTTCGTGGCCTACACCGACGCTCCTCGCGGGGCCGCTACGGGCGTCCGGGTCATCGCCGGCCTGCGGGACGGCACGGTGGCCAGCTGGGACAGCGACCCGGTGGAGCTCGTGCACGTCGGCCAGACCAGGGTCGTGGTGCGCTGGGAGGGCAGCGGGCGCATCGTCGAGGTGCCCATCGCGGACTTCGAACGTTTCGTGCAGGACGGCACGGTGGGGCTGCCCACGACGGATCTGTCCGCCGACCCCGTCGCCGAGGCCCTGGCGCGCTCCAATCAGCGCGAGCGCGACGTCGCGACCGATCGCGCCAGTGTGATCCGGCTGGTCCTCGACGGCCAGCTGTCGAAGGAACAGGCTGCCGAAGCGCTGGGCGTGAAGTCCCCCCGGACGATCGAGCGCCACATGCGCGATTACCGCCAGTTGGGCTGGGCCGGGTGCGTCCCGAACTGGCGAGCCCGCGGCAACCGCAAGCGGCGGATCTCCGTCGGGCGGCTGGTGGGGATGGATGCGGCCATCGCCACCTACTACGTGGGCAAGAACGGCTTCGCCAAGCCGAAACGCACGATGGAAGCGGCCTACAAGATGTACCGGGAAAATTCCCCCGACCCCGTGTCCCTGGCGACGTTCAAGCGCCGGATCCGCGAGCTTGCGGGCCTCGAGCAGACACGCCACCGGGACGGCGACCGGGCCGCGAACCGGTTCCGGACGGCGCGGGGCCGCGACCCGTTCGTGGACCTGTACCCGCTGCACGTCATCCAGGTCGATGCCACGCTCGGCGACATCTTCCTCACGCTGCTCGAGTCGGTGCTCGGCCATGACGCGTTTCTGGTGCGTCCGCAGGTCTCGATCGCCGTCGATGTCTTTTCACAGTGTGTGGTCGGCCTCTACGTGTCCCTCGGGGGCGAGTCCGCGGCCACGGCGCTGATGCTCCTGCGGGACGTGGTCCGCCGCCACGGGCGGATGGCCGACATCGTCCTGATGGACAACGGCGCCGGCTACCGCTCCAAGGACGTGCAGAACTTCGTCGTCGGGATCTGCGGCCGGGAGCTGCAGCACCGGGCGCCGCACCGCCCGCAGATCGGCGGGATCTGCGAGCGACTGTTCGAGACCATGCGGGCCGAGCTCTTGGTGTCCATGGCCGGCCAGACGTCGCGCCTCAAGGCGGTGCGCGAGGTCACGAAGTCAATGGATCCGCGGCGCGACGCCGCGTGGACCCTGGCGGCGTTCACCGGGATCCTCGAGCACTTCTTCTTCGAGATCTACAACCGGCGCGTGCACCCGGGCGTGGACATGGCGCCCCTCGAGAAGCTGGAGCAGGGCTACCTCCTCCGGGGGTACCGCGAGCAGCAGCGGGTGGCGTTCGATGCGAACCTGCTCGCCGCCACCTCGCCGTCGTGCGGAACGCGGCAGATCGACCCGAAACTGGGTGTCTGGGTCGACTACCGGCGGTTCCGGAATGCCGAGGTCTCGAAGCGGTTCCACGGCCGCGACGACCGCACCGTCGAGGTCAGGCGGGAACCCGACGATTGCACGCTGGTGCGGGTCCTGGCGGACCGCCAGTGGGAGGAGTTCACGAGCGACGACCGCCCTCTGCTGCAGTCGTACAGCGCCGCCGACCAAGTCGCGATCAGCAAGGCGTACCGGGCCGTGAAGGCCAGCGTGCGCCGCGAGCGGGGCCGGAAAGGCTTTGGCCTCGGTGCCTTCCTCACGCGCATCCACGAGGCGCAGGAAGCCGTCCTGAAGGAACGACGGTCGGCCGAGCGGCGGCGGGCGTCCGATGCCGGGTCCGGGCGCACCGTCCGCCGTCCGGACAAGGCCCGGAAAGGGGCCGGCACGGGCCTGTCGCTGGATTTCCTCGACCGCGATGCGAAGCACTTCGGGGAGGACGGCTGATGCCCGGGCCGGTGCCGGCCGGGCGGGACCGCCCGCTCGAGAGAATTATCGCGGCGATGCGCAAGACCGTCGTGTCGCACCCCGCCCACGATGCCGCGTGCACGACGCTCCGGAAATTCCTGTCGGCGCGCGAGGGCGCCGTCTGCCTCGTGACGGGGCCGAAAGACGCGGGCCGGAGCACGGTGGCCCGGGCCGTCTTCGGCCCGCGCAAAGATGCGCTGGTCGTGCGCACGCCGGCGGGTCCGCTGGCCGGCCGGGGGTTCCGCGCCACGCGGCTCCTGGAGGCCATCCTGCGGACCGGCAAGGCGCCGATGGTCGATGGCCTGGTGGCTCATCAGCTGCCCCTGATGACCCGGGACGGGCGCGTGCTCGTGATCATGCCGGACCCGTCCCGCCAGGGGGGCCGGGACGCGGCGGAGGCGACCCTCGTGGGTGCGATCAGCCAGATGAGGAAATACCGCGGCGTCCGGTTCCTGGTGCTCGATGACGCGGATCCCCTGGTCGGGCTGTCGAGCGTGGAGCACGTCGACTGGATCCTCCGGGTGGCGCGCGAGGTCGGGCTGCGCCTGGTCCTGGTGACGTCCAACCACACGGCCGCCACGGTGCTGGAGAAGCTCGCGCACGCGGTCGAGTGGCACCTGGTCGAGGTGCAGCGGTACACGTCCCGGTCGGGTCCCGGCGCGTTCACCGGGTTCCGCGACGCCCTGGAGGAGCTGCTGGAAGCGGTTCCCGAGGTCCGTTTCCCGCCGCTCGGGAGCACCGAGTTCTACTACGTGTCCTGCTATTCCCTCGGCTGTTTCGGCCGCGCCTGCCAGTACCTTGAGACGCTGGTGGCGAGGGCGCTCGCCAAGCAGGGCGCCGCGCGGGGCATCCTCACGGTCGAGGACATGCGCCTGGACGGGGCCGCGGAGGAGCGCCTGCATGTGCTGCTGAGCGCCATCGAAGAGGGCGAGGAGCGGCTGCGCAACATCTTGTCGGCGGGGCGGGACGGCCGGCCCCTGCACCAACGGCTGGGTCTGGCCGTGCCGTCCGAATCGAAGTCGGCATCGGAGGACGAACTCGAACCCGGGCCGGCGCCGAAGGGCAATGGCATCCACCGGCCGCGGGTGGGCGACCCGGCCCTGGACCGGATCGGCGAGGCCCAGATCGCGGAACTCGGGTTTTGACCCCGCTCTACGACGTGGCCCCGATCGGGCTGGGCGGCGCGCACGTGGAGAGCCTGACCGGGTACGTCACGCGGCTCGCCGGGGAACACTGCGTGCGGCCCGAGCGGCTGCTGCGGGAAGTGGTCAGACGCCGCCCCGAGGTCGGGCGCGGCATGCTCGACCCGCGTTTCTTTGCGGTCGACTCGCGATCCGCCGACGGCCTGGGGCGCTACGCTGCCAGGCTCTCCCGGGCCCTGGAATACCTGACGGGCCGGCAGGACCTGCATTACCTCACGATGCTGCGCTGGTCGGGCCTTCTGGATCGGACCGGGAAGGGCATGTTCCGCCTGCGGCGAGCGTGGTGCCCCCGCTGTTTCCGGGATCAGCTGGCGGCGGGGCAGCCGGTCTACGAGCCGCTGCTCTGGAGGTTCCGGGCGACGAGGATCTGCGACGTGCACGGGACCCGTCTGCGGGAGTGCTGCGTGGCCTGCGGCAGCCCGCAGCCGACGATTCCGCGCCTGGGGGCGACGGGGATGTGCGGCGTGTGCGGTTCGTTCCTGGGCCTGCCGGACGGCTGCGCGGAAGCGCGTAGCCGCGCGCCGCCCCTTGTCGAGCGGTGGTCGATGGCGGCGTTGCGGGGAATGTTGCAGCGGCACGGCAGGAAGCGGGGTGTCGGGGCCCGCGCACAGATGCTGGCGCGCATGGAGACGGCTTGGCGCAGGCCCTCCGTGACGGCGGCGGCGCGGCAGCAGGTCAGGCGGATGTACGCCCAGTGGCGAACCAAGGGGTGCCTGCCGACGCTCGCGGGGCTGTTCCGGTTCGCGATGGCGACGCGGACCCAGCCGGTGTGGCTGCTCGAGGGGGTGGCGTGCGACGACGGCGATCCGCTGGAGGCGGATGAGATCCCGGGATAAGGGCGCGCAGGCGGAGGAATCCCGACGACGTGCGTGGGGCGCTGCTGCGGCTGCTCGCGGAGGAGCCGGTGTCAGCGGTCGTCGCGTGCCGGCGGCTTGGCGTCAGCCTCGGGTACTTGGCGTACCGGTTTCCTGTCCAGTTGCGGCTGCTGCGGGAGCGCTGGGCCGCCCGGGTGGCGCGCGACCGGCGGCAGGAGCATGATCGCAAGGTGCAGGCGATCCAGCGGATTCTGGCGCGGTTTCGACAACAGGGAGTGGAACCTGTGCCCGCGCTGGTGATCAGGGCCTATTACGGGGATGGCCGGCGGAAGTCATCCATCCGGATCCACCGCCTGGTCTGTCAGGTCATCGCTGATGACCGATGATGACGTCGGGTCGTGTCCGCAGGCGAACTCGACACGCAGGTTTAGCCGGCAACGGTGAACTTCCCATTCCAGTGGCAAGGAGATGCGACCGTGACGGGAGGCTGGACGATCTTGCGGCATTCTCGCCGGCGGGAGTGTGTTGGGGCTTTCTGGCGTGGCGCAAGGTCGTTCCGCCGGAATTTGTGAAGGGACGGGACCATGAACTCGGGACAGGGACCGGTTCTGACGAATGTTGGAATATTCAGGTCGATCGCGGCGGACGCTTACCGGCAAATGGCGGTGAGCATGGCTGAGAATGTCCGCGCCGCGCCGGGGAAAGAGGGCGCTGTCGTCAAGACCTTCGATCCCGAGCAGCTGTCGTTCAAGCAGGCAATGATATCGGTTGTCTTTACCTGCATCTGGCTGGAAGCCGCGTTGCACCTTCTGATCGTCAGGAACTTTGGCAGGGAGGCCTACACGGACAAGGTTGACCGCTCGAATTACGCTGCCAAGTTGACGTTACTGGAATGCGGGGATGGAGACCTGCTGAGGAAGGTCGAACGTTTGCGAGCGGCGAGGCGAGATCTCATCCACGAGAAGGCCCACCGCGAATTCAACGATGAAGGGAAGTTCACGGGGGCGTTGAGGACGGCACAGGACGAAGCCGAGAACGCGCGTGCGGTCATGCTGGCTGTCGAGGAATGGTTCGGTCTGGCTGGTTGACGTAACAGGCTCGGCCGGGCTCCTGACATCGCGGACCGGGCCTTATCCGGGCGTCCCGCCGCTGCGCCCGAGAACGGCGTCGCGCACTGCGCCTTCCAGTATCCTGAGCGGCTCCAGGTCCTCAGCCGTGCGCCGGGCGACGAAGCCGGTGCCGTAGCGGCGCCGGGCGAATGCCAGGGGGAGAGCCTTCAGCGGCGCTCCGGGCAGCAGCCCGATCAGTTCGACCGGCTGCTAGGCGAGCCTCGCGACTGCCGCAAGTAGTGCAATGCCGGGCGAACCGGCACGGACGACCGCCCGCCCGGTGTCGCATCGGTCCCATCGAGGTCGATCCACGGCCGGTCGGCGAGGTCGCGGGGCTCGGGCCCGGCGGCTGGAAGGGGATGCCCGCGGGCGGCGACGATGCCGGCGGCCACACCAAGGAAGCGCTCGCGCCGGAGGTGCGCCGGCAGGGCCTTGCCGGTGTCGAGGCCGCCGCAGTGCAGGTCGCTCCGGCCGTCGGCGAGGAGCCTGACGCCATTGCGCCACGTGGCCGTGCGGAGCTTCAGCTTGGCCTCGGGGAAGGCGGCGTGGCACGCCCGGACGACGGGCGCGACAACGGCCTGCATCCAGACGGGCGCTGCGGTGACGCGGAAGAGGCCGGTACGGTCCCTGGACGCGCCCCCGGGAGCTGGGCGCTCACGGCATCCGTCTCTGCGCCGTTCGCCGAACTGCAGCTCAAATTCTTCCCGCTTCTCCCCCAAGTTGGGGACGCGCAATTCGTAGCAGCGCCTTACAGTCCAGTCTGGCGTCGGCGCAGCGGAGACGGCTGCGGCGATGCGCCGTGCGGGGGATTTGGGACGTTGCGCAGCCATGCGGAAAAGTCTCGACGGAACAAGTCGCAGAGTCTCGCATCTCGATCCGCGAACGATCTTCGACAAGCTCGAGCGATCGTCCTCGCCCGGCGAGGGCACCTGCCCATCCACGCCGGTTTCACGGCATACCGCCCGCGCACGGATGTTCCGGCGATCAGCACTATCCATGGGGGCCTTGGTTTGCTGACGAGGACAGGCGGAGAAGGGAGAACGCAGGGACCCAACTCCTTCGCGGCGGCGACCGCCGATAAGCGTCGCCAATCGGGGCCATCGGAAAATTCAACTGGATGCAAGTGATCGCATTCCTATTTGAATTCGTAGCGCATCCTGCGAGGAAGCGCCCCTGTCGAGACGCGGGGAAGCGGGCGATGAACGTCCAGAATGCGGGTAACCAGGCAGCGGAATTGACCCTCGGCGGCTGGGAGGGCCGTACGGGGTCTGATGTACCTGGAATATCAGGCTCTTGTGTCGCTTTCCGGGCGACGCGAGGCCGACCGGCTACCACCGGGATTACGTGCGATAGCTGTCGTTATCAAACATAAACTTGTCAACCCGCTATAGCGCCGGGGTGTCCCGCCGTGCCCCGGAGGCACCCGGTCCCGCGCTGCCACGAGCCGGTATGTCCTGATTTGGAGCGGGTTTCGGGGGGCTGGACAGGTCCGGAAGCGCCTCGCCGGGACGGGTCCGGGCGTCTCGGGTAGCGCCGATTTTTGGGTACGATAACTGTTGTGTGAATCTGCGCCCGGCAGGCGCGTGCAGCCCGGCCGCGGGCGAGAGCGCGCACGCCAGAGCGGTGCGGCGGCTCAATCGCGCTGCTGCAGCCGGGCAAGCTGCGCCGCACCGCTGCGCCTTGCCAGCAACCGCTCACCGTAGCGGTTCACCATCGCGGTGGACCTCCACCGCCCGGCCTGCAGGATCGCCGGCAGCTCGATGCCGGCGGCGATCATGTCCTGAGCCGCGCCGACCCGGGCGCTGTGCCCGGACAGTCCCTCGACCACCTCGTCCGGCAGGCCGGCGTCGCGCGCCATCGCCTTGAGGATGCGCGCCACATGGGCGGGGTGGAGCCGGTCGCCGACCCGTCCGCCCTTGGCGACCGAGCGGAGCAACAACCCCTCCGCGATCCCTGCCCTCCCGAGCCACGTCCGCACCAACCGGACGGTATCCCGCGCGACATAGACGATCTCGCCCCGTCCCTCGCCGTCCGTCTTGGACCGCCGCACCAGGAGGCTGGCGTTTCCGGGCATTTCCTCCAGCAGGTCGGCGACTTGCAGGGAGACGAGCTCCGCCCGGCGGAGCATCGTGTCGTAGGCGACAGCCAGCAGCGCCCGGTTGCGGTCGTCGATCAGCCGCCCGCCCGCGGCCTCCAGCAGGCGCTGGCGCAGCGGCCAGGTCAGCCCCGTCGCTTGGCCCTGGCGGCGCCCCTTCATCCGGTGCATGCGCTGGAGCGCGAGCCGGATTGCCGGGCTCGACATCGTCCGGCCGCGACCGAGCGCCCGGTGGGCGATCGCGATGCTGGCGACGTAGCGGCGCACCGTTGCCGGTTTCCGCAGCTCGGCCTTGTCGTCGACGAAAGCGGCGACGGTCTCTGGCTCCGCCGGCAGCGCCCTCAGCCCGTGTAGCGCACACCAGGCGGCGTAGATGGCGAGGTCGGATCTCACCGCCCGCTCGGTGTTGCGGCTGAAAGCGTTCCGGGCCGCCCGGACAAAGTGTCCGAGCTGTTCCGCGAGCGCCTGCTCGCGGTCCGCTCCCGTCGCCTCCGACGCGCTGAACGGGGGTTCGAGATACATCACTGGGCCTCCGGATCGTCCAGGGCCAAGTCCCCGGTTTGCGTTCGATAACGACAGTTATCGTGCGCAATCCCGCGCTGTCACGGGTAATGCCGCGCATTAGGAACAGGGCGCAGCTTGCTCGTGCAACATCGAAACATCGAATTGCAGAAGTAAATCAAGAGAATCGAAAATGCCCAGAGGTACCCCCGGAAACGACGTAATCACCGGCACGCCGGCTGACGAGCTATTTTTCGCCGGAGATGGCGACGACCTGATCCGCGGCCGCGGCGGCAATGACACCATCTGGGCCGGAGACGGCGACGACACGGTTTATGCCGGGGATGGTGACGACAAGGTCTCCGCATCCGACGGCGACGACGAGGTTTACGGCGGCGGCGGCAATGACAAGCTCGATGGTGGCATGGGCAATGACGAGCTGCATGGCGGGGACGGCGACGACTACATGATCGGTGGATGGGGCGACGACGTGCTGCTCGGCGGCAATGGCAATGACGAGCTGCGTGGCGGCGCTGGCGACGACATATTGAGGGGCGGCGCCGGCGACGACCTATTGAGGAGTGGGCCCGGCGACGACAGGCTTTACGGCGGCGCCGGCGACGATCTGTTCCAATTCAACGATGCCGGCCATAACACGGCCACGGGCGGCGCGGGCCGGGACAGGTTCGAGATCTACCCCACCTTTGCGGACGGCAAACCCGATGACCGTGGCGTGACCATCACGGATTTCACCAGCGGCGAGGACGTCATCGACCTCAGCTGGATCGGGGTCGTGGGGGAGGCCGCTTTCGTGCTGTGGGGCCGGCCTACACCTGCCAATGACCCGAACTGGCGCGACTATGTCGACCGGCCGCTTACCATGGACGACCTTTCCATCCGCCAGGACGGCGAGGACACGATCATCGAATTCGTGCGCCCCGAAGGCGCCTGGCGGTCGAGGCCCAACAACTTCGTCCGCCTGGAGGGCGTACAGGCGAGCGACATCGACGCCAGCGACTTCCTCTTCGCCACCGACCCGAACGCAGAACCGGTAGAAGAGCAGCAGCCCGCAGAAATCCCGGCGACCGACGATGTCCTGCAGGGCGGCACGGGCAACGACGAGCTGGATGGCGGGGGCGGTAACGACACCCTTTACGGCCGGCGCGGCCACGACACGCTGAGAGGCGGCGACGGCGCCGACAAGCTCTACGGCAATGCCGGCAACGACAAGCTCTACGGCGGCGCCGGCGACGACATGCTGGTCGGCGGTCCGGGCGACGACATTCTGGAAGGCGGCGCCGGCGACGATACGCTGGAAGGCGGCGACGGCAACGACCGTCTCTACGGCGGTGCGGGGAACGACACGCTGAGCGGCGGCATGGGCCACGACCTGCTGCTGGGCAATGCCGGCGACGATGTGCTGCGCGGCCATTCCGGCAACGACTACCTGGAAGGCGGCGACGGCGCCGACAAGCTCTATGGCGGCCACGGGAATGACAAGCTCGACGGCGGCAGGGGAGACGACCTGCTGCGGGGCCACGGCGGCGACGACATACTTTGGGGCAAGGGCGGCCACGACACGCTGGAAGGCGGGGACGGGTCGGACAAGCTCTACGGCGGCTACGGGAACGACCGGCTCGACGGCGGCGCGGGCGACGATGTGCTGGCGGGCAGTGCGGGCGCGGACACGCTGGAAGGCGGGGACGGTGCCGACAAGCTGGATGGCGGCGCCGGCAACGACAAGCTCTACGGCGGCGCAGGCAACGACACGCTGGGCGGGGGCATGGGCGACGACACGCTGCTGGGCAATGCCGGCGATGATGTGCTCCGAGGCCATTCCGGCGACGACACGCTGCAAGGCGGCGCCGGCGCCGACAAGCTGCTTGGCGGCCACGGGAACGACCGCCTGGTCGGCGGCGCGGGCAACGACGTGCTGACGGGCCACGGGGGCAGCGACACGTTCGTGTTCTCCGGGCGGTTCGGGACCGACCGGGTGACGGACTTCACCGACGGCGAGGACCTGCTGGACCTGCGGGGCCAGGGCCTGTCCGGCTTCGAGGACGTGCAGGCGCGGCAGGACGGCGCGGACGTGCGGCTGGAGCTGTCGGGCGGGACGATCGTGCTGGCGAACGCCGACCTGGCCGAGCTGGACGCCTCGGACTTCCTGTTCTGAGCGCCGATTGGCGTCGGGAACCAGAATTGGAGAGAGAAGATGTCGGACGACACTCAAAATATTCGCGCGGCGCTCATGGGTACAAAGGGCGGTGATGGTAACGACAGGCTGGTCGGCGGCGACGGCAATGACACGCTGTATGGCTACGGGGGGGACGACACGCTTGAAGGTCGCGCGGGCAGCGACAGGCTCTACGGGGGTGACGGTAACGACACTCTTCTCGGGGGTGCCGGCGACGACCGGATCCTAAAGGGCGAGGCAGGCGACGACCGAATCGACGGCGGCGCGGGCGACGATTGGCTCTACGGCGGAGTTGGAGACGACCACCTGGAAGGTGGTACCGGCGCCGATACGCTTAGCGGCGGGGCGGGCAGCGACGTGCTCCACGGCGGGGCGGGCGACGACAGACTCTACGGCGGAGATGGTGACGACAGGATCGAAGGCGGCGCCGGTGATGACTGGCTCTACGGTGGGGATGACTTATCCGGTGATGAAGGCAGCGACACCTTCGTATTCAATGGACATTCCGGACACGACATAATTTGGGATTTCGACGCAACTGACAAGATCGACCTGAGCGGGATGCGTGGCCTCGGGTTTGACGATCTTGTCATCTCCCAAAAGGACTGGGGCACGCGGATCGAACTGGGTGCGAGTGGCGCTGTCGTGTCGCTGTGGCGGTACAATTCCGCGTTTACGGCAAGCGACTTCATCTTCGCGCCGGCGGAGGAGCCTGAGGAACAGCGCACCGAAGATTCTCCGGACGACACGCAAGCTCAACCGCCAGCGAATCCCGACGTCACGGAAGAGTTGGAAGGTGGCGCTCCGGGGACCGAGGAGACGCCTGCGGAACAGAATCCCGATGAGCCGAACCGGTTGACGGAGGAAGCTGTACCGCCGGTGACTTTGGCCCAGCCGCCTGCGGACAAGGATAACACGCTGGACGGCACGGGTGGCAACGACGCGCTGCGGGGCGGCGCGGGCAACGACACCCTGCGGGGCCGGGGTGGCGACGACACGCTGAATGGCGGGGCCGGGAACGACAAGCTCTTCGGCGGCGACGGCAACGACACGCTAGACGGCGGCGCGGGCGACGACCTGCTGCGCGGCCACGGTGGCGACGACGTGCTGCGTGGCCGGGCCGGCGACGACACGCTGGACGGCGGCGACGGGAACGACAAGCTGTACGGCGGCGACGGCCAGGACACGCTGGACGGCGGCGCAGGCGACGACCTGCTGAGCGGCTACCGGGGGGACGACACCCTTCGCGGCCGGGGCGGCAAGGACACGCTGGACGGCGGCGATGGTAACGACAAGCTCTTCGGCGGTGGCGGGAACGACACGCTTGGGGGCGGCCTGGGCGACGACCTCCTGCGGGGGCAAGCGGGCGACGACGTGCTGCGGGGTCACAGCGGCGATGACACGCTGGAAGGCGGCGTCGGCGCCGACCGTCTCCTTGGCGGCCACGGGAACGACCGCCTGGTCGGCGGCGCGGGCGACGACGTGCTGACGGGCCACGGGGGCAGCGACACGTTCGTGTTCTCGGGACAGTTCGGCACCGACCGGGTGAAGGACTTCAGCGACGGCGAGGACCTGCTCGACCTGCGGGGCCAGGGCTTGTCCGGCTTCGAGGACGTGCAGGCGCGCCAGGACGGCGCGGACGTGCGGCTGGAGCTGTCGGGCGGGACGATCATGCTGGAGAACACCGACTTGTCCGAGCTGGACGCCTCGGACTTCCTGTTCTGAGCGCGCTGGATGCCGCGATCGTCGGCGTCCGGCAGGCACATTGCGATCAACCCGGAGAAGGGCGGCTTGGAAGGGCGGCGTTCAGCATCGGCTGGGCCGCCTTTCCTGCCGTGAGCCGCCACGATGACGGCGCAGCCCATCGATGCGCTGAAGCGTGCCATGACGTCGTGCCGGCGGGTGTGGGCCGGGGTCGCGCTGGTGAGCGCCTGCGTGAACCTGCTGATGCTCGCGGTTCCGCTCTACATGATGCAGATCTTCGACCGGGTGCTGACCACGGGTCACCTCGACACCCTGATCGTGCTGACCGCGATGGTGGCCGGGGCGCTGGTCGTCTTCGGCCTGCTCGACGCGCTGCGCGGGCGCATCCTGGCCCGGGCCGGTGCGTGGCTGGAGGGCGAACTCGGGGCGCCGGTGCTCTCCGGCGCGGTGTCCGATGCGCTCCGCGCGGGCGGCGGGGTCTCGGCACAGGGGCTGCGGGACCTGGCGGCGGTGCGGGGCTATGTCGGCGGCCCGTCGGTGACGCCGCTGTTCGACGCGCCGTGGGCGCCGGTGTTCCTGGCGGTGGTGTTCCTCATCCATCCGCTGCTGGGCTGGATCGGGCTGGGCGGTGCGCTGCTGCTCGCGCTCTGCGCGGTGGCGAACGACCTCGCGACGCGGAGGCGGGTGGCGGCGGCCAACGACGCGCAGGCAAAGGCGCTCAACGAGGCCGATGCGGCGGTGCGCAACGCCGACGCCATCGCAGCCATGGGCATGCTGCCGGCGCTGGTGCGGCGCGGCGAGCGCGCGGCCTCGGGCGGGCTCAGCCGACAGGTGGCGGCGAGCGACATCGCCTCGGCGATCACGTCCCTCGCCAAGACCGTGCGCTTCGGCCTCCAGGTGGCGATGCTGGGGGTGGGGGCCTGGCTGGTCATCGGGAGCGAGTTGAGCCCGGGTGGGATGATCGCGGCCTCGATCGTGCTCGCGCGCGGGCTCGCGCCGATCGAGCAGTCGATCGGCGGCTGGCGCGCCTTCGTCGCCGCGAAGGCGGCGTGGCGGCGTCTCTCTGATCTGTCACGCCGGGACACGGCCCCGGCGGCCGCCACGGTGCTGCCCCGTCCTTCCGGGGTGCTGGAGCTCGACGGCGTGAGCTATGCGCCCTCGGGGCGGCGTTCCGCGGTGCTGCGCGGGGTGAACCTGCGGGTCGAGGCGGGCAAGATGCTCGGCATCGTCGGACCCTCCGGGGCGGGCAAGACCACGCTGGTCCGCCTCATCGTCGGCTCCCTCGCGCCGACGGTGGGTCACGTGCGCCTCGACGGCGCCGACATGGCCAGCTGGCCCGCCGCCGACCGGGGCCGACATGTCGGCTACCTGCCGCAGAACATCGAGTTGTTCGCCGGCACCGTGCGCGAGAACATTGCCCGGCTAGGCGAGGCGCCGGACGAGGCGGTGGTCGCGGCGGCAAAGCTCGCCGAGGCGCATCGCACCGTGCTCGGCCTCGATGCCGCCTACGAGACCCACATCGGCGAGGGCGGGGTGCCGGTCTCGGGCGGGCAGCGGCAGCGCATCGCGCTCGCGCGAGCGGTATTCGGCGACCCGGCGCTGGTGGTGCTCGACGAGCCCAATGCCCATCTCGACGGCGACGGCGAGTGGGCGCTGGTGCACGCCCTGGACCGGCTGCGCGAGCGCGGCGTCACGGTCGTGCTGGTCGCCCAGCGCGCCCCTGTCATGGTGAAGGCCGACCACATCGTGGTCATCAGGGACGGCGCGGTGGCGCGCTACGGCCCGGCGGACGAGGTGCTGGACGAGCTCCGCCGTCCGGTCACGGCCAAGGCCGTGCGGGCCTGACATGGACGGCAAGCTCGTCCCGGTCCGCGAGACCCTCCCCGCGCCGCCGCTCCCGCCGCCAGCAGGATCCGCCCCGGCCGCCCGACGCCCCATGGGGGTGGCCAGGTCCATGACGCTCGCCGGCGTCGTGGTGGCGGTGTTCCTCGGCGGCTTCGCGGCGTGGGCGGCGCTCGCCCCGCTCGAGAGCGCTGCCATCGCGCCGGGTGCGCTCGGGGTGAGCGGCGAACGCAAGACCGTGCAGCACCTCGAAGGAGGGATCGTGGCCGGGATCACGGTCGCCGAGGGGGACACTGTCGCGGCCGGTGAGACCCTCCTGGTCCTCGACGACACCCAGCCGCGTGCGGTGCTGGCAGGGCTGGAAGGACAGTACCGCTCGGCGGCGGCGCTGGAGGCGCGGCTCATCGCCGAACGCGACGAGCTCCATGCCATCGCCTGGCCCGAATGGCTGCGCACGCCCGATGACGATGGGGTATTGGCTACCCAGGAACGCATCTTTGCCGCCCGCAAGGCGTCGTTCGCCAACGAGACCGCCATCCTCGAGCAGCAGATCGCCCAGATCCGCGAGCAGGCGGCGGGCTACGAGGGTCACATTGCGGCTCAGGACCGCGAGATTGCCCTGCTCTCGGAGGAGGCTCGGGACGTCCGCGCGCTGGTGGAGGAAGGCCATGTGCCGAAGCCGCGGCTGCGTGCCCTCGAACGCGAGGAGGCCGAGGTTGCCGGTGCCCGCGCGCGCAACCGCGCGCATGTCGCGCGCCTGGCCCAGGCCGTTGGCGAGACCCGGCTCCAGATCGTCCGGCTCGGCAATGCGCGTCTGACCGAGGTCACCACCGAGCTGCGCGAGGTCGAGGCGAACCTGGCGGACCTGCACGAACGCCTGACCGCCGCCCGAGACGTACTCACGCGCACCCGCGTGACCGCGCCCGTGGCGGGAACGGTGGTCGGCCTGGGGGTGTTCACGCACGGTGCCGTCATCGCGCCGGGGCAGCGGCTCATGGACATCGTGCCTGCCGGCGACCGCCTCGTCGTCGAGGCACGGGTGGGCCCTACCGACATCGATTCGGTTGCGGTGGGCCTGCCGGCCCAGGTGCGCCTGACCGGCTTCTCCCTGCTCACCACGCCGCCGTTCGACGGGCGCGTGACCCGGGTCTCGGCGGACGCCTTCACGGACGAGCGAACCGGTGCCGCATGGTACGAGGTCCGCGTCGCCCTCGACCCGGACCAGCCGGCGCTCGAAGGCCTCGACCTCGTCCCCGGCATGCCGGCCGAGGTCATGATCGTGACCGGCGACTCGACCCCGCTCCAGTACCTGCTCAAACCCGTCCTGGTCAGCGTCGGGCGCGCCCTGCGAGAGGATTGACCGCGTCGGGCCGGCCCGACCAGTCCTTGCTGATGGCGGGATCCTCGTCGGTGCAAACCGGCAGAGACTTACGAATTACCGCGGAGTGCCTCGCCGGCCTTCTGCCCGCCACGGACCTGCACAACTCCGGCATGCCGGTGCGACGCCGGTTCGTCGCGCCCCTCCCCGATCAAACGTTGGCAAACTGTCTTAGCGAGTCCTGACGCCTCGAAGTGATTGTGGCTAAACCTGTCTGGTGGGCTTTCGGACCCTCACCACCACAAACGGACAAACAACCATAAAGGGACAAACTGCGACAATTTATGCGGTGTTTAACAACGTTGCCCGGCGGGCTCGAGATGGCCTGGTGACCCCTAGGGGAATCGAACC
>VXPS01000237.1 GCA_009839425.1 Chloroflexota bacterium
GCGCGGACGTAAATGCTCGCCTCATCGAAAAATCCCCGCTCAGACGCGCTATTCGGCATGCTTCCGCTCCAACTCAGGGCCGATGCGGACCCCGGACGGGGCCTCGCGAAGCCGAAAGATGTCCGCCAGACCGAAGCTGCCTGACGCGGATTTCCCACTCGGAGCACACGCAACTACCATGACCACAGGTTAGCCGGGCGCATCTGGGCGGGGCTGAGGGGTCCTTTCTGTGGGCTTGGAAGACGTAAGCAAGCAGCTAGACGTAAAGCCGAAAGTTCGACTTCAACTGCACCAGAATTGCTCCGCTCGCGCCGATGACGAGCAAGTGCTGAGTACGCATGACAGTCGTGAGAATGCGGTCGCGCCACAAGCGGAGCGCGTCGACTTTCAGCCGTATCTGGCCAGCCCACGGCTCAAGAACGCTCCACCAGTAGTCCTTGTGGAGCAACTCTCAAGAGGTATCGGTCTGCACACCGACTAGTGCCGGTCTATAACGCCTTCCTGGGCGATCCGCGACGGCCTGGCACGCCGGCTCCTGGACGCCTTCGTCAATTCGGACCCGTTACGGCGGTCGAAGTTCATGTCCCGCCAGACATCGCCGCAGCGTTGGTCGCGAACGGTCTGCCAATCCCTGCACCAGTCAAAGGCCTCGCGGTCGTTGACACCGGGGCAGGAGTCTCGGCCGTCGATCAGTCAGTCTTTCCTCGCCTCGGGCTTCACCCCGTCGGTACGACAAGTCTGACCAGCGCCGCCGGAACATCGGAGCGCGAGCAGTACCCCGCCCGGCTTGTATTCCCATCCATGGATGCGCTGAGCCTTGATCTGCCGGAAGCCACATCGGTGGATCTGCGAGGGCAGGTCATCCCGCTCGGTCCGGCTGGCGGCGATCGCCAGGTCATGGTCTTGGCTGGCCGCGACCTCCTCGCCGCCGGCGTCTTCGTCTGGAAAGGCATACAGGGAACCTGGACATTCGCCTTTTAGCCGCCCTCGCTACACTCGACGCCCGAACGGCCCATCCCAGGAGCTGACGCCCGCATGCGCGTCATCGCCCTTTCAGCCCGACCCGGCGACGCCGAGTTCGCCGTCGGCGGCACCCTGGCGCGCCATCGCAAGCGCGGTGACGACGTCACCATCGTCACCGTTGCCAACGGCAACTCCGCCCTGGACGACCTGCCACCCCGCGAACTGGCCACCCGCCGCCTCTCCGAGGCCGAAACCGCCGCCGAACGCCTCGGCGTGGACCTGCTGTGGATGGGCCACTCCGACTTCGCCGTCCAGGCCGACGCCGTCACTCGCGTCAAGCTCGTGGAGATCCTTCGCGCCCGCAAGCCCGATCTTCTGCTGGCCCCCGCCCCTCTCGGCAACATCCTCGACGCCAGCGGCGCCTGGGAACTCGCCCGCGCCGCCAGCGAAATGGCCGCCGCTCCCAACGTCCTCTGCGAAGGCGATCCCCTGCCCCAGTCCCCTGCGCTCCTCGCCTACGAATGCGATTGGCCCGCCGGCTTCACCCCCACCGACTTCGTCGACATCACCGACGCACTCGAAGCCAAGCACCACGCCCTGGATGCCCACGCCTCGCTGGCCGCGTCGCTGCGCGAATCCCACGGCGTCGAACTCGGCGAAGCCGCCGAAACCGTCGCGGCCTATCGTGGCCTGCAGGCCGGCGTCGCATTCGCCGAAGCCTTCCGCTCCGACGCTCGCCTCGGCCCCCTGCCAACCCGCCGGCTCCTGCCATAGCCCCCGGCGCCCCACCGGCGCCCGACGCGCCGGCCGACTTGCGGGCGCTCTTCGGCCCACGCGGCCCGCTCGCCGAGCACCTCGCCGGCTACGAGCCCCGCGCCTGCCAGGTCCAGATGGCCGAGTTCGTCGACGGCGTCGTGGATGAGGACGGTCGTGGCGTCGTCGAAGCCGACACAGGCACCGGCAAGACCCTCGCCTACCTCGTTCCGGTCCTGCGCGCCAGGCACCGAGCCATCGTCAGCACGTCAACCAAGGCCCTCCAGGACCAGCTCTGGACCCACGACCTGCCGCTGGCGGCGCGCGTCGCGGGCGTCGCCCCCAAAACCGCTCTGCTAAAGGGCCGCGCCAACTACCTCTGCCTGCTCTCCCTGGACGACCAGGCCCAGTCTCCGGACCTCCTGGTCGGCGAACGCCTAACCAATGTCCAGACCTGGGCATCTACCACCGCCACCGGCGACATGGCCGAACTCGGCGCCGACGCAACCCCTGACGTCCTCTCCAACCTCACCCGTGGCGTCGATACCTGCGAGGGCAACCTCTGTCCCTTCCACGGCGACTGCTGGGCCGAGAGGGCCCGCGCCCGTGCCGGCCAGGCCGATGTTGTCGTCACCAACCACCACCTCGTCTTCGCCGACGCCAAGCTCCGCGGCGCCGGGGGCGAAGCCGCCGGCATGCCCCTTCCGCCGGACGGCGTCCTCATCCTCGACGAGGCCCACACCCTGGACGAAGCCGCCACCTCCGCCTTCTCCGCCCATCTGGACGACGGCCGCGCCGCCCGCATCATGAACGCCCCCCGCGTGCGCGACTCCCTGGGTCCCGATCACACCCGCGCCATGTCCGCCGTCGTCGCCGCCAGCGCCCGAGCCTTCGCCGCCCTCAACCGCACCGTCGGCCTCAACCGCACCACCATCACCGACGAAATCGGCCCCGGCCTCACCCTGGCCGAGTCGGCGCACTCCCTGCTCGAAGCCTGCGAAGCGATCGAGGACCAGGACACCCGCGCCTGGGTCTCCCGCCGCATCCACGAGCTCGCCGCCGACGCCGATCGCGTCTTCCGCCTGGACGACCCCGCCTGGGTCCATTTCGCCGAGCGCGCCCGCGACGGCTCGCTCACCGCCCACGCCGCGCCGCTCGAAGTCGACCGACTCATCCACGGCGCCACCCGTCACCGTCCATCCGTGATCGCCTCGTCCGCCACCCTCACTGTCGACCGATCCTTTGCCTACCTCATCTCCCGCCTGGGCTTCGGCGGCGCCGCCGAACTCATTACCGAACCCGCCTTCGACTACCGCCGACAGGCCCTCATCTACGCCCCCGCCGATATCCAGCCGCCTCCAACTGCCGGTCACGACGACGAGCCCTACCTCGCCGGCCTCGCCCACCGCTTGACAGATCTGGTGCACGCCTCCGGCGGCGGAGCCTTCCTCCTGTTCACCAGCCGCCGCGCCATGAACGACGCCTGGCGCCGCACCCGCAGTGCCTTCCCCTACCCCCGCTTCCGCCAGGGCGACGCCGCACCCGCCGACCTTCTGCAACGCTTCCGCGAAGCCAACAACGGCGTCCTCTTCGGCCTGCGTTCGTTCTGGGAAGGCGTCGACGTCCGCGGCGACGCCCTCCGCCTCGTCGTCATCGCCCGGCTCCCGTTTGCCGTGCCCGACGACCCCGTCGTCGCCGCCCGCACCGAGCACCTGCGCAACCAGGGCGCCAACTGGTTCGCCGAGCTCGCCCTGCCCCGCGCCGCCCTGCTGCTCAAGCAGGGCTTCGGCCGCCTCATCCGCTCCACCAGCGACCGCGGCGTCGTCGCCGTCCTTGACAGCCGCCTCCGCCGCCGCCGCTACGGCTCCACCATCCTCCGCTCCCTACCCCCGGCCCCCGTCACCCACCGCCTCGACCACGTCCAGCGATTCTTTGAGTCCAGGAACCCCCACGGCAGGGCGCACGTCGACCGCTAGACTGCTGGTATCCGCCCAACGCACGAGAGGTTGACGGGATGAGCCCGGAACTGATCGGAATTTTGAGCGTAGGCGCGGCGATGCTGATCGGCCTGGGCGGGGTCGTCAGCGTCAACGTCGCGCTCTACCGCGGTTTACGGTCTGACATGGCTGCCCTCCGAGGAGAGCTCAAAGCTGAGATCGCCGAGGTTCGAGTGGATGTGAAGGCCCTGGAATCTCGGGTAGCGGGAGTCAAACAGGGCCAGGCGCGGCTCACCGGCGCGGTTGAGGGTCTCTTTGCCGGCATGGGCAAAGCACAAGCCGGCCGCGAGAGCGAATCCGCCGCCTAACCGACGCAAACCCCAGGACACCGTGTCCCACGGCGCGAGATTCGTTTCCGGCGGCTCTCCCTAGCGAGCGGTGCCCGCTAGTGACACCCGCAGGAGCTTCCGCAGCCCCCGCCGCCACCGTTCATGTACGCGGCGTTCGCCGCCTGCGCCTGGCTCGACGAACCTGACGAGGACCGCCCCACCATCGCCGGCGCGTAATACACCTGCCGCACCCGGCTGCTCGCGCACATCGTGCAAACCACCGGGCTGTCGTCGGTCATCGACCGCCGAACGTCAAACACATCCTGGCAGGTCTCGCACTCATATGTGTACGCCGGCATATCGAAGTCCTTCGCAGCCCAATCCGTCTCATCCAGATTCTATCCGCCGCCTACCTTTACGCCCAGTAGCACAAGGTCACCGCTAAGACCTTCCGAACTTCCTCGAGCCGCTCCTTCTCCCTCTCCCGTGGGACAGCAGCTGTGTGGAGCGTCAGTCGTAAGGCCACGGTGGGACCTCAGGTAGCATGCCGCTGGCGAAGGGCGTTGCAGCGGACCAGCAGCTTGCGCATGCAGGCGACGGGCGCCACCTCAGGCGGCTTGCCGGCACCGACCGGACGCTGATAGCAGGCCCGCAGTCGGGGATTGCGGTGCGTGGCGGCCATGGACAGCACGGCGCGGACCGGGGCGGCTCAAGTACTCCCTGAAGGGACCGGGTTGACACATGCGCGCGCTGAGTTGACACATTTGGGGCATATCGGCGGATAAGTGGACACATTCGCTGGCTGAGTGGACACATTTGGGGCGAACCGGCGGAAAAGGTGGACACATTTCGGCGAAGACTGAACACATCGGCCCAAAAGTGAACACATTGAGCCGAAAAGTGAACACATCGGGCGGAAAACTGAACACATTTGGCCCAAAACTGAACACTTGGCCGGAAACGCGGTGAACACCTCGGCGGTCCGAAGGCCGCCCCGCAATGCAACCCACCCCAGCCCCCGTCACCATTCGGAACGCTGCGACCCACGACCATGTCGCGCCCAGCCTTGGCGTTCGTAACCACTCGGTGTACAATTGGCTACGACACCTGTAGTCGCCCCTCGGAGCTTCCCGTTCACATGGCCCTCGTCCGCCTGCCGTCTCGCCTCATCCTTCGGACGCCCGCGCCCCGCCGCAGCCTTCCCTTGTCATGTCCGCGCTCGCGGACGGCCGTCCGGTTGGCCCCTGCCCAAACCGCCCCCGCGCCGGCCTCGCGTCCCTGGCCCTTTGCCCCAAGAACTCGAGAATTCGCCCCAAAAAATCCGCCAAAACGGTCGCGCAGCAGCCCGCGCCCCTTAAGGCGGGGTCTTATACACATCTGTCCGG
>VXPS01000143.1 GCA_009839425.1 Chloroflexota bacterium
GCACGCCCATCTTCGCTCGCTTGCCACAGGTGGCCGCGGCTGTGTACGCGCGCTTCCACAGCGGGGTGTTCGATAGCTGGACCTGGCGTACCGGTCCGTTCCTGTGGCTGGCCAGCTTCGCCATCTGGTCGATCGAAATGCTGCGCCTGGCCATTGTCATGCGAGCGCTTGGATTGGAGTTGCACCCGGCAGAGATCGTCTTCGTGGGCACCGCGGCGTCGCTGCTGCTGGCCGTGCCGACGCCGGGCGGCCTGGGCGCAGTGGAGGGCGGCCTGCTGGGCCTGATGCGGCTGATTGGCGTTGCGGGCGGCGTGGCCGGGGCCGTTGCGATTGTCGACCGAGTGATTACGTACTGGTCGGTCATCCTGACCGGTGGCCTGCTGTTCGTGTTCACCCGTCTCAAGCGCCGGTAGACGTGCGCGTCGCAATCGACGTCACGGCAGCCGCGACGCAACAGGCCGGAATCGGGCGCTCGGTTCGAGAGCTGGTCAACGCGCTCGTGATCGAACCTGACCGTCCCGACCTCACGCTGGTCTATACCCGGCGCGGTCCGTCGCGGGAAGCGGATGCGCTGGCTGTTCATGAGCGCGTCCGCGTGCGCCGGATTCCCGTGTCGCCGCGCGTCGCGCTGGCCACCTGGTTCAAGGCACGGCTGCCGGTGCCGGGTGAGGCCCTGGCCGGACCGGCTCGAATATTTCACGGTCCGGACTTCACCCTACCGCCGCTAGCGGCCGCCCATGGAGTGCTGACGGTTCACGACTTGTCGTTTGTCATCCGGCCGCAGGATGCGCATCCGCGCCAGCGGCGGTTCCTGGAGATGGCCGTGCCGATGTCGATAGATCGCGCCCGGCTGATCGTCGCCGTCTCGGAGGCCACCAAGCGCGACCTGATGCAGCGCTACGGCGTGCGACCGCAGCGGATTCGGGTGGTGCCCAATGCGGTGCCGGACTGGTTCGGGCCGGTTACCGACCGCGACGAACTTGCCGCGATTCGGAAGCAGTTTTCGCTGCCGAAGCGCTTCGTGCTCTCCGTGGGAACCATCCAGCCGCGCAAGAACATCGAGGGACTGGCTCGAGCCGTGTCGCTGGCCTCGGCGGGCAGCGGACTCCCCGCCATCGAACACATACACGCCGGCGGCGAGGGCTGGCTTTGCGACCGGGTCTATGCGGGCATCGAACAGGCCGGCGACCGCGTCCGCTTCGTGGGCCGCGTAAGCGACGACACTTTGCGTGCCCTCTATTCGCTGGCCTCGGTCTACGCCTATCCAAGCCACGGCGAAGGGTTTGGCATTCCGATCCTGGAAGCCTTCGCCTGCGGGTGTCCCGTGCTGACCTCGGATACTGCGGCGACAACCGAGGTTGCCGGCTCGGCCGCGCTGGCCGTGGATCCGTCGGACCCGGAGGCGATGGCGGACGGACTGCGCACACTGATGACCGACGAAACGCGCCGGAGCGAACTCACCGAACGCGGACGCCAGCGGCGGTGGGCCTTCTCCTGGCGGCGGTCGGCGCAGCGCCTGATCGAGGTCTACCGGGAGGCGGCCGCGGGGCCGCCCGTGCCGCAGCCCTCCGGCGCGAGGGAAGGCGGCTAGCTAGAATGCGGCGGAGCGCCCGCGTTGAACCCTGAACACATCCCAACGTACGCCCTCGTAGGCGTCATCGCCTACCTGATTGGCAGCGTACCGGCGGCGTTGCTCGCCACCGCGATTCTCAAACGATCTGATTTGCGCAACACCGGTTCGGGCAACCTGGGCATTCAGAACACCTTTTTCAGAGCCGGCAAGCTGCCAGCCGTCATTGCCCTGCTATGGAACGTGGCCGCCGCCGCCTCGTCGGTGCTGCTGGCGCGGGCACTGGCCCCAAACGAGCCGGTGGTTGAACTGATCGCCATCACGGCGGTGACCACGGGCAGCATGTGGCAGGTCTTCGTACGCTTTCGTGGAAGCCGTGGGACCACCACGATGGGTTTTGGATTGCTCGTGGCGCAACCCGCGATCTGGGCCGTCTGCCTGGGTATCTGGCTGGTGGCGTTGCTGCCGCGTCGCCGGACGACTGACGCCACGCCCACCGTGCACGCGCTGCTACCGGCGGTCTTCGGTCTTTATGCCTTGTTCGGACAGCCGGATTTGTGGTGGATCTACGCGATTTGGGGCGCTGTCCTGGGCGGGCTGCTTGAGTTGAAGCGGCGAACCAGCCCGGACGATGCCATGGCGCTCGGTTTGTACCGACGCTTCGGCGTCAACGTGCACGAGTAGCCGCGCGAGGCCCGCGCGCTGCGCATCGCGTTCAACGCCTACTTCCGGCGCTTTCCAGACACTGGGTCTGGCCAATACTTGAATTTCCTGGTCCACGCGCTGCGGACCGGCTACCCCGACCTCGTGATCGACGAACACACCCCGGCTCGGTCCCTGAGCGGCCATGCCGGCAAGGTGGCGTGGGAGCAGGCGCTGTGGCCGCGGCGGACGCGCGGCGCCGTGGGGCATGTTCCGTACCTTGCTCCGCCTTTGCTCGCGCCGCGGGCAGTTGTGACCGTTCACGACCTGATCCCGATGGCGATCCCGGCCTATGGGGCGGGCCGCGGCCAGGCTCTCTACGTCCGGCTGGTTCGAGCCGGTTTGCGGCGGACGCACACGTTAATAGCCGACTCTGAATGGACCCGAAAGGATCTCGCGAGGCTGGCCAGCGTGTCGTCTGATCGAGTCCACGTCGTGCCCCTGGGTGTCGATACGCGGTTTCGTCCCGGTGACGCGGCCGCGCGTTCGCACGCGCGTCAACGGTTGGGTCTGCCGGAACGATTCGGTCTGTTCCTCAGCACGCGAGACCTACGAAAGAACCTGGGTGTGGTGCTGGCGGCCTGGCCGGACGTCTGGCGGATCTGTCGGTTGCCGCTGGTTGTCGCCGGGCGCTCGCCGCGCGAGGAAAGCCGCGTTTACGTTGACTGGTTCGCCGACCTGGATCCCAGCGCCGACGACTGGCTGCACGTGTACGGTCCCGTGGACGAACGCGACAAGCCCAATCTCTATCGCGCGGCGGATGTGTTCGTCTTTCCCTCTCGGTACGAAGGCTTCGGTCTGGATCCACTGGAAGCGATGGCCAGCGGCGTGCCGGTTTTGGCCGCCAACGCCACTTCGCTGCCCGAAGTCGTGGGCGACGCTGGACAGTTGCTCCCAGCCGACGATCCGGCTGCCTGGTCCGACGCTGTTTCGACGGTGGCCGGCGATTCCGCGACAGCCACCGAGATGCGCGAGCGCGGCCTCGCACGCGCGGCGACGTTCACGTGGGCCCGTACCGCCGAACTTACTCATGCCGTCTATCAAGAGGCGGCGGCATGAGAGTGCTGCTGGCGTCCAAGGCGCTGGTCGTCGGCGCCCACCACGACAAGCTGCGGGCGCTTGGCGCCAATCCCGATGTTGATCTCCTAGCCGTGGCGCCCGATCGGTGGATCGAGCAGGGGCAGGCGCAAGTGGCCGAGCGCCCACCGCCGCGGGGTTACGAGATCGCCTATACGCCACTGGCGCTCAACGGGCGCTATCACCTCTTCTGGTTCCGGCGACTGCGCCGGCTCATGCGCCGATTCCGCCCCGACGTCCTGCACATTGACGAGGAGCCCTACAACCTGGCGACGGCCATTGCCTGCCGTGACGCCGTGCGCTACGGCGTTCGTCCGATCTTCTTCGCATGGCAGAACCTGTACCGCCGGTATCCGCCGCCGTTTCGCTGGTTCGAGCGCTTTGTGCTTGCGCGGGCGGACGCCATCGTTGGCAGCGAGGCGGCGGGTGACGTACTTCGGCGCAAGGGCCACCGGCGACGAATCGAGATGATCCCGCAGTTTGGCGTGGACCCGGAGCTGTTCGCGCCCTGTCCGCGGGCGCGAGACGAGGGACCGGGCGGGGGTGGCATAGCGGGCACGCGGCTGGCCGCCCAGGGAGTAGAAGATTTGATTCGCGCGGTCGGCGCTATCGGAGGAGAAGTCGTTCTTCGCCTCGCCGGAGTCGGACCTGCCGAGACGGACCTGCGGCGAATGGCCGCCGCCATGCCGCATGTCGCCTTCGAGGGCGCAATTCCCAGCGCCGCCATGCCGGCGTTTTACCAGGGGCTGGACGCCTTCGTGTTGCCGACCGTCGGACGTCGCGGGTGGACGGAACAGTTCGGGCGGGCCGCGGTGGAAGCCATGGCCTGCGGGGTACCCACCATTGTGTCCTCAACGGGCGAACTCCCGCAGGTCGTCGGCCAGGCCGGCGTGGTTACGCCGCCGGCCGACGCGCATGCGCTGGCGGATGCGCTGAACCTATTACGCAATGACCAGGATCGTCGCGAGCACCTCGCTCAGGCCGGACGCGCGCACGTGCTGCAGCGCTACACCACGCAGGCCGTAGCCGACGCCACGGCAGCCCTTTATCGCTCAGTCGCCGGCGACGAGGGCTAAGCCGCTCAGCCGCTGACGACGTCGCCTTCCACCGGATCGGCGCGGATGCCCTGGGCCTCGACCCACTCGATGGCGGCTTCGATTTCGGATCGTTCACCTTCCAGCATCAATTGCACCCAGCCGATGCCGGCATCGATGTCGGCCCGGCGGACGTTGAATTTGAGGTGAAACCGCCGCGCCAGCTCGTAGAGGACCGGCTCCTGGATGCGATTTGCCGGGTACGTCAACTGGATGCGAATTCGCGCCAGCTCATTCTCAACCCCCCGCCCAGTGGTGCTGTGCACCGCGTCGTCGACTTCGACGGGCGCGCCGCGTTCGGCCGACGCGCGCAAGGCGTCCAGCACTCTGAGCGTGCGGATCGCATCGTGCCCGTCAACACTCGGTGGGCGACCGAGGCGTACGGCGGCGGCGAACTCCGCCAGCTCGGCGTCGTACATCGGCTGCAGGGGATCCGACCGCACGAACTCAACCGTTGGCAGGCGGAACTCGTGGGCGCCGGAACTCTCGATGTCGATCTGGCCGCTCATCCAGTCCGACCGGATCCGACCCCGGTCGCCGGTGATTTCGAGATGGTCGTAGGGGACGCCGGCGGCCTGGCTGAGGCTAATGGTGGCGCTGACGCCATCGGCAAATTCGAAAACTCCGGAGATCGACTCGTCGCTGCCGGTGTCGTCCCGGTAGGTCATGTGCGCATAGGCGCGAACAACCGGTTGACGGTGCAGCCATAGCAACTGGTCAACGAGGTGAGAGCCAAGAAAGAGCAGCTGCCCCCCGCCGCGGGCTGGATCGGCCAGCCAGCCGGGAAGCGGCGGGGCGCCCCGGGGGGGGGGGCGACGCCGCGGGGGGGGGGCGCCCCCCCCCCCCGCCCACCGCAGGGGCGCGGGGGGGGCGCACAGGTA
>VXPS01000255.1 GCA_009839425.1 Chloroflexota bacterium
CCTGGGCGCTGATGGGAATGCCCTCGTCCGGGCCGACCAGGAGCATGTTCTGGACAGGGCACGCCGCACATGGAGACGCGATTGCCTTTGCCGAACTCGCGGGAGGTCAGGACGATCTGCAGGACGGCGGCGGCGCGTTCGGCGTCCTCGTCGAACATCTCGTAGAAGTCGCCGAGGCGAAAGAGCAGGATCGCGTCGGGCTGCTGTTGTTTTATGTCAAGATACTGGCGCCGCAGGGGGGTCGTTTTCGGCTTGGTCGTCGTCAAGCGCCTCCCCTTACGCGCTGCCGGACAAAAACCGAACTTTGGCTCAGCGTAGCACCGGGTGGATGGCCGCCCTCTTCCGCGCGGCTGGCCTTCAGGCGTCGATGAGCCCGCGCAGGTAGTCGTGGGCCTGGGCGGCGTAGGCGAGGGGGTCGAGGCCGTCGAAGTTGGGGCTGTGCATGACCAGCCAGCCGTCGTAGCCGATGGCCTTGAGGCAGCCGACCACGCCGGGGATGTCCACGCCGCGAGGGTCGTCGACGCGGAGATTCTGATATTGAACGTAGCTGCCCTGGGCGCTGATGGGAATGCCCTCGTCCGGGCCGACCAGGAGCATGTTCTGGACTTCGGCATGCTTAATGTGGGGGGCGAGGGCCTTCACGGCAGGCTCTAGGTAGTCCTGGCCTTCGATGTACAGGTTGGCGGGCTCGAAGACGAGGCCGACGTTGCCGCGGTTGACGCGTCGCAGCATGTCGAGGGAGCCAGCGACGGTGTTGAAGGGGGTGCCGTGGTGGGTGAACTGGACGAGGTCGACGCCGAAGGCGGCGGCCTTGTCGGCAGCCTCGCGGACCACGGGGATCTGCTCGATGGAGCCGATGCTGGGGCGGATGCGCTCGGCGCCGATGCGGAGGGCGAGGTCGAGGTATTCGTCGAAGCGGGGGGAGAAGCGGCCTTCGGTGGCGGAGTCAGCCACGAGGCAGCAGGCGGCGAGGTTGTGTTCCTCGAGGGCCTGGCGGATTTCGGTGACGCGGGCGGCAGTCGCCCCGACCTCAAGCTGCGAGTTGCGGACTTCGAGGGCGCCGTAGCCGATGCGGGCGGCGGCCTCGGCCAGTTCAGAGAGGTCGATCAGCGCACGCGTTTTCTCGTGCGGGGCTTCGACGACTCGTCCGGAAAGCGCCAGTTTCATCTCGGTCTCCTGACAGTGCTCGTTGGCAAGCTTGCCGGTTTCTGGCAGTCGACGGCTCGCACGCTAGGCATCCATCTCCAGCAGGACTTTGCCGCACTGGCCAGTGTGGATCGTGTCCATGGCGTTCTCGAACTCGGCCAGCGGGAAGGTGTGGGTGAGCATAGGGTCGAGAACGTCGCCATGGCGGATGAGGAAGGCTTCGGTGCGGTACCAGGTGTCCCAGATCAGGCGGCCGGTGACGCCGTAGACCTCCAGGCCCTTGAAGAGCAGGTCGTCGGCGAGGTTGATGGATACCGGCGTCGGTGGGATGCCCAGCAGTACAACTTTGCCGGCGTTGGCCGAGAGACGGAGCGCCTGGCGGAAGGCATCCGGGTGGCCGGACATTTCCAGGCTGACGGTTGGGCGGCTGCCCAGGGCGTTGAAGAGGTCCGACTCGAACGACGGCGAGGCGGCATCCAGGGTGGCATGGGCCCCCATGGTTTCGGCCAAGCCCCGACGATAGGCGGACACGTCGCTGGCCACGATCGGGTACGCGCCCACCGAGTGGGCGACGGCGATTGACATGAGGCCCATGGGTCCGCAGCCGTAGACGGCAATGGGCTGGCCGGAGACGTCGAAGCGCATGGCGGCGTGGACGGCGTTGCCCAACGGCTCGAACAGGACGGCGCGTTTGAGCGGGATTTCGGGCCGCACCTTCCAGGCAACGCGCGCGGGGACGGCGACGTGCTCGGCGAAACCGCCGTCCACGTCGATGCCGAGGATGCGCAAGTCTTCGCAGACGTGGGCATTGCCAGTACGGCAGGCGCGACAGACGCCACAGAAGATGTGACTTTCGACGGCGACCAACTCACCCACGTTGAAGCCCTTGGCGGCGGCGCCGACGGCGGCCACCTCGCCTACGATCTCGTGACCGAGGGTGAAGGGTGTCGGGAAGTTGAGCTCGGCCCACGAGTCCCAGGCGTACAGGTGACGGTCGGAGCCGCAGATGCCGGCACGGCGCACGCGCAGGAGTAGTTCGTCGAATCCCGGTTCCGGACGTTCGACCTGGGCGACGTCCACGCCGCGCTCCGGTCGCGCTTTTCGAATGGCGAGCATTGTCAGTCAGAGACTCCTCTTGCTTGGCAGCCAGCGATGACAAGATCGACGGCCACGGCTGGCTTGTTCAGGTCGGACGGACACGCGGTCCCTGGTCGCGGCCCCGGGGGTGGTTGGCCATGCGGTTCCCGGCGGCGCGTTCAACGGTGGTGGCGATACGCCGGGCGCGGGTCGGCGCAGTCTTCGCCGACTTGATCCACCACAGAATGATTTTCTTGGCCGAGGCCGGGAAGCGGGCGAAGTGTGCTTCCGCCGACGGATTGGATTGCAGGGCCTCGGCCAGATCTTCGGGAATCACGAGGTCTTCGATC
The DNA here is from genome assembly GCA_009839425.1 of Chloroflexota bacterium. Taxonomy (GTDB): domain Bacteria; phylum Chloroflexota; class UBA11872; order UBA11872; family UBA11872; genus UBA11872. The sequence goes on from VXPS01000255.1 coordinate 2,574, forward strand.
TCGTCGGAGATCGTCCAGGCGCCGTTGGCCCTGGCGGCGTCGACCAGCGCCTGCCCGGCCGGTTGCAGGCGGCCTTCCTCAACGAGCCGGGCGATCTTGGCCCGGTTGATGCGGGACCAGGGGCTGGTGGGGTTGCGGGGACAGAACCAGCGCGTGGCGCGTTCGTCGTCCAGCCGGTTGGTGCGCGAGTCGATCCAACCGTAGGCCAGCGCTTCGTCGACCGTGTCGGAGTAGGCCAGGGCGGGCTTGCCGGAGTGTTTCTTCCACACGACGAGCCAGACGCCGCTGGAGACGTCGTGGTTCCGGTGGAGCCAGTCGCGCCACTGGCCGAGCGACTCCGCGTGGAACATGGGCTTGCCGTCGCGGTGCAGCTCAACCACGCGCGGTCAGCCGCAATGGACCCGTTGGTTCAGGAGGCCTCGGCCGTTTCCGCCATCGCCACTTCGAGTTTGCCGATTTCTTCCGTCAGCACAGGCAGCATGTCGGCTTCGTCCACGGTCTGCAGGATTTCGCCGTGGCGGAAGATCACCGCGCGGCCCTTGCCGCCGGCGATGCCCAGGTCGGCGTCCATCGCTTCGCCCGGGCCGTTGACCACACAGCCCATGACGGCGACTTTCATGGGCTGCTTGACGCCCTTCATCACGTCCTCGACCGCGTCGGCCAGGCCGTAGAGGTCGATTTCACAGCGTCCGCAGGACGGGCAGGAGACCATGGTCGGGCCGACGGTCTTGAGGCCGAGAACCTTGAGAATCTCGTTGGCGACGCGGACTTCCTCGACCGGATCGGTGGTGAGGGAGACGCGCATGGTGTCGCCGTAGCCGTCCCACAGCAGGCTGCCCAGGCCCACCGATGAACGGATGATCCCGGTGCTGGGCGGGCCGGACTCGGTGATGCCGATGTGGAACGGATACATCACCAACTGGGCCAGCTGCTTGTAGGCGTTGATGGTGACGTCGACCTCGAAGGACTTCATGGAGATCTTGATCTGGTCGAAGTTCATGTCTTCGAGGATCTTCACGTGTTCAACTGCGTCCTCGACCATGAGGTCCACGAGTTCGTCGCCTTCGGGACGACCGTCGAACTTCTTGGACCAGGCTTCCTGGATCGATCCGGAGTTGACGCCGATGCGGATCGGGATGTCGCGGTCTTTGCAAGCGCGGACGACCTTTTCGACGTTTTCGCGGCCGCCGATGTTGCCCGGGTTGATGCGGAGGCAGTCGAACTCGGCTTCGGCCGCCATAAGGGCGAGGCGGTAGTCGAAATGGATATCCGCCACGAGCGGCGCATCGGTGCGCGCGCGGATGTCCTTCAGGGCGGCGCCGGCGTACTTGTCGGGTACGGCCAGGCGAACGATGTCGCAGCCGTGCTCCATCAGGCGCTCGATCTGGGCCACGGTGGCATCGACGTCGCGCGTGTCGGTGATAGTCATGGACTGCACGGCGACGGGCGCGCCGCCGCCGATGGGCACGTCCCGGACCTTGATCTGGTAGGACCCGCGTCGCTTGATCATGCGCTCATGCTCTGCGTTGTGGCATGGGGTCGTTACTTGCAGCGTACCCCGGATTCCGCGCTCAGACCAGAATGCGCCATAGAATGGCATGTGGACATTTCGAGGCCGGTGGCGCCGGTCGCGCGTGTCTTCCAAGGCTGACAGGGTGCAGGGCCGGGCGCAGGGCACGGAGAGGACCCGCCCCCCACCCTGCCGGTCATCGATGACATGCGGCGAACCCGGTCCCCGATCTCTTGCAGGTATGCGTGTTTGCGAGCACGGTTCGCATAGGAGATACCGATGGCTGACGCGAGGGGCGGGCGGTTGGCTCGCATATTGAACCCCTGGGCACGGGGTGGCCTGGCGGGGCTTCTGTCCGGGCTGCTGGCTATAGGTGTGAGCGAACTGTACGCGGGGATCTTTGGCGGTTTGCCGTCGCTCCTCGTCTCCATGAGCGGCCGGATCGTCGACCTGAGTCCACGGGCCATGGAAGAGTTCGCCATCAGCGTGTTCGGAACCAGCGACAAGCTGGCCCTGGTCATCTTCCTAGTCGTCCTCAGCGCAATCTTCGGTACAACCTTCGGCGTCGTAGCCCTGCGGTCGCGACCGGTGGCGGTGGCGGGCTTTGCGGCATTCGGAATCCTGGCAGGTCTGGCGAACGCATTCGACGCCCAATCAACGCCGGTCCACGCGGCGGCCGCGGCTCTCATTTCCGTCGGTGGGGCGATCGCGGTGCTCCTGTGGTTCATCCACCTGATCCAGACGCCAGCGGCTGCCACTCCGGCGGCGCCGGCCGTCCCGATGCAGCCACAGCGACGGCTGTTTCTCGGCACCGCGACGCTGGTTGCGGCGACCTCAGTCGTTACCGGTGTCGTGGGACGCAATCTGATCGAGCGCGCCAAGGTGGCCGTGGCCAAGCGCGAGGATGTGGTGCTGCCCGCGGTGCGTAGCAGTGCGTCGGCGACGCTCCCGGCGCCGGCTCCAGGGGCGGCTATTCCGTCGCCCAGCAGCCTGACGCCGCCCAGCAGCCTGGCGCCGCCAACCAGTCTGGCGCCCCCGACGGCCGCGCCGACGGCAGCTCCAACTGTCGCGGCGTCCCCGTCGCCCACCGCCACGGCACGTCCCACGGCCGCCCCTGCCGCCACCTCCGAACCCACGCCCGTGACCGTGGCCAGCGCGGCCGAGACAGCCACGCCCCCGGCCGCACCGACGGTTGCGGCGACCCCGTCACCCACCGCCACGGCGCCTCCCACGGC
>VXPS01000124.1 GCA_009839425.1 Chloroflexota bacterium
GACGGTGCAGGTCAGGATCAGCGACGCGGAACTGTGCGACGACGCGTCGAAGACCATCACCATCAGCCGGGGGGAGGCGACGGGCACCATCACCAACTCCGATCCGATACCGGCTGCGTGGCTCGCGCGCTTCGGGCGCACGGTTGCGGACCAGGTGATCGATGCGGTGGAGGGCCGGATGGGGGCGGCAGCGGCTCCTGGCACGGAGGTGAACCTCGCCGGCCGACGGGTCGGCACGTCCGCGGCGCGCCAGGACTGGGGGCGCGCCGGCTACGCCGCGCGGACTGACGTGGCGCGTTTGCGTCCCGGACCGTGGGGAGCGGGTCCCGGCCCTCGAGCCGAGCGTGCGGGAGACCCGCAGGGGACGAACTGGCACGCGCTGCAGGGCCGGGGCATGACGGCGCGCGAGCTGCTGCTCGGGAGCTCCTTCTCGCTCGCGGCGGGTGATGCGCGGAACGGCAGCTACTGGCTGTGGGGCCGGGGGACGGTGTCGCGCTTCGACGGGCGCGACGGCGACGTCGCGGTCGACGGCGAGGTGGCGAGCACGCTCCTGGGCGCCGATTGGAGCCGAGAGCGGACCACGGCGGGACTGATCCTCGGGCACAGCATCGGCGACGGCGGCTACCGCTCGGAGTCCGGGCGCGGCACGGTGTCCTCGATCATGACCGGGCTCTATCCGTGGATGCGCCAGGCGCTGGGGGACCGGATCTCGCTCTGGGGCGTTGCGGGCTACGGCGAGGGCGCGGTGACGGTGACGCCGGCGAACGCGGACGGCGCGTCCCGGGCGGCGATCCGTACCGGTCTGCAGCTTGCGCTGGGCGCGGTGGGCCTGCGCCGCACGCTGGCGCAAGCGCCGGACGAGGGCGGCTTCGAGCTTGCGGTCAAGACCGACGCGATGGGAGTGCGCACGCGTTCGGCGGCGGTGCCGGGGCTTGCGGGCTCGAGCGCCGACGTGACGCGGCTCCGGCTGGGGCTTGCGGCCTCGCGGCCGTTCCGCTTCGAGGCCGGGGCGCAACTGAGACCGAGCGTAGAGGTCGCGGTGCGCCAGGACGGGGGCGACGCCGAGACCGGCTTCGGGGTGGATGTCGGCGTCGGCATCAAATGGACGGACCCGCGGCGGGGTCTCTCCGTCGATCTCCGGGGCCGGGGACTGGTGAGCCACGACTCGAAGGGCTTCCGCGAGGCCGGGCTGTCGGGCTCGCTCCTCTGGGAGCCGCGGGCCGACAACGGCCGGGGTCCGAGCCTGACGCTGACGCAGACAATGGGCGCGCAGGACTCGGGCGGCGCGGATGCGCTGCTGGAACGGGGCGCCCTCGCCGGTCTCGCGGCGAACGACGGCGGTGCGGAGGACGGCGGGCTGCCGGCACGGCGACGCCTGGAGGTACGGTTCGGCTACGGCCTGGCGGCGTTCGGCGACCGCTTTGCCTCGACGCCCGAGCTTGGCTTCGGGCGGTCGGAGTCGTGGCGCGACTACCGGCTCGGCTGGCGGCTCTCGCGCGGCGCGGGCGCCGGCTCGCTCGACCTGTCGCTGGAGGCGACGCGGCGCGAGGCCGTCAACGGCAACGGGGCAGGCCTCGGCGCGGGCGTGGAGCCCGAGCACACGGTCGGGCTACGCCTCGAGGCCGGGTTCTAGCCCGCATATTCCACCAAGTCGCTTGTCGCCATGAAATAACTAGTTGGTTCCTGAGGTATTTCGGACATTCTGCAGACGAATGAGGGTGAACAGACTGCGCTGGCCACGCCCTCGCGGGTCTCCCGGCCCTGTGCGCGCACATGCTCCCTCGGGCGTAGGCCCCGCTATGCTCTCGGTCGCGAGCACGCGCACAGGGCCGGGATCCTCCAACGCGCCCGCAAGGGCGCGCATCATCGTGGCCCTTGGTGAAATTTCCGGGCTAGATCCCGCGAGCCAAACATCGCACAGCGCAGCCGGTACCTCGGCGTAGGGCAGCACCTCCCGGGGTGGTCCACTGCATAGAGTCCCATCTACAGGCCGAGTACCGCGTCCATCCCGTACAAACCGGCGGCGCGGCCCGCCACGAATCGTGCGGCCCGCACTGCTCCAGCAGCGAAGTTTTCGCGGCTGCCGGCGCGGTGGGTGATCTCGATGCGCTCGCCGGTACCGGCGAAGGTGACGGTGTGTTCGCCGACGATGTCGCCGCCGCGCAGGCTGTGGAAGCCGATGGTGCGTCCGTCGCGCTCGCCGGTGATGCCTTCGCGGCCGTAGACGGCGTCGGCATCGATGTCCCGGTTCAGGGCTTGCGCGAGGATCTCGCCCATGCGCACGGCGGTGCCCGAAGGGGCGTCGATCTTGTGTCGATGGTGGGCTTCGAAGACCTCCACGTCGACGTCGTCGCCGAGCGTTTGGGCAGCGTATTCGATCAGCTTGAAGGCGACGTTCACGCCGACGCTCATGTTGGGGGCCATGACGATGGGAATGGTCTCGGCGGCGTGGCGGATGGCGTCGAGACCAGAGGGTTCGAAGCCGGTGGTGCCGATGACCATGGCCTTGCCATTGGCGACACAGTGGTCGAGCTTCTCCAAGGTCGCCTCGGGGACGCTGAAGTCGATCAGCACATCGAAGTCCGCAGCAGACGCGATGTCGGCGGCGATGGGAACCTGCGCGGTGCCAACGCCGGCCAGCTCCCCCGCGTCCGTACCGATTTCGGCAGCGTCGGGACGGTCGATGGCCGCCGTCAGGCGCAGTCCGTCGGCGGCGGTGATGGCGGTCACCAGCATCCGGCCCATGCGCCCCGCGGCGCCCGACACCGCCACAGACGTGATGGCGGACGTCATCGGGTCAGGTCGTCGAGGAAGTTCTTGACGGACTGAAACCAGCTCGTCTCCTTCGGCGAGTGGGTGGTGCCGTTGGCCTCCAGGGTCGCCTTGAACTCGCGCAGCAGCTCCTTCTGATCTTCCGAGAGGCGGACCGGCGTTTCGATGACCATCCGGCACAGCAGGTCTCCGGTGGGGCCGCCCCGCGCACTCGGCACGCCTCGGCCGCGCAGCCGGAACAGCTTGCCCGTCTGGGTCTCATGGGGCACCTTCAGTTTCACCCGCCCGTCGAGCGTCGGCACGTCGATCTCGCCGCCGAGCACGGCGTCGACGAAGCTGAGCGGCACGTCGCAGTAGAGGTTGCTGCCGTCGCGGTGGAAGATGGGATGCTCGGCGACGGTGAACTGCACGTACAAGTCGCCCGGCGGCCCGCCGTTCATGCCCGCGTCGCCTTTGCCCGTCAGGCGCAGCCGGTCACCATCGTCGATTCCCGGCGGCACCTTGATCGACAGCGTCTCGCGACGCTCGACACGACCGCCGCCGCCGCACGCGCGGCACGGATCCTGGATGACCTTGCCGACGCCCCGACAGCGGGGACACGTCTGCTGGAACGCCATGAACCCCTGGGAGACGCGTAGCTGGCCGCTACCGCCGCAGGAGGGGCAGTCCACCGGCTTGGTTCCCGGCGTAGCCCCGGTTCCATCGCAGGCGTCGCAGGCGTGAAGGGACGGCACCTGGACTTCGACACTGTCTCCGGCCACCGCCTGTTCCAAGGTGATGTCCAGGGAGTAGCGAAGGTCGCCGCCACGTTGGACGGAACTCCGGGAACGGCCGCGGCCGCCCGAGAAGATGTCGCCGATGTCACCGAAGATGTCACTGAAGATGTCGCTGAAGTTGCCGCTGAACCCGTCGAAGCCCGTCGCCATGCCCTCGACGCCGGCGTGGCCGAAGCGGTCGTAGCGTTCGCGCTTCTCCTGGTCGGCGAGAATCTCGTAGGCCTCGGTGGCCTCCTTGAACTTCTCCTCGGCGTTGGCGTCGTCCGGATTGCGGTCCGGGTGGAAGCGCATGGCCAGGCGACGGTAGGCCTTCTTGACCTCCGCTTCCGTGGCGCCGTGGTCGACGCCCAAGACCTCGTAGTAGTCGCGCTTGGCCATCTATTCCCTCGCCGCGGCACCCTCTTCGGGCGTTGGCCGCGGCCTCAGTCGTCTTTCTTGGGATCCTTGTCGTCGACTTCCTCGAACTCGGCCTCCACGGCGTCGTCCGCCCCGTCGCCTGCCGACGCACCGGCGTTCGCCTGTGCGCCGTCGGACCCGGCCGCTTCCTGCGCCTGGTCAGCATACATCTTTTGCGCCAGGCCACCGGTCGCTTCGGTCAGTGCCTGGACCTTCGCTTCGATTGCGCTCTTGTCCTCACCCTTCAAGGCTTCCTCAAGATCCTTGGCGGCAGTTTCGATGGCCTCTTTCTCGGCGTCCGTGGCCTTGTCGCCCGCCTCGGTGACCATCTTGCGCGAAGCATGCACGAGGCCGTCCGCCTGGTTGCGCAGGTTCGCCAACTCCTCGAAACGGGCGTCCTCGTCGGCGTGCGCCTCGGCGTCCTTGACCATCTGCTCGATCTCTTCCTCGGCGAGACCGCTCGACGCCTTGATGACGATGGACTGCTCCTTGCCTGTCGCCTTGTCCCTCGCGGAAACATTGAGAATGCCGTTGGCGTCGATATCGAAGCTCACCTCGATCTGCGGCACGCCGCGGGGCGCGGGCGGGATGTCGGTCAGGTCGAAGCGCCCGAGGGACTTGTTCTGCGCGGCCTGCTTGCGCTCGCCCTGCAGCACGTGGATCGTCACCGCGGTCTGGTTGTCGTCCGCCGTGGAGTAGACCTGCTGTTTCTTGGCCGGGATCGTGGTGTTCTTCTCGATCAGCACGTTCATCACCTGGCCGAGGGTCTCGATGCCGAGGGACAGCGGCGTCACGTCGAGGAGCAGCACGTCCTTGACGTCTCCGGAAAGGACGGCGGCCTGAATGGCGGCACCCATGGCGACCGCCTCGTCCGGATTGACGTCCCGGCGTGCCTCGGCACCGAAGAAGCCGTTGACCTTCTCCTGCACCAACGGCATGCGGGTCTGGCCGCCCACGAGGATGACCTCGTCGATGTCGCCCACGGCGAGGCCGGCATCGGTCAGCGCGATCCGGCACGGGCCCATGGTGCGTTCCACGAGATCCTCCACCAGTGCTTCCACCTTGGCCCGGGTCAGCTTGATCACCAAGTGCTTGGGCCCGGTGTTGTCCGCCGTGATGTACGGCAGGTTGACCTCGGTCTGAGTACTTGAGGAGAGCTCGATCTTGGCCTTCTCGGCCGCTTCCTTGAGCCGCTGCAGGGCAATCGGATCGGTGTTGAGATCGATGCCGTTCTCCTGTTTGAACTCCTCGGCCAGGTACTCGATGATCTTGAGGTCGAAGTCCTCGCCCCCGAGGAACGTGTCGCCGTTGGTGGACAGCACCTCGAACTGGTGCTCGCCGTCCACCTCGGCGATCTCGATGATCGAGATGT
>VXPS01000070.1 GCA_009839425.1 Chloroflexota bacterium
CCGGCGCGGGACCCGCGGTCATCAGCGGCGTGACGATGCAGCCCGTGGTGCGCGTGATGTGCTCGATCCACGCCAGCTCCTCGGGCTGGTTGAGGCTGTCGGAGACGAACTCCATCGTGCCGAAATCGAGCCCCTCGAACGCGCTGCCGATGGTCTTCATCTCCTCCGCGGACGCCCGCGTGCCCGGCACCAGGTTGCCCGCCCGGTCCATGTGCCCGTAGAAGCGCGAGGTGGAGAACCCCAGCGCGCCCGCCTCGAGCGCCGCGCGCGTCAGCCTGCGCATCTCGACCATGTCCTCGGGCGTCGCGTCGTCGTAGCAGCGGTCGCCCATGACGTAGAGCCGCATGGCCACGTGCGGCACCTGCGTACCCACGTCGACCGCGTAGGGCGTGTCGATGCCGTCGAGGTACTCGGCGAACGACTCCCAGCCCCAGGGGATGCCGTCGTGGAGCGCCGTGCCGGGGATGTCCTCCACGCTCTCCATGAGTTCCACCAGCCGGTCCTCCGTGCCGGGACGCACCGGGGCGAACCCGACGCCGCAGTTACCCATGACGATCGAGGTCACGCCATGCCAGCTGGTCGGGGTGACGTGCTTGTCCCAGCAGACCTGGCCGTCGTAGTGGGTGTGGATGTCGACGAATCCGGGGGTCAGCAGGTCGCCCTTGGCGTCGATGACGCGCCGCGCATTGACCGGGTTGGAGCCCGAGGACGTGACTTCCGTGATCTTCCCGTCGTCGACCACGACGTCCCCGCTCTTCGCCGGAGCGCCGGTGCCGTCCACGATGGTTGCGTTGCGGATGACCAGATCGTGCACTCTCAATCTCCCCCGATGGCGGTCTGCGCAGAGCCCGTCATGATAGCCAATCCGGGCGGTCTGCTAGCGCGCACGACAGCCGCTCTTGTCACGTGCGGTCGGATCGCGCGAAGCCGTTGGCACGGCGGATCGAAGGGCGTTGCCTCAAACGCTCCGGCGCAACACGCGGGGCGGCCATCCGTCCGCGACTCCTCACGTCGCCAGAAACCCCCCATCCACCGGCACCGCCGACCCCGTGATATACCCGGCATCGTCACTCAACAGAAACGCGATCGTCGCCCCGTACTCCTCCTTCAGCTTCCCCTGCCGCCGTATCGCCAGCCAGCCTCTCCCCCTCGGAAGCTCGGCCCGCGGCGTCTTCATCCGCTCCCGATCCTCCGCCGCATGCTTGCCGAAGTTGCTGCCGTCCACCCCTGAAGGCTGAATCGCGTTGGCGCGGATGTGGTAGCTGCCGTAGTCCACGGCGATCTGCTTCGCGAGCCCGATGAGGCCGTGCTTGGACGTGGCGTAGGACGCGTTGGAGCCCCCGGGACCGATCACCGAGCCCGCGATGGACGAGGTCATGACGATGGACCCGCCGCCGCCCGCCATCATGTGGGGCAGGGCGTGCTTGCTGCAGAGGAAGGGGCCGGTGAGGTTGACGTCCAGCACGAACTGCCAGTCCGCCAGGTCCGTCTCGTGGATCCAGCCCCATCCGGCGGTCCCCGCATTGGCGACGAGGCCCCAGAGATTGCCGAACTCCGAGACGGTGTGGGACACCATCTCGGCCACCTGCGCTTCGTCGGCGACGTTGCACTCGACCGCGATGGCTTCGCCACCGGCGGCGCGCACCAGCTCCGCAGTCTCCTCGGCGATGCCGAGGCGGATGTCGGCGACCGTCACCCGCGCGCCTTCCTCCGCGATGCGTAGGCAGGTGCCCCTGCCGATGCCGCTACCGCCGCCGGTGACGATGACGGGGCGGTCTTGCAGTCGGTTCATGGCTCGCTCCTGAGTGTTGGATTGGGATAGGTTCTCAGGGGCCGCGGCGTCCCCGGCCTTGTTCCAGGAGGACGACGGGGCCATGGCAGCCTTGATCATACCGGCTGCCCGGAGTGTCCACCCGTCACCCGAGGACGAGATATGCGGCGGAAGGTGGCGAATTCGGCGACGTTTCGGTGCGAGCGGCATGTGCTGGTGCCTGGTGTCAATGTCAGGCGAAAACTGCGCGCTTTGGACAAACGAGTTGCGCACTTTGCTTGGCGAGGGTCGTGCGATGATCGCTGGCGTGAACGAAGGGACGTTTGATGCCGCCGCGTTCATGAGTGTTCACCCAAGCGGGCGCCATGCCAGTCCGAGCTTTGAGCGTTGCCTCCACTTTGTGAGGTCGGTCCTATGTAACCCACCATCCGAAAGCCGCTACGCCTAGGGCTACAGACCCGGTGACAACAAACTGGCGGACGCGGCCTGCTGTTTGTTCTCTTTGCCTGCCGTTCCCAATCTCTACGACGACCATTGGCCAGTAGCGCCGGATTGCCGCTCCTAGCCAGCTGTCCAGTCGTTGAATGATCCAAAACGTTGCCCATACCAACGCGCCAAAGGCCACGGCAACTATCAGCGGCGAATTGTCCGCGTTAGCCAACACACCCACGGTGGCGTCAGCCAAAGGGTCTAGGTTCTTCAGGAAGGCATACCCGGCGAGAATCACCGCTATGCACCGTATTGCGGCACGGCCATGGATCGCGAACAATCTGTAGCCCGGCGTCCCCCTTAAACCCACGTTGAGCTCTTCCTGCAGGTCTGCGAACAGGCGCTCTGCCTTGGTCTCCTCTCCGAAGACGTGTAGCTGCGGCGCCCGCTCCCACTTCGGGTACAGCTCCACTCTGCCGCTAGCCGCACTCCGCTCATTCTTGAGGATCACCGCCTCGATCTCTTTGTCCAACGCGTTGGCCTGCTTCAACGCGTCCTCGAGATTGCGCCAACTCGTGATGCGTCCGTCCGTCGTGCCGCAGATCATTACCGGATTCCCGGGCTCCTTCTCCAACCTCGCCCAGAAGTGCCTGATCCTCTTGACCGATACGATCACCGGATCCTTGACCGATCCCGTCACGGTTCTCGTCGGCTCGTCCAGCTCCCGCTGGATGTCGGCGAAACGTTCTTCGACAGTCGCGAGGTCGCGCATGAGCTCGTCCAGCTTGCTTCGCGCCCCTTCCAGATCTGTATCTTCCTTTGACACGGTCCGATCCTGATGGCTACCTTGGCGTCATGATAGGCACTCTTGCTCAACCGCACAGCGTTCGCACCAGCTTGGGCGACGAACGCTCCGAGCAGGCCCTGGGGTGAGCGCGTCCCTGGCAGAGATGTACGGCCGGGGCGTCTCGACGCACAACGTCAAGGGGATCACCGAGGAGTGGCGCGGCCGCAGCGTGTCGCCGTCGACCATCTCGCGTATCAACGAGCGCAGGGACCGGACGCTGACCGCCTTCGCCGGGCGCAACTCGCGGGGTCGATGCCCTACCTGACACTCGACACCCGCTACGAGAAGGTGCGCGCGCGCGGCCCGGTCCGCTCGCGGGCAGTGCCGATCGCGAGCGGCATAGTGGGCTGTGACGGCCACCGTCACATCGTCGGCGTGGAGTTGGCCAACCGCAAGAGGCGCGGCGCTTGGGGGGACTTCCTCGTGCAAATCCGCGAGCGCGACCTGCACGGTGTGGAGTGCTTCACCGGTGACGATCACCACAGGCTCAGAGGGGCGATCCGCAAGGTCTTCAACGAGGCCGCCGTACCCTACGCTGTTGGACCAGACCGTCTACCCGAAACTCACCGACTGGGTAGAGGACCGCATCGAGGAGCCTTGAACCTTCTGCCGCCTGCCCCCGATAGCACCATAAGAGCACGACGACTACCCCCGCCACGCCAATCGGTTTGGACAATTTGACGTACAAACCGAGAGACAGAGTCGCAGTATGTCAGCGGCGGCGAAGGTACGTCATGATCCTACGTGTGGCGGCGGGGAGGTTCCGGCGTACAACTAGCTCGTTCTCGACGACTAACGGGACTCCTGCTCGCGACAGATCGGCCGCGGCTAGCGCCGGGTCGGCCGCATGGCCGGGGGTCAGTGGCGAGGCTAGCGCGACGACCGACGGGTGGCCCCCAGGCAGCTTGGCGAGTATTGGGGCGGTCACGGGTGAGTCGTCAACGGGGACATGGGCATCGAGATCGAGCCGAGTGCCTTCAGGGGCTTGGCGCCGCAGGTCGTGGTACAGCAGGGCGGTGGAGATGCGTAGACGCTCGTGCGTGTGACTGGCGAGGTTGCCGGTGAGAAGGTACTCGAGCAATTCCGCGCCAACGTGACGGTCAAGAAGGCTGTGTTCGAGTTTGTTCTTGAAGCTCCTCAGGCATCGGTAGCAGGATGCATCGCAGTTCTCAGGACAGGTGGTCATCAGGTGCAAGGCAGCGTGCAACAGGGCAGTTCCGGACTCGGCCAACTGGCTGGAGAAACCGGCACCCCCCGGTAAGGTGTCGTAAAGGAACACCTCGGCCTCGAGACCGATGGTTCCCGCCGAGGTCAGAGCGGGTCGGTACTCGGCCATTACCTCGCCGGGCTCGACTTCGAGCATCAAACAAGCCGCTTTTGCGAGGGCCTCACTGATTGTTCGGAGCGCGACGGCGGTGGAGGAGTGGCCCGGTTTCAGACTTAGCGGCTGGGCGACGCGCATGGAGAACAGGGCGATGTCCGTGATGAAGTCCGTGCCGAGGACTAGGTGCCGCGTGGGACTAATGCCATCGCAGATGCGTTTGTCGTCGTCGTCGGGATAGGGCTTGGCGTGCGGCCCGATCAGGGCGGGCGACGGACCGGTGCTAGCCTCGATGCGACCACACTTGGTGCAGTAGGTGTACCCGTCATTCTTCGGGCCAGTATTGGAGACAAGGAGATGCTGGCGGGAACGCATGACGCGCACCCGATCATTGACAGCGACCCAGCCGGATGCGTCGTCGGGTGTGTCCATCGTGAGTTTCGCTCGCGTCGCGTAGCTGGTGTCCGGCATATCGTCTGGTGACGTGACCTCCTCTGTGTCGACGGGGTGCGCGAAACCGGGAGGTCGCAGCCAATAGCGCCCGGGACCAAAACACTGTGCGCCACCGCATGCTTTGCAGTCGCGAGTCTCCCCTCGTTGCGCCTGCCCGGTGGGGAACGTGCGCGCGAACCCGCACTCGCTGCACTCCATGTAGATCCGTTTGGAGGTCCAAGCAGTGAAGCGATCGTCTGGATTCACCGAGTAAATCGCGCCTGATCGGTAGCACTTTCCCGAAATCCAGACCTGCTTCCCAGGGGCGTACTGGGAGAGGGCAACGGAAAGCCCCTGCTGGGGTGCAAACTGCATAATGGGGCGGAAGCGGGAGGATCGGCCTTGATCGAAAACGTGGAAGGTGGCGACATCGGTCGGGAAAGCGTAGCGCGGTAGTTTGCCGCAATAGAGCAGATGGTCGAGTAGTTTCGCCGAGCCGGATGCGGTCTGGGGC
>VXPS01000186.1 GCA_009839425.1 Chloroflexota bacterium
GCCTCATGCGTCATCCCCGGCGCCCGGTCCCGCCGTCCCTCATCCCCTGCCCCCCGCCGATAGCCGTGGACCCCGCTACGCGGGCCGCTCCCGGCGTCGATTTCCTTCCAGCCTGGTCCGCGCCCGCGGCCCGTCAAGGCGGCCCTGCGGGTGCCGCCGCGCACCGGCGCGCAGCGAATCCGAACCGGGTTGCCTCCGGCGGCAGCCTTGACCGGCCGCTCCCCGCGCGGACCCGTCCCGTGGGAAATCGACCGCCGGAGACCGACCATGTCCAGAACCGCCCGCAGACAGCCGGACCGACGCGCCCGCAGCGACGCGCACGCCCTGTTCCACCTCCAGGCCGGGGGCGCGAAGGTCCTCAACCTGAGGCACATCCCCGGCGACACGTCCGCGGCGGCGCTCCTGCAGCGGGGGATCGTCCGCGTGGACCGCACCACGCCGTGGGGCAATCCCTTCCCGATCTCGACGCGCTTCGGCAACCGCGACGACGTCATCGAGCGCTACCGCCGCGACCTGTGGCGCCGCATCCGCTCGGGCGAGCTGCCGCTCCACGAACTGGCCGCCATCGCCAACATGCCGCTCGCCTGCTGGTGCCACCCGAAGCCCTGCCACGGGACGGTTCTCGCCCGGGCCGCGCGATGGGCCGCCGAAGAGCTCGAAAAAAGCTGCGAGACCGCCTGAAACGCCCCGCCGCCCGGCGGTTTCTCCCGGTCCTTTCCGCTTAGCAGATGCTTAGAACGCGGCGCTTGACCGCCTCTTTTCGACCGCGTTAGAAAGGCTCCGCTTACTTGTCGGCCATGCCGACGTTGCCGCCAAAACCGCGGCGTTGTGAGCACGTCAGACCGACCCGGAGGGGCAGACCGCCCCGAAGGGAAGGTCGGCACCGACGGGTCTTTTCGTCAACCTGCTTGAGGAGAAAGACCATGGCAGCTCGAAGGACACAGAAGTCCGAACAGGCTCCGGCCATGCCGAAGTACCTTGGCGTTTTCGTCACCGAGAACTACAAGGGCAACGACGGCGAGGAGAGGACGAGCTACACCCGCGTAGGAGCGGCGTTCCCCCATCGGAAGGGAACCGGCTTCAACGTCGAGATCACCGAAGGTATCTCGGTCAGCGGACAGCTCGTCGCCCTGCCCCCGCGTCCGCTTTGTAGCTGCATCAACTCCTTGATTCTAATGATTTATTCCTTTTTTGTCCATTCCGGTTACTCGTTTCGTTACGTGCTGCGGGGCGAGATTTCGCGGGTCCGGGCGGGCCTTTCTGGAACGTGGTCGGCGTGCCCTGTCGGTTCGGGGGAGGCTGGGGTACATGTCTCGCGGGACGGCTGAGCGAACGTGTGGAGCGTATTGAGCAGTCTTTAGCAGTCTCCGCGATAGGGATCGAAGCCCGCCAGGGCCGAGACTCGGAACGAGGCTCGGTGCGAAGCACGAGAGCCCGGCCCCAAAGGGGATCGCCCAACTCCAACAAAGAGGGCCAAGGGGGACTGTCTGGATGGCTGTACAACTGCCGCTTAGCGACCCCAGGTGAGCCCTTTTGCCGCCCTCTTCGGCGGGTGGGTATCGAACACTCCGCTCTCGATTAGCTGGGCCGCCATTTGCTCCGGCTTGATCCAGTCTTTCCTGGATCCCTGACGGTACTTCCGCAATGCCGCTCGGGGAACGGTCTGGTTGCCCGAGATCGGGTCCGGCGCGCCTCGGGACAGCCACTCTACGATGTCGGGGAAGGCGACAATCCGTTCGGCGAACTTGGCGCCGGCGGCATCCCGAATGTCTAGCAGGGTCTTCGAACCCCTAAGCTCCGTGTTGACTACGAAGCCATCTGCGGCGCCGTGAAACCCTTCACGGAAGGCGATCTCGGAATCCGGCGACCGGGACTCCCTTGCCAAGCGCTGTTTCCGGTGCCAGTAGACCAGTCTACGCCCGCCCATAGCGACGGCGACAATCGTGCCGGTCGCCGCCATCAGGACGAACACCATTCGGTACTCGGCGGCTTCCGCCCAGCCGCCAAGCGACATCACGACAGCGACGACCAGGCTCGCGACTGTGACGCCGAAGGTCGCCCACCACGCCCACTTGGATGCACGGGAATCCATCCGGTCAGTCTTTCATGCCGTTTTCGTAGCGGCAACGGCGGTTAGAGAGGTGCCTGACCCATCCCTTGCCCGCGCGGTCGCGGGAGAGCCGGTCGCCGCACTTCGGGCAGCCGTAACGGTACTTCTCGGCGGTTGTAGTTCTCATTTCGGCGTGTACCTCTTGTGGCTTGGAAACCTCTAACTAATACCGTGAAAGGCAGAAAAAACCCAAATCTGAACGGGAAAAAGGACAGTAGTGGCAGCGGTGTCGCGGAGATCTGCCACGACGTGACGCGCACATGGCGATCGACTCAGGAAGAGCCGCCCTTTTTGTCGTCCAGGAATGAGGCGTAGAGCTCTTGGTCGAATAGTCGGGCGGAAACAATGTCGCGCATGGGGAAGGCGACTTTGAGGTCGTCCAACGCGAGGTCGGACAGTTGGTCTTCGATGGCGGGCGCGTAGTTGGTGGTCATGACGAGATTCCGAGAGTCGTTGTCGCGGTAGCCGCTTGCGATGGGGATCAGGGCGACGTCTCCGCCGTCGCGGTGGCCGAAGGTGCCTTGGATCGGCGAACCGACGTACGACTTGCCGCTGGCGAGCGAGAGTTCGACGAAGCGGCCTTCCAGCATCGCTTGGTCGATGATCAGGCTGATCTGGTCGCCGGCCGCCTCGGCGGCCTTCTCCCGCGAGTTGAATTGCCCGAATCGGGAGAGGGTGTTGAGGATCAACGGCAGGATCGCCGCGAGGACGAACGTGCCGGCGGCGGTTCCGGAGTAGTCGAGAGGGACGATGGCCTTCCAGCACTCGCTGACGATGGGAACGTAGGCGTTGGCGAACACCACGATTAACCGCGCGATGAAAAACAACACAACGCCCGCGATAGCGGACCGGAATACAACGTGATACCCGGTCTCCCGGGGTAGAGAGTAACGAGTGCCGTTAAACCAGTTGAGAAAGAGGTAGCCCGCAAGGGCCGGCACCAAAAGAAGCCCTAGGCCCACTGGGACTATGTACTCTAGGGTTTGGGCGGGTGCGTCTTGGCCAGTTCGACCATGCCGCCGAGTCGGGTGCGGAAAGCTTCGCTGGACGCGAGGTCACGGGTCTTGACCGAGAGACGGCCTTTGCTGTCAATTTGGACTGGCGGCGGCTTGGGCGCTGTCCGCGGCGGCGATGAGGTGTTGGGTTGGCGTTCGCTCACGCTCGTGGCCCTTGGTCGGCCGAACTCACCTCGCACTCTTACCTGAATTGCGTTGGATGCGCAAGCCGCAGTCGGAGCCGCAGTCGGAGCTGGTGTCGCAAGTCGGAACTGGCGAGGCAAGGGCGGCAAGACGGAACGGGGGCCGTTAGCCTAGGTGATCGGTGCCGCGACATCGTACCGCTGGACAACGTGCCAGCGGCCGTAGGCGACGCCGTCGTCCGAGTGGAAATCGCGTGCCTGGTCTCGGGGGATGAACTCGGAGGAACCGTCCATTCGCGCAACCAGGCGATCTTGGACGCTCGCGGAAAGCCCCTGCCACCAAGACGGCTGGAGGTGGATGTTCTCGGAACACTCGAAGAAGAACCTGACAAGGGACGCCGTCAGGGTCTCGGCCGGTAGTCGTTTCAGACTCCGTGAGAGTCGGCTGCAGTAGTCGGTCCCGTCTTCGACCCAGGCGAAGACCACGAAACCGGCGGTGGCGTCGGCGAACGACGAGAAGGATAGGAGGCTGAGCCGTTGCCTGTGGCTCGGAATGTCGATCAGCTTCTCGCCGTCGAAGGTGTGCTCGGGGACGATTCCGCTGGAACACATGACGGTGGGCGGGCCGGACAGCTCGATGACGTGGGCTCTGACGTCGCGGTAGTCCCCGGTGAGCAGGATCCGGTCGTAGGCGCTCTTGTGTGACGCTAGGTCGACGACGCCCTTGCGGGTCCCGTCGAGGAAGCCCTGGAGGGTGAGCAAGGCGAGCGGCGGGACGATTTCGACGGTCGTTTGCTTGCGGAGACGGTCATCCCAGTACGCGAGAATCGACTGCTTGAGGTGCAGTTCGCGGGCCAGCGCGCGGTACGCCAGGAGAAAGCACTGTTCGGGGGTGCCGGCGAATGGGGTCTTCTCCAGGGGTGCGAAGATGGCATCGTCGTGGTTCGAGCAGAAACCGGTGAAGGTGGAAGCCCGGTTGATGCCCCAGCGTTGCGGAGGGAACTTCGGGCCGTGCCGCTCGAGGTTGGTGGCGTTCGGGACGAAGGAGAAGATGTGCCCGTTGGCGGCGATGCGTTTCAGGCTGGCACGCGGGACCGTGTGTGCCTTGGCGAACGTGGAGCTACACTTCTGCGGGTGCCCGGGCGGAGCCGAGCATCGGTCGACGGACATCGCGCGTTGTAGCGCCTTCGCTTCGTTGAAGAACCCTCTGTCGTCGCTCGCGTGAAGGCAGCACCGCTTGTACTTCTTTCCGGAGCCACACGGGCAGGGGTCGTTCCTTCCGATCTTGGTTGTTCCGGATTTTGGTGGCATTCGCGTAGCCCGATTGAGATGGCGGCCTCACCGCGATGTGCCAGAGGCTGCTAGCCGGACGGTCGCTGCCAGAGCCGTGTTTCACCGGTCGCGGGGACGGCAAGGCGATGCAGTTTAGCTGCGGGAACAGTATCGGGAAACCGATGTCACTCTGGACATGGCGTTGTTGGACGACGTCCAGCCGGAAGGGATCGCCCATCGTCCGATCATCGCCTTCGGACGCCGACTGCGTGGACGCAGAGGCCGGATCAGGTGAATCTCCGCGCGGCCTCTCGCAGGCTGATAACGCGTTTGACGTTCTCCATCGTGGGGCTGAGTCCAAGCTGACGCAGGAATACGGCCGCGACGTCGGTGTCGGTGATTGGGGTCGCACCATCCGGATCGATCGCGGCATCGACGAAATTCACCGAGTCCGCCAGTTGCCGGGCGTAGGCCAAGAACGCTCGCGCCCTAGGCCTGGCAGTGACGAGATTCGCGATTTCCGCGTTAAGGAGTTCCTTGCTGATCGCGTTCAAGACGGCATGTATGGCATCCAACGCGCTTGTGAGCTTTTGCAGGCTGGCTGGAGCCAAGGGCTCGGCGTTGCCGACGGCCGTCGCCAGATCGGAGTGGCTGATGCGCCGATTTCTCCAGTCGCGTGCAAACTCTGCTTTCTTGGCGGCTGAATGGGCGAGATGCTGCACTTGGTCGTACAGGGCTTCGTGTCGTTTGAAGAATGCAGTCAATCGTTTGACGGGTAGATTGTGTTT
>VXPS01000243.1 GCA_009839425.1 Chloroflexota bacterium
CTTCTACACCCGCTGCCCCATCGCCGACACCTTCTGCCGCGACAACCCGCATCCGCCGTTGGAGGAGAAGGGGACGGGGCAGCGGGTGGCCTGTTACAAGGCGTAGCCGTATCGGGGGAAGCTGGACGGAACGGTTGGCTGGTATTTCGGACCAGGAACCAGATTCATCCGCCGGCAGTGGCGGAGGAGGTGGGATTCGAACCCACGACCGAGGGGAGCACCCCCGGTAACCGCTTAGCAGGCGGCCGCACTAGACCAACTATGCGACTCCTCCAGGCGTTGGTGACGCAGAGAAGCAACCTGGCGGAGGGGGTGGGATTCGAACCCACGAGGCGGTTGCCCGCCTAGTGGTTTTCAAGACCACCTCCTTAAGCCACTCGGACACCCCTCCGATTCACCACCGAATTATAGCCCCGCGGGCGCCGAAGATCGTCATACTCTCGAATAGCCGCGCGCCGCCCAGCCTCGGAAGCGCAGACGATGAACACAGAGCTGCCCGCCAGGCAGCCGAACAACCGCCGGACCGACCCCGCATCTGCCGGTGATGAGGCAGCGCGGCGCGGGCCGCTGCCGGCGAAGGTGCTGGAAGGAATCCGGCTGTTCAACGCGCGGGAGTTCTTCGAGCAGCACGAGGCGCTGGAGGAGGCCTGGCTGGCGGAGCCGGGACCGGTGCGAGACCTGTATCGGGGCATCCTGCAGATCGGGGTGGGGTTCTACCACCTGGAGCGCCAGAACTTTCGCGGCGCTCGCAATCTGCTGTCCTACGGGATGGACCGGCTGGAGCCCTTCGAGCCGGCTTGCCGGGGCGTGGACGTGCGTGGTCTACGGGCGGCGGCGCTGCGGTGCCGCACCGACCTGGAGCGGCTGGGGAGGGAGCGCATCACCGAATTTGACCGCAGCCTGATTCCAAGGGTGCGCCTTGACGAGTCCGTACAGGTTGCGCCCGGGCAGGGCGGGTCGCAGACTTCGGCTGCGTCAGCCAATCCGAAGGGCTAGCCGCCCATGCCCAAGCCGTTGCGCGTCGGAATCGCCGGGATTCGTCACAGTCATACGCCCACGCTGGTCCGGCAATGGGGCGAACTCGAAGACGCCGCGGTGGTGGCGGCGGCGGACAGCTTCCCGAGCGCGCGGGCACTGGCCAGCGACGAGTGGGGCATCCCGGCGATCTATGAAACCTGGGATGCGATGTTCGACGCGGAGGACCTGGACGTGGTCACGTCCACCCTGCCCAACACCCAGCACGCGGACATCGTGGACGCCTGCGCGGCGCGCGGGTTGCCGGTGCTGATTGAGAAGCCGATGGCGAGCGCATTGGCTGACGCCGACCGCATGGTGCAAGCGGCCGAGGCCGCCGGGATTCCGGCGCTGATCAACTGGCCGACGCTGGGGCAGACGGCGTTCGAGACCGGGGCGCAGCTGGTGGCCGATGGAGCCATCGGCACGCCACGGCAGTACGTCTTTCGCGGGGGGAACCCCATCGCCACCCGCAAGGCCGAGCAGCCCGACTGGTTCCAGTGGCTGTTCGATGCGGCCCAGGGCGGCGGATCGTGGATCGACTACGCGGGCTACGGCGCGGCGCCGTGCCTGTTGTGGATGGGCCGGCCGCGACGCCTGGCGGCGCGGGGCGCCTCGGTCACCGAGCGCAACGCGCGGGCGGACGAGAGCGCGGCGGCCGTGCTGGAGTTCCCGCGTGGCCTGGGCATCATCCAAACCTCGCATGTGCAGGTTGGCTACCCAGGGCCGCAGGGCACGATGTTGCACATCGAGGTGAGCGGCGAGACTGGGGTGCTGGTCCTGACGCCGTCAGCAGACGGCGTGGACCTGCGCATCTTCGACGGTGACACACGGCGCGCGGGCGAGGTGATCGAGACGCCTCCGCCCGCGCCGGAGCGGCGCAGCGGGGTGGCCTATTTCGCGCACTGCGTGCGCGAGGGCCTGCCGATCGAGGGGCGCGGGAGCTTCCGGTTCAATCGCGAAGTAGTGGCCATCATCGACTCGGGCGTACGCGCCCTGACCACCGGCGCTTCGGTGGGCGTGCCGCCGGCGCTGGACGGGTAGCAGGCAAGCCGATGGCCGGAGCCGTCGCGATTACCGGCGCGGGCCGAGGCATCGGCCGGGCCACGGCGCTGCGGATGGCGGCCGACGGCTGGTCCGTGGCGGTTTCAGACGTGGAAGGCGCCTCGGCAGCCGCCGTGGCCGAGGACATCCGCAGCAGCGGCGGTGAGGCACTGTCAGCCCAACTGGATGTGACGGACCACGCGGCGGTGCGTGCGTGGGTCTACGAGGTCGACGACGCACTGGGCGGGCTGACGGGGGCCGTGGCCAATGCCGGCATCATCCGGGTGCAAAACTTCCTGGACCTGACGCCGGAAATCTGGCGCCAGGTGATGTCGGTCAACCTGGACGGCACCTTCCACTTCGTGCATCCGGTGGCCGAGCGGATGGCCGAACGCAAGCAAGGCAGCATTGTCATCATCGCGTCGGCTTCATCGCGGCTGCCCTCCTTCGCCACCAACGTCTACAACACCAGCAAGACGGCCCTGCACGGGTTGACGCGCGTGATGGCGATGGAACTGGGGCCACTCAACGTGCGGGTGAACGCGGTGAGCCCGGGTGTCGTGGATACGCCGATGTGGGAGTACATCGACCGCGAGCGGGCCCGGCTGCTGGGCAAGCAACCGGGGGAAGTGATAACCGAGGCGGTTTCCCGGATTCCGCTGGGCCGCGTTGAAACGCCCGAGGACGTGGCCGGGTTCGTGGCCTACCTGCTGTCCGATGCGTCCGACTACATGACCGGCCAGAACATCAGCTACGACGGCGGATTCGTGATGCCGTAGGCGTCTCGAAGAGCATGCCGACGTTTCCTATGCCGTTGATATACTCGACAAGGTCGCCGCTTCAAGTCGGCGGCATATCTCCCATATCTTGAAAGGTCCCTTCGCTTGAGTGCGACTCACGACGCCGCGGCGCCAGCCGATGTCTCGGTTGCCGAGCCCGAGCCAATCGAAGAACTGGAGTCGATGGAAGACCTGCTGAACGAGCCGGGCGGCGCGATGCAGGGGATCTCGCGAGGCGACGTGATCGAGGGCCTGGTGGTTGGGGTCGACCCCGACGAACTGTTGATTGACATCGGGCTAAAGTCCGAGGGCGTGGTTCCGCAACGCGAGTTATGGGATTCGCGTTCCGAGGAGCCGAAGCCGGAGTTCAGCGTTGGCGACGTCGCCTTCGTATACGTGGTGCGTCCCGAAGGCGACGGGCCGGCAGTGCTTTCGGTACGCCGGGCGGCGCAGGAGAAGGTCTGGCGCGCCACGGAAGAACTCTTCGAAAACGGCACGATCATCGAGTCCACTGTCCAGGAATTCAACAAGGGCGGGGTGCTGGTGGACGTGGGCCCGCGCGGCTTCGTGCCGCTGTCGCAGCTCACGAGCCTGCGGCGCGGGCCGGCCGACGAGACGGAAGAGGAATTGAACGCCAAGCTGTCGGAACTGGTCGAGCGAAAGATCTACGTCAAGATCATCGAACTCGACCGTCGCCGTAACCGCCTGATCCTGTCGGAGCGCGTCGCCGAGCGCGAGATGCGCGCCCAGCGGCGTGAGGTGTTGCTGGACGAGTTGCAGGTCGGGCAGATCCGCAAGGGCATGGTCAGCAACATCTGCAGCTTCGGAGCGTTCATTGACCTGGGCGGAGCCGACGGGCTGGCCCACATCTCTGAGCTCTCATGGAGCCGCGTGGAGAGTCCCGAGGAAATCCTGCGGCCGGGCGAGGAAGTCGACGTCTACGTGCTGGCCCTTGACCGCGTGGATAAAAAGATTGCCCTGAGCATGCGGCGCGCGACCACGGACCCCTGGGCCGACCTGACGACGCGTTTCCAGGAGAACGAAGTCGTTCCGGGCACCGTCACGAAGCTGGCGCCGTTTGGAGCGTTCGTGCGATTGGCGGACGGGGTTGAGGGCCTGGCGCACTCATCGGACCTGGGCAACGCCGCGCTGCATATGGTCAACGAAGGCGACATTGGTCAGTTCCGCATTCTGAGCATCGACGCGCAGCGGCGCCGCATCCGGTTGACGCCGGTCGAGATCTACCCGCCGCCGGACGAGGACTACGGGCCGCCCGAGGTCGAAGGCGAACTGGCCGCGGTAGCTGAAAGCCCCGATGCCGCGGTCGATGCGGAGCCCGAAGAGCCAGATGCGGCAATCGCTACGGAATCCGACGACGTGGATGCCACAATAGAGGCGAGCGACGAGACCACGAGCGGTTCGTAAGCTCTGGGTCGCCGCTATCGGAGGTTGCCGTGAACGACAGGCTCGATAAGTTCACGGAGCGCGCCAAGAAGGTCCTGGTCTACGCGCAGGACGAGGCGACACGCTTTAACCACAACTACATCGGCACCGAGCACTTGCTGCTGGGCCTGGTGCGCGAAGGCGAAGGTATCGCGGCGCAGGTCCTCAAGAACCTGGGCGTGGAGCTGAACAAGGTTCGCAGCGCGGTCGAGTTCATCATCGGCCGCGGCGAGCGCATGGTCGTCGGCGACATCACGCTGACGCCGCGGGCCAAGCGGGTCATTGAGCTTTCGATCGAAGAAGCCCGACGTCTGGGTCACAACTACATCGGCACCGAACACCTGCTGCTGGGCCTGGTACGCGAAGGCGAGGGCATTGCGGCAGGCGTGCTGGAGAGCCTGGGCGTGAACCTGGAGAAGGTCCGATCGCAGGTCGTGCAGGTCGTAAGCCAGAGCCAGGGCGAACGCCCCCGCGAGGCGGCGACCACCGCTCCCTCCAAGCGGTCGTCCAAGACGCCGGTCGTGGACCAGATGGGCATCGACCTCACCGCTGCCGCGCGCGCCGACAAGCTGGACCCTGTGATCGGCCGGCACGACGAGGTGGAGCGGGTGATCCAGATTCTGAGCCGCCGCACCAAGAACAACCCGGCGCTGATCGGCGAGCCGGGCGTGGGCAAGACGGCCATCGTGGAGGGCCTGGCCCAACGCATCATCGAGGGCGAGGTGCCGGACTCGCTGCGCGACCGGCGCGTGCTGACGCTGGACATGGGCACGCTGGTGGCCGGAACGAAGTACCGCGGTGAGTTCGAGGAACGCCTGAAGAAGGTGATCGACGAAATCAAGGGCTCCACCGACTCGGTGCTATTCATCGACGAACTGCACACGGTCGTCGGCGCCGGCGCCGCCGGCGGCGCCGGGGGCGGCCCCCCCCCCCGCAAACCCCCGCCCGGGCGCGGCGCGTTGCAGGTGTTCGGCGCGCCGCCCCGGGGCGAGGTCCGCACGTAC
>VXPS01000176.1 GCA_009839425.1 Chloroflexota bacterium
ACCCGCGTTAGTTCGTCGCCCGCTTCTTTTGTTTATAATACCCCGCCCCCCCCCTCCCCCCCCGGTAGCGGGCCGGGTGAGGGCCGTCCAGACGAGCCCCCGCCCCCCGGCTCCTACTCCACCCTCGAACGCCTGCTGCTAGCCCCCCTGCGACGCCTCGGCGGCTACCTCGTTCGGCCGGTTATCACGACACTTGCCGCCGCCCGCGTCCACCCGAACGCGCTCTCATTTAGTCAGATTCCGCTCGGATTCGTGGTCGCCTTCCTTATCGTCCCTTTCCCTCGCCTGGCCCTTGCGCTATTCATCGGCACCCTGATCCTCGACTTCCTGGACGGCGAGCTGGCGCGCGCCCGCGGCCTGGCCTCCAACTTCGGCGCCCTGCTGGACCAGGTCTGCGACCACGTCCGCGAACTCACCGTGGTGGGCGGCCTCGTGGCCGTCGGCGCGCTCCGCGGCGAGATCGGCGTGGCCTACGCCGCGGCCTACCCCCTGGCCAACGTCCTGCTCTACCTGGCTGACCGCTTCCGCACGCCCTTACCCGTCAGTATCAAGACCTGGATGGTCTACTACCCCTTCCTGATCGCCTACCTCGGCTGGGGCCTCAACCTCCTCGACTACGCCGCGGCCGCCGCCGCCGCCTTCCTCACCCTCGCCAGCATCCAGGCCCTCTGGCGCCTCCGTACGGCCATCTCGCGCTCCAATTCGCCGTAGACACGCGCTGCTAGTGGCGGCGCCCTTCGCGGATGGCGGCCAGAATCTCTTCCGCATTCACCTTGATGCGATTGAACCTCGCTCGGCGCCGCCGGAAGCGGGCGACAGCGGCCCCTCGCTCTGCCAGGCGGCGCTCGTCTGCGTCTTCCGAACAAGCTTCCTCTCGAGAGTCTGAATCCTGTTGATTTACTGTCAGTGCCTTCGCCGCAGCAACTCAGCCCCCTCACACAACGCCCGCAACTTCAAGTACGCCTCGTCCAGGTCCATCGGATTGATACTCGACGGCGCAAACCCGCAGTCCGGATTCAGCGTCAGCCGCTCGGCCGGCACGTACTGCATCGCCGCCTCGGCCCGCTCCACCACCGTCTCCGGCGTCTCGACGTTGATGTCCGTGTGGTCGATCACGCCCAGGCCCAGCAGCTTGTCGTCCGGAAACTGCGCCAGCACCTCGATCCCGCCGGCGTCCGGCGTGGCGAATTCCATGGCAAATCGATGTACGTTCATCCGTCCAAGAGCGCCGATTACCAGGTCATACGGCCCGCGCGTGCTATGCCGCCGGTTGGCGTGCGCGTGGCACAAATGCACCGAGATCAGCGGGTGTTCCACACCCTTCACCGCCCCGTTCACGCCCGTCACGGCCATCTCGATCTCGTGGTCGACGTCGTCGATCCCAGCGCGCGCCCGGTACTCCGGATCCACCAGCAACGCCAGCCACGGATCGTCAAGCTGGATAGCGTCCACCCCCAACGACGTCAGCCGTTGCAACTCCCCGTTGATGATCGGAATGCACGCCTCCATGAAGTCCTCGCGTGTGGCATACACCCGCGTGGAGTGCTCCGGACTCCACATGCGGCGCGCGATCGTGTAGGGCGAGGGCACTGCCGCCAGCGTCCGCCGCGTGGTCGACCGCTGCACAAACCGCGCCTCGTCCAGCGCAATCGGCCGCTCCTGCCGCAGCGGCTGGGTAACCGCCGGATACGCCGCCCCCCGGCCGCCCGCGATCAGGTCCGGCTCGAACCCCGCCACCGCGTCGGCAAACACCTTCACGTAGCTCTCGCGCCGCCACTCGCCGTCCGACACGTAGTCCAGCCCGGCCGCCTCCTGCATCCGGATCGCCTCCGGCACCGCGTCGTCCAGCACCCGTTCGGCCGCGGCCGTGCTTACCTCGCCGCGCTTACGACGCTCGATCAGCTCCCGCACCCACACCGGCCGCGGCAGGCTCCCCACCACGAACGTCGGAAACGGCGCCTCGCTCAATGCAGCACCATCCCGCCGTCCACGCTCAGCGAAATCCCCGTGATGTACGAAGCGTCGTCGCTGGCCAGCATGTAGGCCGCGTTCGCCACGTCTTCCGTCACCTGGTGACGACCAATCGGGATCCCGGCAACCCGAACGTCCCAGGCCGACTCGTTCTCGCGGCCTTCCAACTCAGTCAGATCCGGATTCAGGTCCTCCCGCCACAGCCGCGTGTCCACGATGCCGGGACAGAGGGCAACCACGCGCACGCCGGACGGCGCAAGCTCCATGGCGGTGGACCGGGTGATCCCAATTACTGCGTGCTTGGTCGCGCAATAGCAGGCCATATACGGCCGCGCGATCTTCCCGGCGGCCGATGCAATGTTGATGATGATGCCGGAACCGCGCGGCTCCATCCGCCGGGCCGCTTCCTGCACGCCCAGGAAGACCCCGCGCACGTTGATGGCAAACATGTTGTCCCACGCGTCCATCGACTGTTCGGCGATGGACGAGGCCCCGCCGATCCCCGCGTTGTTCACCACGATGTCCACCGGACCGAGTGCCGCCTCGGCGGCATCGAACATGGCGGTGATATCCGCGGGATTTCGCACGTCGGCGGCCTGCGCCCGAGCCGAGCCGCCGGACGCAGCGATGCCTGCCGCAACCGCCTCGGCAGCCTCCGTATCAACGTCGGCCACCAGCACCGCCGCCCCCTCGGCCGCGTAGCGTTCGGCAATGGCTTGCCCAATGCCCCGCCCCGCGCCGGTAATCACGGTCACCTTGCCGTCCAGTCCCTTCGCCACGTTTAGACCTCGCTTGACCCTGGTCGGTTCCGGCCGATAGTGGCACAGGCAGCCCCGGCCTTCTCGTTCTAAGGCGACGACGCCAGGTAGCAGATAAGCCGCTTGGGAATGCGAATCTCACCGTCGGCCACGATCCGTTGCTTGACCAACTCGCGCACTCGGGCCAGCAGGTCACGACTCGTCTCCGCCGTCGGCTCACGGACCGCATCCACCGGCCCGGAGGCATAGAACGCCACCACGGGCTCCGTCATCGGAAGTACTAGCGCATTCACCTGTTCAAAGACCTCCGCGCTCGGAAACACAGCCCTCACCTGCTCCAAGTTGTGCTCGCCAAAGCGGTCTGACGCGATCTCGACCTCAGCGTCGATGCCCAACTCGCGCGCGGCGCGCTCGTGCAGCTGCTGCAGCGGCGATTCGCGCCAGTTGCCGTTTGTGGTCAGGGCCACGCGGCCGCCGGATCGTGTGACTCGTGCAAGCTCCGCGAGCGCCCTGGGAATGTCGGGGACGTAGTACAGCATGTGGTTCGCCATGCTGTGATCGACCGAGTCGGTCGGCAGCGGCAACGCCGCAACGTCACCCGCCACAAACGCTGCCGACGAATCCGACGCCGACCGGATCATCCCCATCTCGCGCTCCACCGCCACGACCCTGACCTGGCGGCTTTGCAGCGCAGGGTGGTAGCCGCCATTCCCGGCGCCTGCATCCAGCACCAGATCGCCCGCTCGTGGCGCAAGCAGACCCAGCACCCACTTGGGAATGTTCTCCGGACGCTCGCTGTAGCGTCGATGCGTTTCCTGCCGCACAGCCAGCCGGGTGTCGTCCGCATATTGCTCGCCCAGGCGCTCTCGGTCGGTCAGACGCGTGGTTCTAGATTCCATGGCAATCCAGAAAGTCTGGTCGTCGGAGCAGTCTGGCTCAACACCTACCGAAACGCCGCATGGTCCGCACCGTGATGCTCAAGAACTCACACGATGGCGGCTTCCGAATTCTTCGGTGCAAGGCGAAGCGCGATACGCGACCCTGAGGCCCTTCCCAGTTGCCCCACAGCCCCGCAAACCGTACGTTCACGCCGCCGGGGTCGGCGCCTTCCCGCGCCTTCGCATCGTGAGGTTGTCCTGTGGCCGTCTTTCGCTGTTCCTGCCACCAGATCACCTGGGGCGACAATCTCGTCGAGGCCATCGACGACATCGGCAGCTTCGGCTACGCCGGCACGGAGACCTTCGGCACCGTCGTCACGCAGTTCGCCGGCCGCGCCCACGACTTTCAGGCCATGTTGCAGGCCCGCGGCCTGCGCCTCTCGGCCCTCTACGGCGGCGGTCCGCTGCACGATCCCGCCCAGCAGTCCGACGCAATTGCCAACAACCTCGCCATCATCGATTTCCTGCACGAGATGGGCTCCGACCGCATAGTGCTCGGCCCCGGCCGGCGTGACGGCACGCCCTCCGCCGAGGACATGGCCAGGTTCGCCAGCGGCGCGACCGAAGTCGCCGCTGCCGCTCGCGACAAGGGCATCGTCGCCGGCATGCACCCGCACTGGAACACCGTGATTGAGCAGCGTGACGAAATCACCCGCTTCTTCGACGCCGTCGACACCGACCTCGTCAAGCTCGCGCTCGACCCCGCCCATATCGCCAAGGCCGGCGACGACCCCGTGGAAGTGGCTTCCAGCTACCGCGACATCCTCACCTACATGCACATTAAGGACTACGTACCCGAGCTGGACATCGAGACGCCCGACGTGGCCAGCGCCCAGGCCCACGCCCCCCGCATCGCCTTCTTCGGCGAACTGGGCACTGGCGTCGTCGACCTGCCCGCCCTGCTGGACGTGGCCCGCGACGCGGGCTACGACGGCTGGCGCACCGGCGCACGCGACCGCTCGCCGACCCCCCCGCGCCAGAGCCTCGAAGTCAACTCCCGCTACCTCACCGAACGTCTGGGCTTTGACC
Organism: Chloroflexota bacterium; assembly: GCA_009839425.1. Taxonomy (GTDB): domain Bacteria; phylum Chloroflexota; class UBA11872; order UBA11872; family UBA11872; genus UBA11872. Next base: position 4,697 of record VXPS01000176.1, read on the forward strand.
TCGCCGGAGAGAACGCTTGATGGCCGAGCCCTTGCGTATCGGCCTCATCGGTTGCGGCCGCATCCAGGAAGAGGGCCACGCCCCCGTCCTTCAGCGCATGCCGGACGTCTGGCAGGTCACCGCCGTGGCCGACCCCACGCCCGAGCGCCTCAATTTCATCAGCGACCGTTTCGGCGTTCCGTCTGAGGCCCGTTTCCCCGACTACCGAGATCTCCTGCGCTCCGGCCTCGTCGACGCCGTGGACATCGCCGTGCCTCACCGGTTCCACGCCCCCGTCTGCCTGGGCGCCGCCCGCACCCGCACGCCCTTCCTCAGTGAGAAGCCGCTGGCCACGTCCTTGAAGCAGGCCGACGAGATCATCGCCGAAGTCAAGCGCAACGACATCCCCGCCGGCATCATGCACAACTACCTCAACCGCCCCAGCACCGCCCCCACGTTGGCCGCCATTGAAGCCGGGCGCATCGGCCGCCCCGTCATCTTTCGCATGGAGCACATGTGCAGCGGCTGGTACTTGGGCGCGGCCTCCTACGCCCCGCCCTGTC
>VXPS01000375.1 GCA_009839425.1 Chloroflexota bacterium
GCACCATGTCGATGATGTCGGCGACGTGTGTGTAGCCGAGTGGGACATAGGCCGCCCGGTCGCGCTCTGTCAGGGGCTTCCTGCCGTCCGGCGTCAGGAAGATGGGAAACGGCCGGAGCCGGGGATAGGTTGCCCTTACCGTTTCCAAGTACCAGCGGAGCTGGCCGGGAATCTCATTGCTGAAGATCTTGTTCTCGATGATGCAAGCGAGGGACTCAGACTCGCTGAGGACCAGGACGTCTATGTAGTGGCGCTCCCTCGCGACCTCGACGTCGGCGGACCGCCAGGCAACTCCATCGCCGGGTGTGGGCACTTCGATGCCGCGTTCCCTTGCCACGGCGTGCGCCTGCGCGAGGAATGCCTGCAGGAAGGCGTCACGCAGCCTGTGCGAGCCGCTGGGATCGAGCAACCATGCGACGAGCCACGAGTGCTGGAGTTCCAGGTGCCCGATCTGGAGCACATCGAACAGGTTGAACTCCCCGATGAGGTCGTCCAGCCGCTCCAGGGCGGGGTCGGCGCTGAGGGCCCTGAGCGAGGCTTCCTGTACTTCCGTCATGTCTGTCCCCACTCTTCTACGCCCCCCTGTGATGGTACCCGCCTGCGGTCAGGCCGCTGCATGGTGTTCAAAATAGCGCCTTCCCGACAGCGGGCACTAGGTTGGAATGCGCGATTCACGTGGGTCTGTCCGGATAACCGTTGCTACCCGTGAGTCCGTAGGGAGTGCTCCACGACAGGCCTCAGCCAGGTGATTGCGAACTCAGCATCGACAGCATGCAAACGAACCTAGGCCGACCGGCCGCCGGGGCCGTACCATACATCCACGACAACTTCGAGGCAGCGGATGCCCGCTGGCCCGATGCCTCTCGTGGAGGAAGTATGGACAAGGACACGCGCGCAGAGTTATCCCTGCTGGCGGCCGCCGCGGCGCTGTTCTTCCTCGGCGTCCTCCTGCTCCTGCTGGTTGGCGAGTCGGACATCGGACTGGCGGTTGGAGTCGTGGTCATCGGGCTGTCCTCCATTGTCATGGCGTATTTCTGGTGGGCAATCAACCCGGAACACAACTGGAAGGAACCCGGGCGATTCCTGCACGAGATGGCGAAGCCCTTAGTGGTGCTGTTTGCCCTAGTCGGCGTAGCCCTCGTCCTGCAGGGGTTGGGCAGCCTGCTTGGTTTGGATGGGCTACTCTCCATAGGTGACGAGCTTGCCAGGCTCTTTGGAGGGTCTTGACCGGATGTCGGGGTCTCCCCCGAGGGGTACGAGGCCGCTCATCAGCAGCAGGGCGCATCCCGCACCAGGGTCACCGCGTTAATGCAGCACCCACGGCGCTAGCCCGGAGCTACGTCAGGCCGTACCTGACCCTTGGCGCAGCAGCGTTGCGACCCGCGCGCGGAGTTCGTCGATGACGATGTAGAACGGCGGCAGCCCCCGCACCAGCGGGCCCAGCGATTGCTGCCAGGTGCTCTCGACGTGGGCAAGGGCGTCGTCGCGAAGGAAGTCCTCGTGGCCATCGAACGATACTGCCCTCGCCGCGCACTTCTCGCGCAGCAGGGCGTCAAAGTTGGCGAGGTCCATCCGGTCTCCGTATGAGCCGAGCACTCGCCAGAGGTCGTAGTAGTCCCGCGCGCGGGACCTGCTCCAGCCGCGTTCGCTGCGGATGGCGGCCTGCTGGAGGATGGCCCGCAGCTTCTCCGCAACGACCTCTTCGAGTGAATAGGCCAGGACGGCCGCGCCCAGGGGTTCCTCGTAGTCGTGGATGACTCGCCGTTCGCCTACCGGCCAGAGGAGCGGCTCGTCCATCGTCACCTCGACCTTGACACGGGTCTGTGGGTCGCGCTGCCACGGGAAGCGGGCGCGGATGTTGAAGGACTCCTGCCCGCCGGGGTGCGGCTCCCCTTCCACGTAGCGCTCGTAGGTGAGCCTGATGGGAGCGTACTCGTCGAGCAGCCGCTCGCCGGCCTCGCACGCCTCGCCGACGAGAGACAGCAGTTCGTCTCCCGTCGGAGCACCCTCCAGCGCGGAGAAATCGAGGTCCTCGGAGAACCGGTAGTCTCCGAAGTAGCACTTCTTGAGCGCCGTTCCGCCCTTGAAGGCCAGCGTGCTCTGCAGGCCGGGCACGCTGGCGATGCCGGCCAAGACCCACGACAGGAGGTAGTCGCGCTCAAGGACGTACCACGCAACTCCGAGCCTCCGGCGGGCTTCCTCAAGGCGTGTGCGGAGCGGCCTCATGGCCCGGTCATGCCCGGAAGGTTCTCCCGGAGCATCCACCGGCCGTTGTACGCCCCGCCCTCGCGGCCGGTGGGATCGAGCCCGCGATAGCCCTTGATGGGGAGCCGGACCAGGCTCTCCACCTCGGGGCCGTCGTAGCCGTAATGCTCGAGCGCCCAGCCCAGGCGCTTCGCAGTGGCGGCGCCCAGCCGCGACGCGTAACCGGCCATGCGTTCGACGTCGAGCCGCTCCAACTCGGCCCCGAAAGCGTGGAGGACCTCAGGAAAGTCGCCGCAGTGCTGCGGCATGGAGAAGCCGTCGAGCAGGGTGCGTTCGCGGTCGGTGATCGAGACGCGGGCATCGCCGACCCAGACCTGCTCCGTGCCGAAGAAGCGGTGGGGCCGCACCTGGACGAACCGGTACGTCGCGTCCCCGACCGGGAAGCCGCCGCCCGGATCTGCGGACCCAGCCCGTCGCATGCGCGGGACGGAGCCCTCAGTAGTGGTGAGCACGAAGACCACCCTCGGCACCTGCCCGGTCATGCCGTGGTAGTGGAGCGCCGACCAGTGCGATATGGCTGCGGGCGCGGCGAGAGCCATGGCAACCTCGAACTCATGCACGGGGGCAACCCCGGGTGCGCTGGAGGACAACGCGTACAGCCCCCGGCGCAGCGGAACGATCCATCCGTTCTTCGCGAGGTGATGGAGCGCCTCGCCAAGGTAGGGCGGCTTCACTCCCGCGCCGGGAGCGATCTCCCTCGCGCGGTCCGTCGAGAAGATACGGTCTCCCTGCCGGGCAAGGCGCCTGACCATCTCGATGCCGGCGAGCGACTGCTTGGGCCTAGTGATGGTGTCCATGTCTCCTGTTCCGAGCCAGCGTGCTACTACCTAATGTAGCGCATACATTGGACATTGTCCAATCATCGCCATACGTAACATAGCATCCAGCCCGCGTCGCGCTCCAGGCGTGGCGGCGTCCGGCAGCCCGCAAGCACCGGCGGGAGCCACGCTGTCGGCGTTCTGTCTCCCCGCGTGGCCGTCAGGTGGGGCGCGTCAGTCCTCCGCATCCAGCAGTCCGTTCCGCACGGCCCATACCACGATCTCCTGCTTGGACTGCAGCCCCAGCTTGTCCTGCACCCGGTAGAGGGCGTTCCTGGCGGTCACGGAGCTGACGCCCAGCGCCTCCGCCATCTGGGCGTACGACCTGCCCATGGCGAACAGGGCGACGACGTCCCGCTGCCGCTCCGTCAGCACCCGCGGACCGGGAATCGCGCCGAACCCGCCGCGTATGAGCCCGAAGACGCGCCGCACGGCGTCGTCCGGGACCGCCATCCGCCCCTCGGCGACCCGCCGCACGGCATCCACCATCTCCTCGCTGCCCGAGAACTTATGCACGAAGCCCGCCGCTCCGGCCGCCACCGACTCGATCACGGCGTTCTCCCGCGTGGAGGCGGTGAGCATCAGCACCTTCGTGTCCGGCAGCAGCTCCATGATGTCGCGGCACGCCTCGACGCCGTCCTTGTCCGGCATCATCACGTCCATGAGGATGACGTCGGGCCGCGACTCCTCCGCAGCCCTCACGGCCTCCTCTCCGCCGGACGCCTCCGCCACGACCTCGAACTCCCCGAGCTCCTCCAGGACCTCGCGCACCCCCCTCCGCAAGAGAGGATGGTCGTCAACCAGCATCACCCTGACCCCGTTGCTCTCCGACATGTCAATCTCCTCTTGCGTCCGGCCTTCGGGGGACGACGCAGCTCACGGTCGTCCCCTCCCCCGGCGCTCCCGTCTCGACCTCCAGCATCCCTCCGAGCCGCTCGGCGACGGCCTGCATGCCCCTGAAGCCGCGTCCCCGCTCGGCGTAGTCGGCGGGCAGGCCGACACCGTCGTCGGAGACGGACAGGAGTATCTGGCCGTCCCCGAAGTCCAGCCGCACCTCGACCCTATCGGCCTGAGCGTGCAGGAACGCGTTGGCGAGGGCGTTGTGGGCGATGGAGAAGAGGCCGCTCTTGGTCTCCTGGGTGAGCGGGGGCTCGTCGCCCGAGTGGACGAACTCGGCGGGGACCGAAGTCACCTGGGCGAACGTCTCGGTGTGCGACCCGAGCACGCGCCTGAGCTCCTTCCCCTCGACGATGTCGCCCATGTCGATGGGCCTCCTGAGCTCCCACAGGGCGGACTTCGAAAGCGCGGACGTCGCCGCGAGGCGCTCCGCCAGCTGCGGGTTCGACCTGCCCGCCAGGCTCAGGGCGACGTCGATGCCGAGACGGATCATGTAGACGGTCTGCGCGGTCGTGTCATGGATCTCCTGGGAGGCCTCGATGCGCTCCCGCTGCGCCTGCCGCTCCCGCACGAGCGCGGCCAGCCTCGTGGTCCGTTCGAAGCGGACGACGAGGCAGATGCACAGCACGATGACGTACATCGCCGCCACGCGTGCCAGGAGCGCCTTCTCCTCGCCCATTTCGAGGTCCAGTCCGGGCCCCGCCCCCGCGCTCACGCCGGCGTAGGCGAGGGCCGCCGTCGTCGCCCAAGCCAGGCCGAGCCACGGCGAGGTGAACACCAGGGAGAAAGCGACGAGCGCCGGGTAGTAGGCAACGAAGACGAGGCTGTCGAAATCGCCGCGCACGGCGACGTTCGCGGTGATCAGCGCGATGTCCAGGATGCCGAGGGCGAGCATCCACCGCCACGTTACCGGCCTGCGCGTGAGGAGGCGGTAGTGGACGAGCCCGTTGAAGACGACCAGCGGCGCCTGCAGGAAGATGTGCGCGACCTGGTCCGGGTACCAGAAGCCCGGACGGTAGGCGAGCAGGAAGACGACGACCAGCAGCACGAGCCAACGCCCCCAGACCGTGACGTTCACGGCCTGGAGGACGACGTCGGCCTCGGCGAGGGCGGCGGGCCCATGGAACACGTTCCGCATGCGTGTGCGTGCCTCAACAGGGATGAAGGCCGCCGGTCCTCCCCCTCGACCTGCGCAGCCGTCTCCGGCGGGGAAGCACGAGCGCCCCTGACGTTCTTCAACCTGCATC